>JAIRVZ010000045.1 GCA_031253625.1 Dysgonamonadaceae bacterium
TGCCCCACGCTACCAATATATAAGGCCTTCGGCCTTTGTTCTTTATAATCTTCTTAGTTTCCCAATTCCAATTGGTTCTTTACCAATGTATAATATGCTCCCTTCTTTTCTGTTAATTCTTTATGTGTTCCTTCTTCTACAATTTTGCCTTTATCCAACACAATGATGTTATCGGCATGTTGAACGGTGCTGAGCCGGTGGGCAACAATAACCACTGTTTTACCTCTGTAGAATTCATTCAGATTATCCAAAATTACCCGTTCGTTATTGGCATCCAAAGCATTGGTGGCCTCGTCGAAAAACAGAAAATCGGGACTTTTGTAAACAGCGCGGGCAATGAGCAAGCGTTGCCGCTGTCCTTGGCTGATGCCGTTACCTTCCATGCCGATTTTGGTATTGTATTTCAAAGGCAGGCTTTCGATAAACTCCCTGATATTGGCTGTTTCTACAGAGTGCAACAAACGCTTTTTATCAATATTTTCCACTCCAACAGCAATATTGTTAGCTATTGTATCGGAAAAGATAAATCCGTCTTGCATTACCGCCCCTGTATGTTGCCGCCAAACATGCGGGTTGATTTCATTGAGGAGGGTGTTATCAATGGTAATTTTACCTTTTATAGGAGGATAAAATCCCAAGAGTAGTTTAATAATGGTTGTCTTTCCACTCCCACTTATTCCAACCAAAGCAGTTACCTTGTTTTGAGGGATTTTCAGATTAAGATTCTCCAAAACATAATCCCTTTCGGCTCCATCGTAGCTGAAACAAATATCTTCTAATTTAATCGTTTTGTTTTTTGGCAATTGATTTATCCTGTTTTCTATTTCCTGCTCTTCGTCTTTTTTATTGTGAATTTCATTTAACCGTTCCAAGCTTATTTTGGCATCTTGTAGTGACTGGGCGAAACCGATTACTTGCCCAATAGGGGAGGAGAGTTGACCGATGATGTAACTAATCGACATCATCATACCTAAAGTAATGTTCCCTTCCACTACCGCTTTTGCCGACAAGTATGAGATAAACAAACTTGTGGTCTGACTGAAAAAAATAGACCCCGTCTGTTGATATTGCCCCAATGCCACTCCCTGAATGCTGATTTTGAATAGTTTTACCTGTATGCGCTCCCATTTCCAACGTTGTTGTTTTTCGCAGTTATTGAGTTTGATTTCCTGCATACCGGTAATGAGTTGTACCATATTACTTTGATTGGCAGACGATTGTGCAAAACGTTTGTAGTCTAATTTACGCCGGTAGCGCATGAAAAAGATAATCCATGCCACATACAGAGCGTTTCCGATTATAAATACCAGTAAAATTGATAAATTATAATAAGCTAAAATACCTGCAAAAACAAAGAAATTGAAAAAGGAGAACAACGTTGAAAGTGTGGTTCCCGACAAGAAATCCTGTATACGCCCATGGTCACCAATGCGCTGCAAAATATCTCCAATATTTTTAGCATCGAAAAAACGTATGGGCAATTTCATTAACTTAACCAAAAAATCGGAAATTAGAGAAATGCTAATACGGGTATTGACGTGCAACGTAATCCAGTTTTGTATAAATCCAACTCCCGTTTGAGTTACTGTTAATACTAACTGGGCGATCAATATCAGACTTATGAAATTCAGGTTATGATTGCCAATACCCTGATCGACAACAGCCTGTGTTAGAAAGGGAAAAATCAAGGCAAGAATACTGCCGAGTATCATTCCTACAACGATTTGAGCGTATTGTGATTTATAAGGAAACAGGTAACGAAGGTAATAAAACAAGTTTTTCTCCTGTTTTTCTTTGTCGTCTTCGTAATCGTAAAATTCGGGAGAAGGTTGTAATATCAAAGCCGTTCCGGTATCTTTCTCTTCAATTTTGGAACTGAGCCAACAACGACAGAATTCCTCACGATTCATTACATATTTTTTGCTTGCAGGATCGGCAATGTGAAATCTTTCCTTTTTGCTGATTTTATACAAAACGACAAAGTGATTTTGATTCCAGTGCAAAATACATGGTAGAGGCATATCTTCAACCAATTGTTCGAGAGTAATCCGTACTCCTTGCGTATGCATGCCGATACTTTCGGCTGCATCGCTAATACCAAGCATAGATACTCCTTCACGGGTAATGAAACTGCGTTCGCGCAGGTTTTGAAGAGTGTAACTGCGACCGTAATATTTCGCAATCATGCGCAAACAAGTCGGGCCACAGTCCATGGCATCGAACTGAGCATAATGAGGAAAAGAAGTTTGCATCTTTTTTTATGGCAATAGATTTTCAACCATTTTCAGCATTTCTTCATTTCCGGGATAGCCTGTGAATTTATGGCGAAGTTTTGCTTGAGCATCGAAAATCACATAAGACGGAATGCCTTCAAAATCAAACGATTCCATCAAATATCTCCATTCATCAGCATTTAGATAATAATGTTCGCCCCCGATTCCTTCGATTTTTTCTTCCCATAGTTTTTGGGGGGAAGAACCATTCGTTAGATATACAAAAACAATATTTTTATCTTTCAACTCGCCTTTGACTATTGCATATTTTTTCATGGCATCCAAACAAGGGCCACACCAAGTTGCCCAAAGGTCAACAACTACCACTTTCCCTTTGTATTTGGAAATAATGGCATCCATCAATTTTTCTTTAGATACATCCGGTGTTTTATTCACAACAAGCGGGGCTTTTTGTGCGGCCAATTTGATTATTTCTTCGTTTTTTCTCAAAAGAATTTTGGCGATTTCTCCTTTTTTGCCCTTAAAATATTTCTTGATATTTTCTATTTGTTTATCTGATAAAGGTTTCAACTCGTTATTAAATTGTTGGGCATAACTATTGGCAGCCAACATATCATAAAACAAACCTTTGTCGAACCCGACTAATTCAGACATAATTGCTTTTACTTTGTTCACCCATTGGTCAATGGGAGTATCACCGATAAGTGGAATGTTTAATGTGTCATTTCTCAAAATTACTTCCAATACTTCAGGATAATAAACATTGTACAAATATTGAGGATTATTCAAATCAAAATCTCTGAGGAAAGAATAATAAGATTTATCCGGTTCTATTGGAGTAAAGTCATCGAGTTCTTCTTCGGCCTTAAAATTTTGATAATTCAGAGAAATGTAGCCACTATAGTCGAGTAGTATTCCTCTCATATAAAATAGTCTAAACTCGTTTGAAATATAGTCGGCTGCTCTTTTTGACAAATGTGAACCATCTAATGCATATTTCAATCTATTTTCTATTATCTTCATTGCGTATGGGCGAAATTCTTCCGGGTTCATGTTGTAACATTTACTATAACCATCTCCTGACGGCACCATAAATCTGTCTATAAATTCGTAAGAATAAAGTAAGCTATCGGAAGTTGACAGCAAGTTGTTTTTCATGAAATGTACCTTTATATCGTTATTTTCGTCAAATGCGATTTCTACTTGTGTTTCTTCACCGGATACTAAACCCACACCAACACCAGTCCAATTGAAAATCTCTGAACTAATAAAACCGATGGTATTACATTCAATCGGTACTTCTTCAAAATAAAAACTGCCATCATAATTTAACTGAGTTTCAAGATTAGTTACTCCTGCTGTAACAGGGTAGAGAACAGACAGTGTGATGATCGGATTTTCTGTTTCATCTTCCGGATGATAATTAATGATTTTACCCGACAGTTTGGTTATCCCATCCTTGATTTCAGGGTTTGAAAACGAGTTTTTCTCTGTATACGAACAGGAAAATAGCATTAAACAAAGGTTAATACTTAAAATAAGTTTTAAAAAAGAAGAGAAGTTCACATTCATTTGTTTTTAATTATAGTTAAAACATATATTAATTGTATGTAAATGTCAAAGAAGAGGGTGTACGTCAAAAGATCACACCCTCTCTTTTGATTACTTCAAATCAGAACAATGCTTAGGTTGGTAAATATAGCTTTGACATGTTCCATAGTACGTTCTACCTTGATATTTAAAGGAGCAAGCAGCTCCTATCGGTTTATCCTTACAAGCTTCCTGTTTGGGACTGAGCTCAGCAGGCATCATATCATCATTCAAAGCTGCTTGTACTACTTGGAGGTCATCTCCACCCATTTTAATTTCACCCGATGGACCCTCTAAGATAGTATTTCCACCTATCACATTCTTTAATTCTTTTTCACTCAGGGCTTCTGAAATCCCTTTCAAATTAATTTTTTTCATAAAACAAAAGTAATTAAAATTTAACATTATCTAAGATCGGAACAATATGTACGTCCGTCAAGAGGAGAAACTTTCAAGATACCTGTAGCTGTATGTTCTTTTCCGCTCTTGTCAGTCCATTTAAAAATACAAGGATTTCCAGCTACTTTGAGCGGACTGTCAACCATATCAAAATCTCTAATTTCTGTTACTATTAGAAGATCTCCTCCAGAGCCAATCGGATCCATGGGGCCAGCCGTAGTGGAATTTCCACCCATCACATTTTTCAGTTCTTTCTCACTTAGGGTTTCTGAAACCCCTTTTAAATTAACTTTCTTCATTAAACAAAAGTAATTAAAATTTAATAAATCGTAGTAACTATTGCAATAAACAGCTAATTTATTGCCCATTGCCTTACTACTTCAGCAATGATTGATTGACGTCAATTTCTAATTTTGCAAAATATTTCAAATCTTCTATTTTATAATTTTCCGGCAGTTGGTAACCATTGACTAAAATTGTCGGTGTGGCTCTCAACTGTGTTTTTTCTTTCCAATTTTTGTGTTTTTGAAATTCGG
>JAIRVZ010000060.1 GCA_031253625.1 Dysgonamonadaceae bacterium
ACGTGGTGGCGGCTTCACGCAGGCGGGGGGGGCACGCAGGTTCGGGCGGGCGGTACACTTCCAATTCCCACAAATGTTTCTGCGGGCATACACCCCCGCTTGCGTGAAACCGCTCGTTATCTGCTGGCATTTTTTACCGTCTGTTTTTTCATAATTTATTTTTACCTCTAAATTTTTCCACAACCTCATCTGTTGAAAGTCCAAGAACTCTTGCTGCATTATAAGCCACCAAATAAGTTTTATGTTCGTGAAATTCACGCAATAAATTGTCCACTCTTTTGTCATTAAAATCTGGAAGCATATACAAAAAATCAATGATTTGATACTGGTCTGTTACTTTCTTTGCTTCATTCAATGTTATTTCAACCATTTCTTTGTCGCCACAAATTTGAAATATTGAATGTGCAATAACTATTTTGAAATAACTTTTAGCACTGGATAACAAATCATAAAGTTTCAATAAGGAATTTGTCGATTTTATGTGTCCAAGTCCGATTATTTGCCAAGTATCATTTAAACTCGCAGAGTCAATAAGTTCGTTCTCGGCTATTTTAAGTTCCTCTTTTGTTAATGCGTCCAAAAGGTCAAGTGGAACTCCCTCTTTTCTTTGTGCCCAAGTATTGGCGTTCAAAAAGTCTTTTCTAAATATTTTCAAATTGTCATTCATTGTCTTAATTTTTCAATTTTCGCTTTTCATTGTCCGCACGCGCTGTCCGCCGCTTGCAGACAACTTGCAAATATACGCATGTTGGGCTAATAATTTAGCCTAAAATACTCAGATTTATTCATCATCAGAGAAATTTTCTACTAAAATATCTCGATAGGCATTAAATATTTTTGATTTTGAAACGAATCCCACATATTTTCCGGCATCATCGATAACCGGCAAATTCCATGCGTTGGTTTCGTCGAATATTTGCATGATTTTTTCCATCGGTAAGTTGATGTTTAATTTGGCAGGTGGTGAAACCATGAATTTCTGAACCTTGAATCTGTCATATAATTCCGGACGGAACATGATATTTCTTATATCATCCAATAGGACAACTCCTTTCATTTTTCCTTCATCGTCGGTTACCGGGAAAACATTTCTATTTGATTGAGCGATGACTTTTACCATATCGCCCAGCGTCATTTCGGGATGTACAATTTTCAAATCGGTTTCGATTACGGAGTCTAAGTTTAATAGCGTTAATACGGCTTTGTCTTTATGGTGTGTCAACAATTCTCCTTTTTTAGCCAATCGCATGGCATAAATACTGTGTCGTTCAAAAGCAATAATGGTAAGATAGGCACTGATTGCGACTATCATCAGAGGCAAAAATAAATCGAATCCACCTGTTAATTCTGCGATAAGGAAAACCGCAGTCAAAGGTGCGTGCATTACGCCCGACATCATTCCTGCCATTCCCATTAATGCAAAGTTTTCTTCCGGAAGGTGAAAAGATTGGTTGAAAAAGTAATTCGCTGAATGAGAAAATGTGAATCCGGTTATACAACCCAAGAAAAGGGTAGGAGCAAAAATTCCTCCGCATCCACCGCCTCCGTTGGTAGCACTCGACGCAAAAACTTTGAAGAAAATGATTAAAAGCGAAAAAATAATAATGCCCCAATAATTGTCTTTCAAAGAATAGAAAAAACTTCCGTCTAATATGGTATTGTGTTCGTTACTTAAGAGTGCGCCAATGGTATCGTATCCTTCTCCGTAAAGAGGTGGTAATAAGAAAATTAGAACGCTCAAGATAATACCTCCGACAATAAATTTTTTCCAAAAACCGCCTAATTTCCGGAAAATTCCTTCCGTCCAAATCATGGCGCGAGTGAAATATAATGATATTAATCCGCAAGCAATACCCAACAGTAGCACGTATGGTATGCGCGATATTATGAATGGCTCCACTTGTGTGAACCTGAACATCGCCTCTGTTCCGGTGAAAATATACGAAACTGTGGCAGCTGTTACTGAGGCTATTAACAAAGGCAATACAGAACCCAAGGTTAAATCGAGCATCAATACTTCGATTGTGAAAATCAATCCTGCAATAGGAGCTTTGAAAATTCCGGCAATGGCACCTGCTGCGCCACAACCGACCAATAACATCAATGTTTTTTGTTCCATCTTGAAAATTCGACCAAGGTTGGAACCTATCGCGGCGCCTGTCAATACAATCGGTGCTTCTGCTCCTACGGAACCTCCGAACCCGATGGTAGCCGAACTGGCAACTATCGAAGTCCATGTATTGTGAGGTTTAATACGGCTTTTTCGCTGTGAAATCGCATACAGGATTTTAGTAACCCCATGCCCAATATCGTCTTTGACAACATATTTGACGAATAAACCGGCAATCAATATGCCAATGATCGGGTATATTAAATACAAGTAATTGGCATTGCTGATGTCCATTCTTTCGGTAAGAATATGTTGAATAAAATGGATGGCACTTTTGAGCGTAATGGCAGCAATAGCAGCACATAAACCAACTAAAAAGCTGATTATGAGGATAAAATGTTTCTCTTTGATATGTTTTTCCCGCCAAAGGAGTAGCGAGTCAAACCACTTTACGGATGTCATAAAAATTAAATGCCTTTTCCTGTAATAACAGTTCTTATCGTGTATATTAAAATTTTGAAATCCAACGATAATGACATGTTTTCGTAATACAAAATGTCGTATTCGATACGTTCAATCATCTGGTTTACCGTCGATGCGTAACCGTATTTCACCATTCCCCATGATGTTATGCCGGGTTTGACGTTGTGAAGTAAGTAGAAGTAAGGAGCCGTTTTTACTATCTTGTCGATAAAATATTTCCGTTCCGGACGAGGCCCCACCAGCGACATATCTCCTTTCAGGACATTCCAGAATTGAGGCAATTCGTCGAAACGATATTTTCTCATAACACGACCAAATTTGGTAATCCGTTCATCATTTTCAGACGATAGTTGAGGTCCCGATTGCTCGGCATCTTCGCTCATTGTCCGGAATTTATAAATTGTAAACGGCTTACCCAAATATCCGATTCTTTCTTGTTTCAGAATAACAGTCCCCGGTGAATCCAACTTTATTCTTAACGCCAAATAAGCATATAAAGGGGATAGCAAAAGTAATACAAAAAACGAAACAATCTTATCTAAAGTGTTTTTTATATTTTTCTCGCATTCGGAAAAATTATTGTCGGCAATATTTATCAACGGAACGGCATCAATAGATTCTATTTTAACTTTTCCGGTTAAAATTTTTGTATAGGTGGCCGGCACTTTAATAGGCAGTTTGTATTGATACAACGAATACAGTAAACTCAACAGTTCATTGTTGTTTTCCGTATCGATGGCTACAATCAGTTCTTCGATGTTTTGCTCTTTTATAATCTGTCCTAAATCAGATAAATTTTCTTTTGAAACATTGACATGTCCGACTATTGTATAGCCTAATGATTTGGAAGGTTTTTCCAACATTTTTTTAGTTTGTATGGCATTTTTTGCCGTACCAAGAATCAAAGCCCTGATAGTCCATTCTCTGCTGTGAATTTTTTTTGTAGCAGCTTGTGTAATTATTAAACGGAAAATATAAGTAAAACAGAAATTCAACAAAAACAAATAGGCAAATAGTTCATAATAAACATTTAACGAATGTGGTAATTTGTTTAATAAGAGTGTGAAGAATACAACTATTGTTCCTATAATAGATACGAAGAAAGTTGAGAAAAACTCTGATAATCGTGATTTTTCGAGCAATTTATTGTAGTATCCTGAATAATAATGAAGAATAAGCCAAAAGGCAGGAATAAGTAATTGTCCCCATAAAATGGTATCTTTCATCAAAAAATTAGGTAGATTGCTAAATGCGATCTCCATTTTGTAATAACGGATGATATTGAACAGGAACCACGACAAAGAAACCGATGCAAAATCGGCAATTAAGTATTTAATCAATTGCGTCCTGTTTTTCATGCCGTTTTACTCCCGTATAATTTTTACAACGCCACCGCTTTCTAATTTAATGATAGAAGATGGCTTTGATTTTGTTAAGTCATCTTGCCTATAATTAACGACATAATCGACAGCATTGATGATTGCGGATTCTATTTCCGGGAAATTAGCCGGACTTGGATTTCCGCTGATATTGGCAGATGTAGAAACGATTGGTTTCTTGAATCTGCGACAAAGTTCTTTCGAAAAATTTTCTTGGGTGATACGGATTCCGATACTTTCGTCTTCTGCAATAAGATTTGGAGCCAGATTTTTCGCTCCCGAATAAATGATGGTAAGCGGCTTATCTGAAAGTTCTATCAAATCCAGTGCAATATCGGGGCAATCAGATACAAAGTAATCTAATTTTGCAGAAGAATCGAGCAATACAAGCATTGACTTCGAATCGGCTCTCTGCTTGATTGCATATATTCTTTTTACTGCCTCTTCGTTGGTTGCATCACATCCGATACCCCAAATCGTATCGGTTGGGTACAAGATGATTCCTCCTTTTAATAGTACATCGCAGGCTTTTTTTATATCTTCTTCCATTTTAATACTTATACAGTCTGTATTTTTGCTATTTTTGTACTTATTTTTAACGTTTATAAGCAATTAATATTGTTATGCCTGCAAATGTAGTAATTTTACAAATAAAAAAGAAGGTCGAAGATAATCATTCGGATGTAGTGAAAGATTATCAATATTTGCACGCCCATCCGGAATTATCTTACAAAGAATATATCACATCAGCATATATTCAAACTCAATTATCCGCTTTGGGTATAAAATTCATTTCCGGAATAGCAGGAACCGGTGTTATGGGTATTATCGAAGGGAAAAATCCTTGTAAAAAAATCGTTGGTTTGAGGGCTGATATGGATGCTTTGGCTATCTGCGAAACCAATGATATTCCGTATAAATCTCAATATAAGGATGTTATGCACGCTTGTGGGCATGATGTGCATACGGCATCTTTGCTCGGCGTTGCAAGAATATTGAACGAGCTGAAACACGAATTTGAAGGCACTGTATTATTGATTTTTCAACCGGGAGAAGAAAAGCATCCCGGAGGTGCTCGTCTGATGTTGGAATCCGGTATTTTTAACGAATTGAAACCCGATTTGCTTATTGCGCAACATGTATATGTAGATTATAGGGTAGGGGAGGTCGGTTTTGAATCGGGAGTTATTATGGCCGCTGCCGACGAGGTGCATATAAAAATCAAAGGAAAAGGTGGACACGGAGCTTTGCCACATTTGGTAAACGATACGGTTTTGGCTGCAAGTCAGTGTATTGTGTCGATGCAACAAATTGTGAGCCGGAGAAGTAATCCGTTCAATCCGGTGGTGCTTAGTTTCGGAAAATTGCTGGCTTTGGGAGATACAAACATTATTCCTGATGAAGTAACCATTGCCGGAACGCTTAGAACAATGAACGAAGGGGAACGAGTCAAAATAAAAGAGTTGATAAAATCTGTTGCCATCCATACGGCAGAGGCACACGGCTGTTCTTGCGAAATTGAAGTATACGATGGTTATCCTTGCGTAAAAAATGATGAGCAAATAACATCAATGGCTAAATCATTTGCTACAGAATATTTGGGAGCAGTATCCGTAAAAGGCTTGGAAAGGCGTATGACCGGTGAAGATTTCGGATTTTTCTCGCAATTATATCCGACTACATTTTACCGGTTTGGTGTGAGAGGTCGTAATCAATCAGGCGGGTTGCACACTTCTGATTTTCTTATTGACGATGAGGCTTTGAAAACTTCCGTAGGGGTAATGAGTTATCTTGCCTGTAGGTTTTTGGACGTAGCTTTATGAAATGTCGTAATTAAAATGCTCGTTGAGTTTGCGATTTTTTTTCCGAAGAAATATATTTTTGAATAACAAAAGAGACAAGTTTTTCCGTTTGGAATAACTCTCATAAGAGTCTGTGTTATAATCGAAATCACTTCTCCAGCACGTTCGGTGTGAGATGTAACAAAAGGTTGATTCAACGACGCTGCTGTTTATGTTATTTGAATTCTCTACGATGTTGATTTTTTCGGGAGCAATACAGGTTATATTCCTTTTCGAACATTCTTTTTTGATGATTTCAATACATGAATCATACATTTCTTCTAACTTGTTGTGACTGAAATTATTGTATGCAGTTTCTCCCATTTTTTGGATGGGACGCAGTTGTAAGATGTCGAAATTCAAGTCGTTGAAAACATCAAAAAATTCCCTCAATTCAAGAAAATTGTCCTCATTCATGGTGTAATTAATTCGTATTTTGAAACCGGGATATTTCTTTTTGGCGTCAGAAAGGTATTTCAAACTTTGGCAAAAAATTTCGTAGTTGCTGTTCGTCATGAAATACTCGTAAGTTTCCTTTTTTACTCCGTGCATGGATATGGTAACTTCGTTAAGTCCTTCAGATATATACTCTTGAATGGTTTCTTCCGTTAATAAAACACCATTTGTTGTTAACGATATGTAGGGTACGTTATACTTTTTGGCCAATTTAATTAACAAAGGTGTTGATTTAGAAATGGTAGGTTCTGCTCCGCATCCGATTTGAACTTTTAATGCTCTGTGGAATAATGCTTTGGCAATTTTTCCCAAATCTTCATCAGTCATTTTCCCTATAAGTGTTTTTCTTTTTTCGTCGTCACTGAAATAGCACATTCTACAGCGTAAATTGCAATTGACTACAGGGTCAATGAATATGCCTAAATACCGTTTTTTCAAGATATGTAACAGGAAAATTCCCAATAACTTTACTCGGGGACTTTTTATCTTGTTAAAGTATTTCAATTTCTTGTAAATATCCACAGAAAATATTTTTAATATGATGTTTGAATTTGCGAAAGTATACAAAATATTCTGAAAAGTCATATATTTGCGCAATACAATTTTTATCAAGATAAAATGAACAACAACAATTTTGAATTGCGCGAATGGCAGCTGTCCGATGTGGAATCGCTTGCCGAAAATGCCAATAATATCCTTATTTGGAATAACCTCCGTGATGCGCTCCCTCATCCTTATTTTGAAAAAGACGCAAAAGAGTATATCGAAATGGTGTTATCCCAACCTAAACCTGCCACTCTTTTTGCGATTGTTGTCGAAGGGAAGGCTGTTGGCAGTATCGGTTTTTTCCCCCGAACAGATGTTGAACGAATTAGTGCCGAGTTGGGCTACTTTATTGGTGAAGATTATTGGGATAAAGGAATCATGACCGAGGCCGTTAAACAAATCATAACGTATGCTTTTACTACTCTTCCATTAGAGAAGATTTATGCAACGCCTTTTGAGTTCAATATTGCTTCGCAGAAAGTATTACAAAAAGCAGGTTTTGAGCGGGAGGCCATATTGAAACAAGCTGCGATAAAAAATGGTAAAATCGTTGATTTACATTATTACAGCATGTTCAAAAGCCGGTGGTTGGAATCAGTAGAAATCCGTCCTTTGAATAAAGAAGATCTTCCCATATTAAAAGACTTACTGTATGAGGCCATTTTCATACCAGAAGGTGTCGAGCCGCCTTCACGCGACATCATCGAAAAGCCTGAGATAGATGTTTATATCCGGGATTTTGGAAATAAAAAAGATGACTTATGCTTGTTGGCCACTATCTACGGCAAAATCATCGGAGGCGTGTGGGTGCGCACCTTGGCAGATGAAATCAAAGGCTTTGGGAACATTGACCCTGAAACTCCCGAATTTGCCATTTCAGTTTTTAAAGAATATCGCAATATGGGAATTGGAACAGTTTTAATGCAGCACATGTTTGATCTTATGGCCCATAAAGGTTATAAACAGACGTCATTAAGTGTAGACAAAGCAAACTATGCCGTGAAAATGTACAAAAAACTCGGTTTTGAAATTATATGCGAGAATGAACATGATTATATTATGGTATGTAAATTAGGGAATTAAATGCGAAAAAATAACATTTACACGATACCGAATTTATTATCGCTCTACCGACTCTTGATGTTTCCTTATATTCTGTATTTGGGAATAAGCCGTCAGGAGCAATTGTTTGCTATTCTTTTGACTATTAATCTGATAACCGATGTGTTAGATGGACTGATAGCGCGATGTTTCAATATGCAAACGGAGTTGGGAGCGCGTTTAGATTCGATAGCAGATTTTGGGACTTATATTGCTGCTATTGCAGGTGTTTTCTTTTTTAAGTCCTCTGATTTTCAACCACATTTAAGTAGTTTTTTTGTTTTTATTTTTCTGCTTTTTTTCGCTCATATTTTGTCGTTAATTAAATTCAAACGTTTGCCCAGCTTACACTTGTATTCATGGAAAATTGGCGGTTATATACAGGGTGCTTTTTTTATTGTGCTGTTTTTGTTTGGCTTTTATCCGATATTCTATTACATTACGATTGTTTGGGGAATCTTGGCATTTTTCGAACACATTACTATACAGTTGATTATAAAAGAAATGCGATCAAATGCCAAAGGACTTTATTGGGTGTTGAAAAATAAAAACATAAAAAAATGAAGTTGATTTTATTTTATATCATTCTGTTATTTTTCCTTTTAGGTGGTATCGGAATTTATTTTGCAGTGAAAAAGCAAGATCCAAAGGAACGAAAGAAGAATTGGTTGAAATATTTTACTTACTTCATTATTATCATTTTTCTGTATGGATGTATTTGTTTCGCAGAAAAAATATTTCCTTGGGTTTGTCTGTCAATTGCCCTTGCAGGATTGCTTGAAATAAACTATCTCCAGAAAAATATACCGCAAAAAGGAACTGTCTTTTACTCAATTCTTTTTGTATATATGTTAGTTTCTATCGGATTTTATTTTTTCGGTAGTTTGTCTCAACCGATATTATTATATACTTTATTTACGGTTTGTACATTTGACGCTTTTAGCCAAATATCCGGACAATTATTAGGAAAAAATAAAATATGCCCTCAATTAAGTCCGAATAAAACATACGAAGGATTATTCGGTGGGTTATTCATGGCTATATGCACTTGTCTTATTGTCGGAAAAATACTGGATTTTTCCATATTTACTACCCTTATATTGGGATTTAGCATTTGTTTGTTTTCTTTTGCAGGAGATTTATCTGCATCATGGGTTAAACGGAAATATGGAGTAAAAGATTTTAGTTCGATATTGCCCGGACACGGTGGATTTTTAGATCGATTCGACAGTTTTATTGCCTCCGGAGCGTTTGTTTATCTGATTAATTTATTTTTCAACATACGATGAATTACCAATTACTTTATTACTTTTTATTCCTTTTATGTTTTTTCCTCATAATCATTTTTTGTGAGTTTCTGCATAAAAAAGGAATTCATGTTGAATATACACGCAAGTTAGGTCATTCATTATCCACTTTATTATGTCTGTTTATTCCAATTTGTTTTTCATCCCATTGGTATGTGTTAATATTAGTAATTTCCTCATTTTTAATTCTTTATATCGGAAATAAGAAAAGTCTTTTAAATTCTATTTGCTCTGTGGATAGAAAAACTTGCGGTGCTTATTTGCTGCCTGTTTCTATTGGAGTTACTTACTATATATCTATATGGTGGCTGCAAAATAATTTGTTTTTTATTTTACCGATTGTTATTTTGGCAATAAGCGACCCTTTGGCTTATTATTTTGGTACCGTTTACAAGTCTAAAAGAATAAAATCCGGTAAAACTGCGATAGGTACTTTGGCATTTTTTCTATCAACATTTATTATATGCAGTTTGATATTTTGGTTTCAATCGGCAGAAATAAAAAATATAGGTATTGCATTATGTATATCCGTTGTTGTTTCTGTGATAGAATTAATATCTCCCAATGGTACTGATAATTTGACGATACCATTATCAGTGATTGTTTTGTTAATGCTCACACAATGAATAGCTTACTTATAGTTTCAATCATCGTATTATATTTCGCAGTATTACTCGTTACCTCATATATTACCGGTAAAAAACATTCCGATAATGAGGCGTTTTTTATCGGGAACAGGCAATCGCCTTGGTATGTAGTTGCCATCGGAATGATTGGCGCATCGATTTCGGGAGTAACATTTGTTTCGGTTCCGGGTTGGGTGCGGTCGACAGATATGACCTATATCCAAATGGCTTTGGGATTTTTCTTCGGATATATGTTTATCGCCCACGTTTTATTGCCGTTGTATTACAAATTAAACCTTACTTCTATTTATACTTATCTGCAAACAAGAATGGGAGTAAGAGCCTACAAAACAGGTGCCTCGTTTTTTCTGCTCTCCAAATTGTTGGGTGCGGCAGCCCGTTTATACATTGTTGTAATGATTATGCAGCATTATATATTTGATACTTGGGGAGTTCCGTTTTATGTTTCGGTAACGGTTATTGTGGCTTTAATTTTCCTGTATACATTCAGAAGTGGTATTCGAACCATTATTTGGACGGATTTACTCCAGACTTTCTTTTTGCTTGCCGCTTTGATATTGATTATTTGGCAGGTAATCAGTCAACTCGATTTCAGTTTTTCCGAAACCGTTTCTGCGATAACAACCAATGAGCATTTTCGGATTTTTGAATTTGATATTAAAAGTCCTCAAAACTTTTTCAAACAATTTATCAGTGGGATATTCGTGGTCATTGCTATGACCGGATTAGACCAAGATATGATGCAAAAAAATATCTCTTGCCGCAACCTGAAAGAGGCGCAAAAAAATATTTACGGTTATGCATGGACGTTCGTTCCGATCAATTTTCTTTTCCTTTGTTTGGGTATTTTGCTGTTGATATTTGCTCAAACTCATCAGATTGAACTTCCGGCAGTTTCGGATCAAATATTGCCGTCGTTTGCAGCCACCGGGACGTTGGGAACTGCTGTCGTCGTATTTTTTATGATTGGATTGATGTCGGCCGCATTTTCGAGTGCCGATTCCGCACTGACTTCATTAACTACCTCTTTTTGTGTCGATATTTTAGAAACATCCAAACGCAAACCTGAAATTGCCAAAAGCATCCGGTTAAAAACGCATATTTACATCTCTATCATTTTTATCTTGACGATATTGATTTTTAGAATTGCGAATAATACAAGCATTATCAATGCGATTTACATCATGGTTTCGTATACTTACGGCCCTTTAATCGGAATGTTTGCCTTCGGTTTGTTTACTAAAATTCGTCCGAACGACAAATGGATTCCTGCTATTTGTATTCTTTCTCCCGGATTATCCTTTTTATTTGACATGCTGATATTCAAATTTACCGGATATAAATGTGGCTATGAATTGTTAATTATCAACGGTTTAATAACTTTTATCGGGTTGTGGATTTCAGGTAATATTGCTCGAAAATAGCCTCCTTCAATGCTACAAATTTGAATGCCGATTCGCTTTTGAATGGCGCAATAGAAAAAAGCTCACCATTGTATGCAAAATCGAAATGTCCTTTTACTTCGTGTGCAAAAATAGCTGACAGATTGTTTTTTATTTGCCATGATACCTTTACGTCATTGTATGTTCCGTGATAACAAAAGTGGTCGATATTAATTTCGGCTATGCCGCTGCCTACCTTTGTGTACTTGCCATGCTTGCTTATTTTTACAAGAAAAGCCGGTTCGCTATAGGAAAACGTGGGAAATTTAACTTGTTGCTTGTAACATTGCATTTGCCAACGACTCCACTGCGTAGGAGTTTCAAAAATGATGCAATTACTGTCGGCCGGCTGTAGCAAACCGTATTCATTCATAAGCGCAGCATTGCCGCATGACGCACACCATAAACGGTTGCGCTTTGTGTGCATGTTAAATTCTGTTTGACATCGGGGACACATATACAACACTTGTTCCAATCCTTTTGCACTGTGCGGTTTTGAGGCTTTTACCATAGCTTTACGCTGCCATTCGTAATCGTCGAAATACAGCGCATTTTTTACTTTTTGGTAAATATCTTCGTGATTTAATACCTCCAGTTCATGAGGGTTAAAGAGCACATCTACAGATGCTTCGATACTCGATTTGCGTAAGCCCATATTCCATTTCGGGCAGGCTATGAATGCTCCATTTATATGCACTGTTACCACAGGTACTTTCAGTTTTTTCAACAATCTGGCAATACTTGCATCCATATAGGTGGCTTCGCCGTCGAAGGTGCTTTGTCCCGCGGGGTATAGTGCCACCACATCGCCACGCTGTATGATGCTGAAAATATTTTTTATTGCTTTTGTGTCGGGCTGAAATTGTTCCTTGGGAAAGCAGCCCATAAAACGAAGTATGCCATTTAAAAAACGAACACGAAAGTAAAATGTTGCTACCGCAAAGTTCAATACAACAGGTGACATAGCGGATGCCACTACCGTAAAATCAATGTTGCTGATGTGGTTGGCTAACACTATGTATGGTGGTTTGAGTGCAGCAAATTCGGTACTTTTATGTACTTTAAACGCATATTTTTTGCGATGCAAGAATGAGCATAAAGCAACAACCAAGCGGTAAATTATTCTATTTGGCTTTCTAACTTGTCTGTCCATTTTTTTACACTTTAATATATGCCCAATATTTACTGTCGTCTTTTATCGGGCAAAGAGATAAATATCCTGATTTTATTTTTCCGTTAGCAAATTCGACCGGATATAATTGTTGCATTTCTCGGTGTTTTTGCAACAATTCGCCCGGTTTATTGCTGAAATCAATTTTGAAATATCCGGTAGAATTTTCGTAGAAAAAGTTTTGATACAATTTGAAAGATAATAATCCCATCGTATTTCTCATATTAATTTCGACACAAGGATGAAGTAGATTGCTTCGTTGCTTCGCGCCTCGCAATGACGAATCGGCATATATCATCATATCTATACCGATACATCCTTTGTAAACGCAACCAAAAGTTTGATTCAGAAACTGAATGAGCGTATTTTTTACTTTTTCTAATAAAACAGCATCAATACAAGTTGCTAATTTGCTTTGTATCTCATCTTGAGAAATTAATATGTTTTTATCGTACACTCCTTTTTTATTTGTCTCGAATAAAGATAATCCTGTAAATTCAACTTTTCCGAGACCATCGGAATGAAAGAGCATCGCAAAATCGGTTCGTTTATCCAATACTTTTTCAATCGAAATGAAAGATTGTTTTTTCAATATCCCGCTGATTATTTGCTTTTCCGATTGATGTAGATTTCCGGGCGGCAGCCACAATAATCCTCGACCGGAAGAAGAATAAGGCGCTTTGGCCAGTAATTCAACTCGACTTGATGTCACCGCGTTTTCTATATCTTCGATTGTTGTAAAAAATTGGGGAACAATATCGTTTGATATTTCCGGTTGATTTTTAATGATAAATTCCAAGCCTTTTTTTGCCGTTTGCCGGCTGCACAATTCAGAGTATTCATTTTTCCATTGAGGTAATTGAAGATTTAGTTCGTGATGATCGCTAAGGATTTTAGAGAATTTAAGGACTTGAGGAGAAATACCCCAAGGGGAAACTTCGATGCCTGATAATAAGTGCTTTTTTTTGAGAATATCATTTGTGCTAACTGGTTTTGCCAAGTGATTCAGCGGCTCAATTGAGGATACGAAATCGGCTGTCAAATTGTCTTCAATCCAAACAAAATCGTTTGAAGAACCGGTATACCATGCAGGAAGAAAAGCCAAATCCCGCTGCATTTTGACTTGATTGGCAGCAGGAGTATAATGTGGCGATGCGTTGAGTACCGCAGTTTCGTGTCCGGGATTGAAATAGTGAAGCATTTAACTCGAATTACTATTCTTGATTCAGATTAATTTGTATCTGCGGGGATAAAATTACGGATTTTTTAATAGACCTAGCTTTAATCTTGACCGTTTTTTTTATATTTGCCCTCAATATAAAAAACAAGTAATCATTAAAATATTTTTCTTATGGGTTTTCTTAAAGAATTTCAGAGTTTCGCCATGCGTGGCAATGTCATGGATATGGCAGTAGGTATTATCATTGGAGGTGCTTTCGGCAAGATAGTTTCCTCGTTGGTTGCAGATATTATTATGCCTCCTATAGGCGTGTTGATTGGCGGTATCAACTTTACCGACTTGGTAGTTACGGTAAAGCATGCATCTGTTAATGCTGCCGGACAAGCCGTTCCGGCCGTTACAATCAATTATGGTACTTTCATTCAAACCATATTTGATTTTACGATAATTGCATTTGCTATTTTCCTGATGATTAAAGGGATCAATAGTTTTCATCAGAAAAAAACAGAAACAGCGGCAGCAACTCCTCCGGAACCAACAAAAGAAGAACAATTGCTCACGGAGATTCGTGATTTGTTGAAGGAGAAATGGTAATTTATCGCAGATTGTATAAATTACATAGTAGAGAGAAGTAATAAAAATAAATTATAAAACAAAATCAGTTATGAAACAGATAATTTTATTCATTGTGATAGTCATATTGTTTGCGTCATGTTCAACAGCGTATCAGAGCTCAGGTTCAGGAATTCTTTTGGGTGGTGGCAATATTAGTAGCGAACTGCCAATTACGCAATCATTGTTTAATGATAAAAATGCAACTATTTCGGAAGAAAATATTCAGAAAATTCTTGATGGACATTATGAACTCCCCGAAGTTTTGAGAGTTGCTCTTGTTAAGTTAGAAAGCAAACAACGTCAACGAAATTATTATTGGACAAGCGAAGAATATTTGAAAACCCAACAATCTTACTTGGAATTATTTACCGATAAATTTAAAAATTCTCAACGAGTAACAACTATTTCTGTTATTCCCGATTTATTGATTTCCAGTAATCCTACTTTTGTAAATATTCGAGAATCGGCAGTAAGGACACAAGCAGATGTTGTGGCAATATTTTCAATTACGAGTGAAATTTATTCAAAGTACAAAGTGTTTTCGCCAGACTTAATAAAAGCTTTTGCAACTATAGAATTTATACTTTTAGATGTAAGAACAGGCTTGATGCCCTTTTCTACGATAGTAACAAAGGATTATCAATCAAAGAAACAAAAAGAAGATTTTGACAACTCAGAGGCAATAAACAGGGTGAAAAATGAAGCGGTTTTACTTTCTATAAATGAAGTTGGAGAACAGTTGACTAAGTTTTTGAATTCTGACAACAGATAATAGAAGAATAATTTCAGCGTGCAACAGATACGGGCAATTTATTCTTGTGTAAAGAAACAGAAAATAAAATGACACTATTACCAAAAAACACAAAGGGCATAGAGATAATATCTCTGTGCCCTTTTTAATATTTTGCGTACTGCTACTATGCTATCAAGCCAATTTTGCCAATGCTTCTTTTACTCTTTTCATCGCCTCAACAAGCTTATCATCTGCTGTAGCATAAGAGAAACGGATGCAATTAGGCGCTCCGAAAGCATCTCCGCCAACACAAGCCACATGACCTACTTCCAACAGGAACATAGCCAAATCGCCTGCTTTCTCGATTTTCTTTCCGTTATATGATTTGCCGAGGTGAGTAGCACAATCGGGAAATAAATAAAATGCGCCTTGAGGATTATTTACTTTGAATCCCGGAATTTCTTGAGCTAATTTTACCATCAGGTTTTTGCGACGTTCAAAAGCCTCACGCATTTTTGCAATACAAGACTGGTCGCCGGTATAGGCTGCTTCTGCTGCTTTTTGTGCAACCGAGCAGGGACCTGACGTATATTGTCCTTGCAATGTGTTACATGCTGAAGCAATCCATTGTGGAGCAGCAATCCAACCAATACGCCAACCGGTCATGGCATAACCTTTCGAAACTCCATTGATAATTACTACGCGGTCGCGCACGTTTTCAAATTGTGCGATACTCTCGTGTTTGTCTAAATAGTTGATATGTTCGTAAATTTCATCTGCCAAGATAATGATATTGGGGTGTTTTGCCAATACATCAGCCAATGCTTTTAATTCTTCTTTTGTATAAACGCTTCCTGTCGGATTTGACGGAGAGCAAAGAATAAACATTTTTGTTTTTGGAGTGATCGCTTTTTCAAGCTGCTCGGCAGTAATTTTGAAATCTTGTTCAATGGGAGCATCGATAAAAACATTTGTTCCATCGGCTAATTTTACCATTTCAGGATAACTTACCCAATAAGGAGCCGGAATAATCACTTCATCTCCTTTGCCGATGACAGCGAGGACAACGTTACAAATTGATTGTTTTGCACCGTTTGAGCAAACGATTTGTCCCGGTTTATAATCAAGGTCGTTTTCCTTTTTCAATTTTGCGACGATTGCATCTCTAAGAGCAGGATAACCGGGTACTGGAGAATAAAACGAAAAGTTTTTATCCACAGCCTGTTTTGCAGCTTCTTTGATATGATCGGGTGTGAAGAAATCGGGTTCGCCGACACTAAGATTGATTACATCGATACCTTGTGCTTTAAGTTCATTACTTTTTTGCGACATGGCTAATGTCTCTGACGGAGACAAACTTGCTAAACGAGCTGAAACTTGTGACATGTAAAATACAATTTGTTAGTTAATAATCTATTTCGGTTGCAAAAGTAATAATAATTTTCAAATAATTAATAATTTTGAATTAAGAATTATGATTTTGCTTGCAAAATAGAAATAATGATTAATGTTTAATGATAAATGATTAATGGGCAGTGATTAATCATTTATCATTAAACATTAATCATTAACTTTTATTTAAAAGGTGTCCCATTCTTTCTTTTTTGGTGTGCATATAACGCAAATTGTAGGGGTTTGGGTCGATTTCCAAAGGAACATTTTCTACGATTTGCAGGCCATAGCCTTCTAAAGCGATTCTTTTAACCGGATTGTTGGTGATTAGTTTTATTTTCGTTACTCCGATGGCTCGCAAGATTTGGGCACCAACACCATAGTCCCGCTCGTCGGCTTTATGACCTAAGCGCAAGTTTGCGTCGACGGTGTCTAATCCTTCTTCTTGTAATTTGTATGCTTTCATTTTATCCATCAAGCCAATGCCTCTGCCTTCCTGATTTAAATAGATGATAGCACCTTTTCCGGCTTTTCCTATCATTTCCATCGATTTGTGAAGTTGCTCTCCACAATCGCAGCGCATCGAGCCGAAAATGTCTCCGGTTGCGCAGGAGGAGTGCATGCGAATTAAAACAGGTTCGTTTTCTTCCCAAGTTCCCATGGTTAAAGCGACATGTTCCAAACCGTTCGATTTTTGAAGGAAAGGAGTGAGTTCGAAATGGCCGTATTGAGTGGGCATATCAACTGTTACGCCTTTTTCTACCAATGATTCTTTTTTGTAAAGGTATGCGATTAAGTCTTTAATGGTGATTATTTTGATGCCGAATTTTTCTGAAATCTGTACCAAATCAGGAAGACGAGCCATCGTTCCATCTTCGTTGATGATTTCGATAAGCGCACCGGCAGGGTATAGTCCGGTTAATCTTGCCAAATCAATGGCAGCTTCTGTGTGACCGGCTCTTCTCAGTACACCGCGAGAACGGGCGCGTAAAGGACTTATGTGTCCGGGGCGCGCCAAGTCTTCGACTTTCGTTTCGGTGTTGGCCAACGCCTTGATGGTTTCAGCACGGTCGTACATAGAAACTCCTGTTGTGCAGCCGTCACCGATTTTATCTACCGTGATGGTGAAAGGAGTATCATATATTGAAGTGTTTCTTGCAGTTTGCATTTCCAACTCTAATTCTTCGCAGCGTTCTTCTGTAATTGGAGCGCAGAGTAATCCTCGTCCGTAAGTCATCATGAAATTGACTTTTTCAGGCGTAATTTTTTCTGCGGCAATAATAAAATCGCCTTCGTTTTCTCGGTCTTCATCATCTACTACGATGAGGAATTTTCCTTCGCGAAAGTCTTCAATCGCTTCTTCGATTGTATTTAACTTGAACATTATTGCAATATATTTTAATTTTATTAATGTAAATCAACCCAGCCTACTATGGCTACTAACGATAAAACTGAAATTATTCCCCAAAGGATTACACCCAACACAAGAGGCTTTAACCCCACTTCCTTTATGGATGTAATAGAAAGTGATGAGCCTATCAAAAACAGCGTGGCAACCAATAAGGATTTTGAAATTTTGAAAAATGTAGCGTTAATTCCCATGGGATAGTAGCTATTGAACAGCATTGTAGCCACAAACAACAGTATGAACCACGGAATTACGGTTTTTTTTCCTTTGCCCTTGAATAGAAATACGGACAGGAACGAAATCGGTATAATCCATAGCGCACGGGCAAGTTTAACCGTTGTGGCAACCATCAGTGCCTCTTCTCCATAAGCAGATGCAGCACCTACCACCGAACTTGTGTCGTGAATGGCAATGGCACTCCAAAGTCCGAAATTATATTCGGTAAGTCCTAAAAAATGCCCCATAAACGGAAACAAAATCAGGGCTATGGAGTTAAGTAAAAACACTACGCCAAGTGACATGGAAACCTCTTTTTCGTTAGCATTAACCACCGGTGCTACGGCAGCAATAGCACTTCCTCCGCAAATAGCCGTTCCGCAAGCCACGAGATGTGAAAGTTTTGTCGGAATTTTTAACCATCTCCCAACAAGATAACCTAAAACAAGAATTAACACCAAGGATGCTAATGTTAGCAAAAATCCGTCCTTACCTGCCTTGAACGCTGCTGTGGCATTCATCCCAAACCCCAAACCGACAACTGAAACTTTCAGTAAAAGCGAAGTTGCCTTGTGACTTAAGTCTGGAAACGGATGTCCGAAAAACAGCGTAAACAAAAAACCGCCAACCAATGCTGCCGGTGCAGGAATAAAAGATGAGGCACAGAGTATGAATCCCAAAAAGAATAGAACCTTATGTAGTTGATTTCTCTTCACACATTGCAATACTTAAAATGATTATTACCTATAATTTCTTCTTTATTTCTATAAGTAATTCGTTATTTACCTTTCTTATAATTTCAATCTCTCGTTTGAGTTCTTTACCTTTATATAATTCCCACAAATAGAGAGCGATGCCGACAGGGAAAAACCAAGTGCAGAACAACCTTATTTGTGGATTTTTTATATACGCAGGTTGTTTTGAATTAATTACAGGATAATCCATCAATTTTCCGATGATGTAATTTTCATCTGAATTGCGCAAATCTTCAATAATCAACTCAAGGTCTTCTCCCAAACTTTCTATACAGGCATTATCGCCTGCGTGTTTCCAAAAGTTGATATAATTGAACTTCTTTTTGTGGGCATTCAAGTATTTGTTACAACGCTCTGTTAGATTTTCAATCAGTTGCATATCGTTTTTGTAGTCGGGAGGAGTCATAATAACGTCTTTTCTTTGATAATTACGAGTTTCTCTCTTCCCGATTAAACGTTTGAAAAAACCTGTCCAGGCATCGGCATTAAACATTACGGAATCGTTAACAGCCTTATAAGTAAGGAATAATCCCAATGCTAAGAGAATAAACGAACTCGCCCACATTCCTGCCCACACCGGCAAAACGCTTTGTCGAGCCAGTTTAACGCTGAAAATATCTACCGAATAATAGAACAGGAAAAGAATGACCGACAAAACAGCAGGCATACCCAATCCTCCTTTTCTGATAATAGAACCCAAAGGAGCCCCGATAAAGAGGAAAATCAGGCAGGCAAACGACAATGTGAATTTGCGGTGCATCTCTATTCGATGCCCGATAAGCGCTCTTTTCTTTTCGGCTTGAGTGAAGTTATTGTATTGATACTCACTCTTTATGTTTTCTGCTCTTGCTTTTGCGTTAGAAACGATTTTTTGTTGCTGAGATAAATCCTTTTCGTTAAAAAGAGAGTCAAAATCGGCAATTATAGTTGTATCCTGTGTTTGTGTTTGAAAAGAATGATTCGGAGTATTTTCGGTGCTTTTCCAAAGGGCTTGTTGGTAAGTGTAAGATTGTAAGTTTTTCACAATATTCTTATCGATACTATCTTTTTCAACGGTTACAGAATCAATAAATACCCGTAATTGATTCAGATTTTTTGAAAAATCACGTTCCGATGCGATGGATTCATCTTCCATAGTAAAATTGGCATCGAAAGCAATCAGTACTTCTTTTAAATCGAATTTCTCCCTTCGGTAAGGAATTTTTTCATTTCTATTGCGAAAAGTTTGTTTCTTCAGGTTTTCAAACGATTCTCCGTTGTAAATTGTAAGAATCAGATGCAATTTATCATCAGAGGTTTTTAATCTTCCCGAATCGGCAACAGTAACTTTGGCGTTATTAAAACCATCTCTAAAATCGTATATCATTAAGTTATACATCATCCCTGTCTTTGGATTTTTATGGCTGATATATAAGTTATATTTATCGATTTCTTTGAAGAAAGTTTTTGATGGAATATCAAGTTCTGGTGATTTTAACCGGATGGAGTGAAGTAAAGTCCACAATTTGATTTGAGTAGGAGGGAGGGCGTTGTTTTGAAAAAAGAACGCACCGGCTGCAATGAAGAACACAAAAACAACGGTAGGACGCATCACCCGGAGCAAAGAAATTCCCGATGCTTTCATGGCCAGCAATTCAAACTTTTCACCCAAATTTCCGAAAGTCATCAGTGATGCCAATAACACGGCCAAAGGCAGTGCCATCGGAACCGAGAAAAGCGCCGCATAAAAAAACATCTTTCCGAGTACTAGAAAGTCTAAACCTTTCCCTACCATATCATCGACGTACTTCCATAAAAACTGCATGAGAAGGATAAATAAGCACACACTGAAAGTAGCCACAAATAAGGGCAGAAAGGTTTTTATCAGAAAAACATATAGTCGTTTGATGCGTAACATTAGTTCCGTTGAAATTCAGCGGACAAAGATAACTCTTTTTGACGAAGAGTTAAGATGTGAAAGGTAAGAATTATTCCTTATTAATTATCGTTGTAATATTTTAAATTCCTAACGTGCGTTTCAGTAATTTAATATGCGAATCCCACAGGCTGATTGCATGTTCTTTCTCATCAGGTTCTGAGAAATCGGTAACTTCTAAAACTATTGCACCTGTTATCTCATCCGTATGCAATTTAAATTCAAAATATGATTCGGGATTTTCGTCCTCAATCCATCTGAAACGAACTTTATTGTTAGGAATTATGTTTAATAATTCAGCCTCTTCCGGAATTTTGTTCCACACAAATGTGTATATATTTTCCTTCACTTCAACATCGTCGGCAAACCATCCGGAAAGTCCGGACGAAGAAGTCAAATAATTCCACAAAGTGTTTTTGGAAGCCTTTTCAAAAACATATTCCAAATGAATCTTTTCTATTTTCATTGTCAGCAATTTATATTTGGAGTGCAAGATATAAAACATCAACAAAAAATCCAATACTTTTAACGAAAAAAAAGAAAAATGCTTGCTTTGTTTAAAATGTTGTTATACTTTTGCAGCCGAAATAAAAAGAGAGGGCGCGATAGCTCAGCTGGTTAGAGCGCATGATTCATAATCATGAGGTCCCCAGTTCAATCCTGGGTCGCGCTACTTAAAAGAGAAAAGGTTCACGAGAAATTGTGAACCTTCTTTTATTTTATCTTGGAGATATTTAATTTTGTGCAACAGAAATTTCTCAAAAAAAGAGCCACTGACGAGACTCGAACTCGTGACCTACGCGTTACGAATGCGTTGCTCTACCGACTGAACTACAGTGGCCTTTTATCGCTTGCAAAAGTAGCGAAAAACTAAGAACTCTGATGCTCTTTCTTCAATAAATCATTGACAGTTTTTACCGGATTAAACGTTTCTATCGGAACTTCCACAAAAACAGTGTTCCAATCCGACATGGCGCCAGTCCACAAACCGGGAAGTTCAAGTGCCTTCAATTCCTTGCCGTTTTTTGATTTAAGCGAGATAAATCCGGTGTTTTTGTCCACATATTCGGGTAAGTTATATGCTTTCCCTTTGTTGTTTTTTAGAGCACAAACTAAATCCACAGGATTGAAGTGAGTTCCTTTTTCAAATAGCGCTTTCTTTTCAGGGTCTTTCAAATCAATTTGCGAACTTTCTAAGATTTGCAACGAAACAGTTCCATCGGGATTAACTGCTAAGAATGGGCCTCCTCCCGGTTCACCTTCGTTCTTCACCATACCGCAAACACGCAACGGACGGTCTAATTTCGATTTGAGATATAACACCAGTTCAGCATCTTCCAGCATTTTTGTTTCAGGATTTTTAATACACAAATCATTTTGCAGAAAATATATCATTTCTACCAATTGGTCGTGCGTATATTTTCCGGATTCGATTAAATCCAAATAGCCGAAAATTTTCTTTTGGAGATGAACCAAAACACCTGCAATCAACTTTTTATATTGAACTGTGACGGATTTGAATGAATCGGGAACAACATTATCTATATTTTTGATGAAAACCACATCGGCATCCACGTCATTCAAATTCTCAATCAATGCTCCGTGGCCTCCCGGACGGAACAACAGTTTGTCGTTATCCCTGAAAGGCTGATTGTTTTCGTCGGCAGCGATTGTATCTGTCGATGGCTTTTGTTCGCTGAAACTTACATCATATTTCACTCCGAATAGCTTTTCGTAAACCGGAACTTTTTCTGTTGTGAGATTTTGAAACAGTTCTCTGTGTTCGGGTGAAACCGTGAAGTGTACGTTTACTTTTTTAGCGGCATTACAGGCATACATAGCTCCTTCGGCTAAATGCTCTTCCATCGCTGTGCGAGGTCCTCCGGGGTAATTGTGAAATTCGAGTAAGCCTTTAGGCAATTGACCGTAATTCAATCCGAAAATATATAGTAAATTTTTTACAACCACTTTATATAAACCTTCTTGAATCAGTTGCTCAATATCTTCTTCCTCATTATTCAAACAGGCATCGTTCAATTGTCTGTAGAATGCGAACTTCTTGATTTCTTCAAAAAACTTCTTTTCAAACGAATTCGTCGGGATATGGTAATCGGCATCTATAAACTCGAATAAATCTTTGAACATACGGCTTGCAGCCCCAGATGCTGGAACAAATTTGAGAATTTGTTTGTTTTCTTTCAGATAAGCGTTCCATTCATCGAGGTAAGCCGGTTGCTCCGATTCGGGAATACGCATAATGCCTTTTTCGACTGAGGCAGAAACGGCAATCGATAAATAAGGTAAGCCTTTTTCAAAAAAAGACAACTGTTCTTCAATTTGTGCAGTGCTGATTCCTTTTTTGGAAAGCAATTCTAAATCATTTTGTGTTAACATGAGTATTGGGAATTAATTGATTTCATTATATCTTTGCTTGCAAATTTATGTAAAATGCCGGAAAAAAGAAATAATTCTGTGTATTTTTGCAGTGATTTATGGAAAATATATTTACAAAATCTGAACATAAGGACTATATTCACGCATATCACCGGTTATTAAAGGATATGGGAGATGCGTTGGAGCCCGGTGATATTGAAAATTTACGTCGGGATGTCGAATCTGCTTACACTCAAGGTGCCTACAGAGACGATATTTATGGCTTGAATATTTTGGTAAGAAATATACATACAGCTTTAATCGTATCAGAAGAAATAGGTTTAAAAAGGGCATCGATTATTTCTACATTGATTTCAGAGGCCGTTTTAAGTGGAAAAATGCCTATTGGGGATGTCGAGAAAAATTATGGCTCCGATGTTTCCGGCATTATCAACGGATTAATCAAAACGCAAGAATTATATTCGAAAAATGCAGTTATTGAAACAGAAAATTTCCGTAAACTGCTACTTTCTTTCGCTGAAGATGTAAGGGTTGTTTTGATTATGATTGCCGACCGGCTTTATTTGATGCGGGTTGCCAAACATTTTCAAGATGAAGAGCAACGCATGAAAATTGCAGCTGAGGCATCTTATCTGTACGTTCCTCTTGCTCACAAACTAGGATTATATAAAATCAAATCCGAACTGGAAGATTTATCTCTCAAATTCAGAGACCGGGCAGCTTACGATTTCATCGCCCGAAAAATAAATGAAACCAAAACTTCACGCGATAAATACATCGCAGCTTTTATTGCTCCTATTGAGGAAAAACTGAAAGATGCGAATTTGAAATTCGATATAAAAGGTCGTACAAAATCCATTCATTCAATCAACAACAAAGTTCAAAAACAGAAAGTTGAATTTGAAAATATCTACGACTTGTTTGCTGTTCGTGTGGTGTTGGAATCTCCTTTGGAAAAAGAAAAGGCCGAATGTTGGCAGGTTTATTCCATTATTACCGATATGTATCAGCCTAATCCTAAAAGGTTGAAAGACTGGCTGTCGATTCCTAAAAGTAATGGATATGAATCGCTTCACACAACGGTGATGGGACCTGAAGGTCGTTGGGTAGAAGTGCAAATCCGTACCAAACGAATGGACGAAATTGCTGAAAGAGGTTTGGCCGCTCATTGGAAATACAAGGGATTAAAAGGAGAAGATGGTATAGATGATTGGTTGAACAATATGCGCGAGGCACTTGAAAGTAAAGACACTTCACCGGGTGATTTAATTAAAGATTTCAAAATGGATTTGTATGATGAAGAAATCTTTGTTTTCACGCCCAAAGGAGATTTATTCAAATTGCCGAAAAATGCGACTGTACTCGATTTCGCATTTGCTATCCATACGGGAGTTGGTTCGAAATGCGTTTCGGCAATAATCAATGGAAAAAACGTTACCATCAAGCACCGGTTGAAAAGTGGTGACCAAGTGGATATACATACTTCTCCCAATCAATCGCCTAGACAAGACTGGTTGAATTTTGTAGTAACATCGAAAGCCCGTGTTAAAATCAAACAATCGTTGAAAGAGGCTGAAAACAAACAAGTTGCATTAGCTAAAGAATTGTTGCAACGTCGTTTCAAAAACAGAAAAATTGAAGAAGATGAGGGTAAAATGATGCGTTTGATCAAGAAAATCGGCTACAAAAAAGTTACTGATTTTTACGCAGATATAGCCACCGAAAAATTGGATGTCAATACCGTTATCGACCAATATTTAGAGTTGGAAAAGAAAGAGGCGGAAGTTGAATATGCCGACAGAAGTGTTGAAAATTATCGTGCTGTAACTCCTGCCGAAGAGATAGCGCAGAGCGACGATGCCTTAATTATTGACCAAAATCTTACCGGAATCGAATATAAACTGGCAAAATGTTGTAACCCGATTTTTGGCGACGAAATATTTGGATTCGTTTCTTCGCAAGGCATCAGAATACACCGGAAAAACTGTCCGAATGCTCCCGAACTGTTCAACCGTTTTGGCTACCGGGTAGTAAACGCCCGTTGGTCTGGAAAATCAGACGGAAATTATCCGATAACGTTGAGAATTATAGGAAATGACGATATAGGTATCGTTACAAATATCACTTCGGTCATCTCGAAAGAAAACGGGATGACTCTACGCTCTATTTCTGTAGATTCAAGCGATGGCTTGTTTCAAGGAAACATCACAGTATTGGTCTGCAATACTTCCGTTATGGATTCTTTGATAAAGAAAATCAAAGCTGTAAAAGGCGTGAAACAAGTAACGCGGATTTACTAACAGGGTTGCGCCAAACCTCCTTATGTGCTGGCATTTTTCTGTCATATTATTCTAAGTAAGTATAGCCATACAAACCCGAACGATAATTGGATAAAAACTCGCGTCCTTCTTCTACCGAAATTTTGCCTTCTTTCATGGAAGATGTTACCCACGATTCTACCGTGCGCACCAACTTTTTAGGACTGTATTGCACATATTCCAATACGTCGGCAATGGTTTCACCATCAATGATTTGCTCGATTTTATGTCCGTTTTCATCTACCGAAATATGGACTGCATTCGTATCTCCGAAAAGATTATGCAAATCTCCGAGAATTTCCTGATAGGCTCCAACCAAAAATACACCAATATAATAAGGCTCTTTTCCTTTGACCGGATGCACAGGAAGGAAGTTTGAATAATTCTTACTGTTGATAAAGTTATCTATTTTTCCGTCGGAATCGCAAGTAATATCCTGCAATGTTGCTGTACGGGAAGGTTTCTCGTCTAAGCGGGTAATCGGAACAATAGGGAATACTTGGTCGATTGCCCAAGAATCCGGTAGCGACTGGAACAACGAAAAATTACAGAAATATTTATCCGGCAACATTTTGGAAATTTTCCTTAATTCTTCGGGAGCATGTTTCATTTCAACGGCCATATTATGCACTTCGCGGGCGATTGACCAATACAGTCGTTCGACTTGAGCGCGGGAAACCAAATCCAACATTCCCAAACTGAAACGGTCTAAGGCTTCTTCACGAATTTGCTGCGCGTCGTGCCATGTTTCTATCAAACGGGGATGATTCATTTCGTCCCACAACTTGTAAAGTTCTTTTACTAATTCGTGGGCATCTTCGGGCAATGGTTCATCTTCTTCCCATTCAGGCAATGAAGCTGTTTCGAGTACTTCAAAAATAAGTACGGAATGATGTGCAGTTAACGAACGACCCGATTCTGTGATGATATTAGGTTGTGGAATTTCATTTTTCTCACAGGCATCAACCAATGTAGAGATGGAGTCATTCACATATTCCTGAATGGAATAATTCATGCTGCTTTCACTGGCAGAAGAACGTGTTCCGTCGTAATCGACGCCCAATCCGCCACCAATGTCAACAAATTCCACATCGTAGCCCATTTTGCGCAATTGCACATAAAATTGAGATGCCTCGCGCAAAGCGTTTTTAATACGACGTATTTTTGTTACTTGACTTCCGATATGGAAATGAATTAGCTTTAAGCAATCTTCCATTTTGTTTTTTTCGAGAAAGTCGAGTGCCTCCAGCAATTCGCTCGACGACAAGCCGAATTTACTGACATCGCCTCCGGATTCTTCCCATTTTCCACTTCCTGCACTGGCCAATTTGATACGAATACCAATATTCGGGCGGATTTTCATTTTTTTGGAAAGTTCGGAAATCAACTTCAATTCGTTCATTTTCTCCACCACAAGGAAAATCCTTTTTCCCATTTTTTGAGCTAATAAAGCCAATTGAATATAAGCTTCGTCTTTGTAGCCATTGCAAATAATCAAAGAATCGTCGCTGGTGTTGATAGCCAAAACTGCGTGCAATTCGGGTTTAGAACCGGCCTCCAATCCAATGTTGAATTTTTTTCCATGGCTGACGATTTCTTCAACCACCTGACGCATTTGGTTTACTTTAATCGGATATATGATAAAGTTTTTGGCATGATAATTATATTCTTCCGCTGCAGTCTTGAAACAATTTGAAATTTTTTCGATACGGTTATCCAATATATCTGAAAACCGAACCAAGAGCGGTGCGGATATATCACGCACGACCAACTCATCCATCAACTCCTTTAAATCAACAGATGCGTGTCCTTGTTTGGGACTGACAATTAAATGTCCTTTTTCATTGATAGAAAAATAATTCAAACCCCAGCCATGAATATTATACAACTCGACTGAGTCTTCAATTCTCCATTTTCTCATTTCAAAATTTTTAATTAAATTTATTACCCCTAAATCCCCTAAAGGGGACTTTAATTTCTGAAAAAACCGAAAGCTACTATGGCCTTTGGCTCTCCAAGTTCCCTTTAGGGGATTTAGGGGTGAATTTGCTGCGAAATTAACAATAAAAACAATAACTTTGCACAAAAATTAAAATATTGAAAGTAATGAAATTAGATTATTTCAAAAACGAGAAAAATAGCAACTTTTTTTTGCTTGCAGGACCTTGTGTTATAGAAGGAGAAGAAATGGCTTTGCAAATAGCCGAACGCATTGTAAAGATGACCGAAAAATTGAATATTCCTTATGCTTTTAAGGGTTCTTTCAAGAAAGCCAACCGGTCGAAAATCGATTCTTTCACAGGCATTGGAGATGAAAAAGCCTTGAAAATTCTTCGTAAAGTAAAAGAAACTTTCGGGGTTCCGGTCGTTACCGACATTCACGAAACCCACGATGCTTTTTTGGCTGCCGAATATGTTGATATTTTGCAAATTCCAGCCTTTCTTTGCCGTCAAACCGACTTATTAGTGGCTGCAGCAGAAACCGGAAAGATTGTCAATGTAAAAAAAGGACAGTTTTTATCTCCGGGAGCAATGAAATTTGCGGTACAAAAAATTATTGATTCGGGAAATAATAATGTGATGCTCACAGAGCGAGGAACCACTTTCGGATATTCCGATTTAATTGTCGATTATCGAGGAATTCCCGAAATGCAAACTTTTGGTTTTCCTGTCGTGATGGATATAACTCATTCACTTCAACAACCGAATCAAACCAGCGGAGTAACCGGAGGGTTGCCTCAGTTGATAGAAACAATCGCTAAAGCTGCCGTTGCTGTCGGAGTCGACGGATTATTTATCGAAACTCATCAAAATCCCGCAGAAGCCAAATCGGATGGTGCTAATATGCTGAAAATCGATTTGTTGGAGAGTTTGTTGGTAAAGTTATTGAGAGTTAGAGAAAGTATAATTTGTTCGTGATTACAATCTTTGTACAAAATGTAGAATGCAATCTACAACTTCCTCTACACCAAGCGTCGAAGAATTAAGGCACAAATCATACGAAGTTGACATGCCCCAAATTTTATTGCTGTAATAATTGTAATATGCCGCCCGCTTTTTATCCGTTTGTTCTATTAAGGTTTTAATTTTATCTTCCGGCAAATTTTGGTGTTTGGAAATTCTTTGGATGCGGTCTTTGATGCTGGCAGTAATAAAAACGCTCAGTCTGCGAGGATGGTCACGGAGAATATAATCGGCACATCTTCCGACAAAAATGCAGGATTGTTGTTCTGATAAATTCCGTATAACATCGCTTTGTATTTTGAACAAAGATTCGTTGGATAAATAATTGTTGGTGTAAAAATCTCCTCTTCCGAAAGACGATAAATCGAATAACCCGCTTATTAAGCTGAAACCGGTTTTTTCGTCGGCCTGTTCGAACAATTCCGGGCATAATCCGCTTTCTTTCGAAGCTATGTGTATCAATTCTTTATCGTAGCAGGATATTCCCAATTGCGTGGAAAGCATTTCTCCTACTTGTTTGCCGCCACTTCCTAATTGGCGGCCGATGGTGATTACAAATTTTTCTTCCATGGTACTGAAAAATATTATGAAACTTGTTCTGTCTTAAGTTTTCGCAATTGTCTTATGAGTAAAACCGAAGCTAAAGTTATTGAAATACAATCTGCTATCGGCATACTTAGCCAAACTCCGTTTATTCCCCAATATCCGGGTAGTATCAATAACAAAGGTATCAAAAAAATTACCTGACGGGTTAACGACATAAAAATGGCTTGCCCGGGTTTTTCGATACTTTGGAAAAATGTAGACGTTACCATTTGTAGTCCGACTAATGGATAAAATGTGAAAACATATCGCAACCCGACAACAGCAAAATTAGTCAATGCCTCGTCGGTAGTAAAAATAGAGGCAACTGTGCGAGGGAAAAGCTGGACAACCGTAAATCCCAACGACATGACTATCGTTGCACAAATGATTGTAAATTTCAATACCTTTATTACTCGCGCATTCAAGCGAGCACCATAATTATAACCCGCAATAGGCTGCATTCCCTGATTAAATCCCATAACTATCATCGCAAAAAGGAAGGCAACGCGGTTTACAATTCCATAAGCGCCAACGGCCAAATCTCCGCCATTGTTAATTAGACCGTGATTGATTAAAACAACGATTACACAAGCTGCCGAATTCATTAAAAAAGGAGCCAGTCCGATAGATAAAGCATCTTTTACTATTTTTTTCTTTAGCTTATAAATCCCTTTTTTCAGGTGTATAAAATTATTCTTATCGCTGAAAAGACGCATTTGCCATATCAGTACGAGTGTTTGAGAAATGACAGTTGCAGAAGCACTTCCGCGTATTCCCCATCCGAATTTAAATACAAACAACGGATTAAGAACTATATTGATAAGTACGGTAAAAATCGTTGCAAACATCGCTTTTTGAGGACTTCCCGATGAACGCAACACGGCATTTAATCCGAAAAATAAATAAGTAACAATATTCCCGCACAAGATTATTTGCATAAAATCATGTGCATAGGGCAATGTATCAGGACTTGCTCCAAAAAAATAAAGAATAGGGTTGAGGAAAAATGAAACGATAACCGAATAAGCCAATCCCACAATAATATTAAGGGTAATTACATTTCCCAAAATATTGTTGGCCGTATCGTAATCTTTTTGACCTAAGCGTATCGACAATAGAGTAGAGCCTCCTATTCCGGTGAGCGTAGCAAAAGCGGCAGACAGATTCATTAAAGGAAAAGAGATAGCCAATCCGGAAAGAGCCAACGGCCCAACGCCATGCCCGATAAAAATGCTATCTGTTATATTGTATAAAGAAGCTGCCGTCATCGCAATAATAGCCGGAACGGCATATTGTATCAGCAGTTTCCCTACGGGCTCTGTTCCTAAAGCAAGCGGAGCGTTTTCACTTTTCATAACAAAAATTTACCCTTTGGGTTTAAGACTTTGTACAATAATTTTGGCTGCTTGTTGCGAAGCTCCGGTTTTTCCCAAAATATCAATCACTTTGTCGTAGCCTTGCAACATTTTGTTACGGTAATCCGAATCATTAATTATTGCATAAAGTTCGTCGGATATGTTTTTTTCGGAGAAATATTTTCCGAAGAGTTCCTTTACGACGGTTTTTCCGGCAATCAAATTGACTAACGAAATATATTTTACCGAGAAGAAATGTTTAAATACAAAAGAAGAAATATGTTTCACCGGCACTTTATAGCAAACAGTTTGCGGAACCCTCAATAGTGCCGTTTCCAAAGTAGCGGTTCCTGAAGTAACCAAAGCGGCTTGCGATTGTTGCAATAATCGATAGGTTTGTCCGAATACAATATTTATGTTTGTATTTTTTAAAAAAGCTTGATAATAAGTTGTATCTATTCCCGGTGCTCCGGCAATCACGGCTTGGTAATCGGGAAATTTAGAAACAACCGAAATCATAGTCGGTAAATTATCTTTGATTTCCTGCTTGCGACTTCCTGCCAAAAGTGCGATTATAGGTTTTTCCGGTAATTGATTAACTTGAATAAATTCTTCAAAAGTTTCGTTGGCATGTTCCCGGTTGGCTATCGAATCGACAGAAGGATTTCTCACATAATCAATTTTATAGTCGTATTTATTGTAAAATTCGACTTCAAAAGGCAAAATCGAAAGCATTTTGTCAACATGTTTCCGAATATCCTTAATCCGGTATTTTTTCCAAGCCCATATTTTAGGAGAAATATAATAGTAAACAGGGATATGAAGATTTGTCTTTACATATTCGGCTATTTTTAGATTGAATCCGGGATAATCAATTAAAATTACGACATCAGGATTATACTTTTCAATATCCTGTTTGCATAAATCCATATTCTTAAATATGGTGCGTAAATTCAGCAACACAGGAATAAACCCCATATAAGCCATTTCTCTGTAATGCTTAACTAAATCACCTCCGACATCTTGCATTAAATCACCTCCGAAGAAACGAAAATCAGCCTCTTTGTCTGATTCTTTCAATGATTTCATCAAATTAGATGCGTGTAAATCACCGGAAGCCTCGCCTGCTATTAAGTAATATTTCATGCGTTTTCCCAATGTTTCAGCCGGTCGACCATTTGATAAGCCGTCAAATCGATTTGACTTGGAACAATCGATACGTAACCGTTGGTCAAAGCCCATTCGTCTGTATTTTTGTCGTCGGGCGTAAAATTTTCAAATACTCCGGTTAGCCAATAAATATCTTTCCCGGAGCCATCTTTCGATTTCATGAATTCGGAAACCCAGCGTCCGGGCGTTTGAGTGCAAATTTTCATTCCTTTGATTTCGCCTTCGTTGGGAACGTTTACGTTCAGACAAATGCCTTTCGGTAAGCCTTCTTCCAGTACTTTTTCGGCAACAATCCGAGCATATTTAACCGCTTCGGAAAAATCTGCATTCGAAGAATGGTCGGTAAGAGAAACTCCAAACGAAGGAATGCCAAAAATACAACCCTCAAGAGCCGCTCCCATAGTTCCGGAGTATATAATACATATTGCAGCATTCGAACCGTGATTAATTCCGGAAATAACCAAATCCGGTTTCCGGTCTAAAATCTCATTGATGGCTAATTTAACACAATCGACAGGAGTTCCCGTACATGAATAGACGGTCAGATTTTCTTCCTGTTTCAGTCGAAAAATCCTTAACGGGACGTATGGTGTAATAGCGCTCGACATGCCGGAACGGGGACCTTCGGGAGCCAAAACAACTATTTCGCCCAAAGGCTTTATCACCTCAATCAAACACTGAATCCCTTTTGCATGAACGCCATCGTCGTTAGTAATTAAAATCAACGGTTTTTTATTATTGTGCTTCATAATTTATTGAATATAAACATACCCCTAAATCCCCTAAAGGGGACTTCAATTCCTAAAAAAACCGAAGATAACTACGGTCTATCACACACTAAAGTCCCCTTTAGGGGATTTAGGGGGCAAAGTTAATCAAAAGTTATCAACAATAAGTAAAAGTTATTAACATCGAACGCATTTGTTTGCAAATTTAGGTACAAGAGTTGTTGGATTAAAATTAAATTTGCACGTTGAAAAATCAAATTGAAAATACACATTATAACAGATTGTTATCATGGGAAAAATTATCGCTTTAGCAAACCAAAAAGGAGGAGTGGGGAAAACTACTACTACAATTAATTTAGGAGCATCATTGGCTGCCCTTGATAAAAAGGTTTTGATTGTAGATGCCGATCCGCAGGCGAATGCTTCTTCCGGTCTGGGCATTGATATTCGCAATATTGAAAACTCGGTTTATGAGTGCTTTGTCAATAAAGTGGATCCTAAATTGGCCATTGTCGGCACAGAACTTGATAATTTATTTGTAATGCCCTCCCATATAGATTTGGTTGGTGCTGAAATTGAAATGTTGAGTTTTGAAAACAGAGAAAAAGTCTTCAAAGAAGTTTTAGAGACTATCAAAGGAGAATATGATTACGTTTTGATCGACTGCTCTCCATCGCTCGGACTGATTACCGTTAACGCGCTTACGGCTGCTGATTCGGTGATTATTCCGGTTCAATGCGAATATTTTGCATTGGAAGGTATTAGCAAATTATTAAACACAATTAAGATTATCAAATCTAAATTGAATCCGCATCTTGAAATTGAAGGGTTCTTGCTTACGATGTATGATGCCCGTTTACGTTTGGCGAACCAAATTTACGAAGAAGTGAAAAAACACTTCAACGAATTGGTATTCAAAACGGTTATTCTGCGAAATATTAAACTCAGCGAGGCTCCCAGTTATGGACAACCCGTCTTGCTGTATGATCCTGAATCGAAAGGAGCGATTAATCACATGCAATTAGCAGAAGAACTGATTGCAAAAAATCAATAAAAATAAGTTCGTAAGTTAACAAGTTAGTAAGTTCGTAAGTTAGATATGAACTTTACATTATTTTAACTTGCTAACTTATGAACTTACTAACTTACTAACTTCAAAAACCATGGCAAAACAAAATAGATCTGCTTTAGGAAGAGGCTTAGATGCCTTAATCACAATGGATGATGTAAGAACCAATGGAACATCGTCTATTAGCGAGATAGAACTTTCGAAAATTAATCCGAATCCCGATCAACCTCGTTCCGTATTCGAGCAGGAGGCTTTGGAAGAATTGGCAGCCTCTATTAAAACCCATGGAATAATTCAACCCATTACTTTACGAGAAATTGCTCTGGATAAATATCAGATTATTTCCGGAGAACGACGTTACAGAGCCTCCTTAATGGCCGGACTAACCGCACTGCCTGCATATATCAAAAAAGCATCCGACGAAAACGTAATGGAAATGGCGTTGATAGAGAATATCCAGCGCGAAGACCTGAATTCGATAGAAATTGCCTTGAGTTTCCAAAATTTGATAGAATCATACAACCTGACTCAAGATATGTTGAGCGAAAGGGTAGGGAAGAAGCGTGCAACCATATCGAACTTTTTACGACTTTTGAAACTTCCTGCCGAAATACAACTCGGATTGACCGGTAAGACAATTGATATGGGACATGCCAAAGTATTGCTCTCGTTGGATGATCCTACTGAACAGAAACGAGTTTACGAACAAATTATTAGCGAAGGACATTCCGTCAGAAGAACAGAAGAAATTGTCCGGGAAATCAAAGAAGGCGGTAGAAAAGACGACGACAAAAAAGAAACTCCTAAAAAGACAAAGCCGGTAACCACCTCTAAAACACCGGAAGAATATGCGATGTTGCAAGAGCATCTAACCAATTTTTTCAATGCCAAAATCGGCTTTTCTTGCGATGATAAAGGCAAAGGAAAAATCATCATTCCATTCGATTCCGACCAAGATTTGGAAAGAATCATGAAACTTCTCGATACATTAGAAAAGTAAAATCAGCGCTTAATGTTGCTTGATGAATATGTGAAATCATTGCAAACTTAATTTTAGAATTTAAGATTAAATTAAAGGCTATTGTAATTTTTTGCATACTTTTGCGACTAATAAAGACAATAAACAATTAAAACAAAAACAACAATGAAACGATTATTTTCTTTTATGGCAATTTGCCTGTTCCCGCTGTTTGCATACTCGCAGTTAGCAGGTTTACCCAAGGGTTTTGAAACCTTAGATACAACAGCTATACGTGTATTCTATGATTATAATTATCCATCTGAATTCAGTATGCCTAAAAGATTGGCGAGCATTAGTGTTGAAGACAGTATCAAATATGAAAATGCTAAGGATTACATGGTTTTGGAAATTGGCACAACAGGCATTTCAAAATTTTACAGTGACCATAAACGTCAAATGGATTCGTTAATTACGGAAGTGATGAAAAACCCGCAAAAGGCTCAATTTATGATGGAAGATATCCAAAAATTCGGACTTCAAAAGGCTGCGTCCGGCGAAATTTTCAAGAATTATCCGGCAGGAAAAATGACGGTTACCGATAATTTCAATATGATAAACGCTTTTTCTTACGAAGATGCTTTGAATGATATAGATTGGGAGATAACTTCCGATACGATGACTTGCTTGAATTATTTGTGTCAGAAAGCAACTGCCGATTTTCGTGGAAGGCACTACGAAGTGTGGTTTGCTCCCGATATACCTGTTAACGACGGCCCTTGGAAATTTTCGGGTTTACCGGGATTAATTTTGTATGCAAAAGATTCTGAAAATAAATATATTCTTAAAGCCGTTGCTCTTGATAATACGCGAGCACCGCTTCAATTTGCCAAGAGAGATTATATGAAAATAACTCGTAAAGAATTGGATAAAATCAAAACCCGTTTTGCCGCAGACCCAATAGGGTTTGCATTGAATGCTTTTCCTGGTGCGGATGTAAAGCTTCCGGATAAGTTTCCCGACGGAAAAGGTGGAATGGTTTCTCGCGAAGACCTCAAATCAACTTACCATCCAATGGAATTAGAATAGGGCAGAGCATCGTCATTGCGAGCATAGCGAAGCAATCTAAAAAAACTGGCTTGCTTCGCTATGCTCGCAATGACGGCATATATAGAAATAACTTAGTCGTAAGAATGAAATATTTTTTGATTATACTCTTTTGTTTCACTTCTTTTTTCCTCCGGTCGCAAGTTGTGATTCAAGGTGTTGTAAAAGATGCAGAAAACAAAGGGCAGAGCGGAATCAATGTAAGCCTTCGAGAAAAAGGGAGTCCGGCAATTAAGGTTTTTAAGCTAACGGATAATGCCGGAAAATACCGGTTGGAATACCGGGGTGATAAAGATTCGCTAACCATTTCTGTATCAGGATTTAATATCCAAAAACAAGAGAAAATAATTACTGGCGGAAGTCAAACCGTAGATTTTGTGGTATCATCGGAAGCCATCGCGCTGAAAGAAGTGAGAATTACGCCTCCGAAAATCAGGCAAAAAGGAGATACTATTTCTTATTCGGTAATTGATTTTACCGATAAAAACGACCGTACTATCGGCGATGTACTGAAAAAACTACCCGGTGTTGATGTAGAAGAAAGCGGACGGATTCTTTATCAGAATAAGCCCATCAATAAATTTTACATCGAGGACAGTGACTTGTTACAGGGGCGCTACGGCATCGCAACCAATAACATCGAAGCCAAAGACGTGAGAACAGTGGAAGTGTTGGAAAATCATCAGCCGATTAAAGTGCTGGAAGACAAAGTATTTTCCGAAGAGGCCGCTATCAATCTGAAACTGAAAGATTCAGCCAAAGGAACAGTGATTTCCAATGCAATGGTGGGGGCAGGACTTCCGCCTGTACTTCTTTCGGGCGAAATTATGGGAATGTATTTCAACAAAAACCGGCAGAATATCTCCACTTACAAAGGAAACAACACAGGCGATGATGTCTCGCGCGACATGAATGCTTTCTATTCTCGCGAAGCTGAGCAAATGAAAAACAACGGAATGCTTAGCGTTCAATCGCCATCTCCGCCTTCTATCAATCGCCAACGGTATTTGTTCAATCAAGTGAATAATGTAACTTTGAATAATCTATGGAAACTGAATAAAGATTATCAACTGAATGTCAATATTAACTACATCAACGACCGGTTGGATAAAAGTAGTCTTTCGCGCACGGAATACTACTTGCCGGACGATAACATCATACGGATTCAGGAAATGCTGTCTTCCCGGCTGTATATGAATCAATTCAATGGAGAAGTTCAGTTAACGGCCAATACCAAGAAATTTTATCTGAATAATTTGCTGAAACTCAATGCTGGATGGGACCGGGAGCGAGGAGACGCAATTACCACCGACAGTATTTATCAGAATTTGAATAAACCAAACTACGGCATCAGCAACTCGTTTGAAATACTTAAAGACTTGGGCAAAACTTTTTGGAACTTTTCTTCTTTCAACGGTTTATCAATGTCGCCTCATATTTTAACCGTGCAACCGATGATTTACGGAGATTTATTTGGAACGGATGTGTCAAGTCTCAAGCAAACAACAGATATAAACCGTTTTATGTCTGCCACCAAAGCAGCTTTCGGTATCAACAAAGGTTTTTGGAAACACAGTTACGAAATCGGTTTTCGTGCCGATTTGCAGCAGTTGGAATCTGAACTGGCTGTGGCTGTTCCGGCTCCCGATTCTCTCCGAAACGATTTGCAATGGAATAAATATACATGGTATGTTACGCCAACTTATACTTATACGAAGGGTGATTGGAAAATCAATTTGTTTTTGCCGGTAAATTATACTTTTTTGCACATCAACGACCGGATAAGAAACGGAAAAGAAGATGAGCAGCGGTTTTATTTCAATCCTTCTTTGTTTGTTCTATACACAATTTCGGCGTATTGGGATGTCTATTACGGTGCATTTTATGCTAATAACATGGGTGGAATGGAAAATATGTATTCGGGTTACATCATGCGTTCTTATCGGAATTTGGTGAGGAATACCGGCAGTTTATACGAAACACAAACTGCGTCTACATACTTCCAAATAAACTATAAAAACCCTATCAAATCGTTGTTCGGAAATGCTCGAATCAGTTATTTTAACAACAAAGCCAATTTGATGTACGGTTATGATTTCGACGGAATCCTTCAGATGCAAACCTCTTTGGCAAGACCAAATTATACGCAAGGTATAACATCGGGTTTCAATATCAACCAAACGATTGATGCAATTGCCTCAACGGTAAAACTCGGCGGAAATTACACTTTGTCGTCAGGCTCTCAACTTGTTCAGGGAGAAGTGCTGAAATACACCGGAGAATCTTTTTTACTGACTCCTTCCGTCAATACTAAAATCCGTTCATGGTCGAGTTTTGATTATGGGCTCACTTTTTCCGAAAGCCGCAATACGGTAAAGTCGGAAAATACAAGCTTAAAACCCATTCGGACAGTTTCGCAACGAGCGCAACTGAATATTTTTCCGATAAAAGAACTTACCATTAATCTCGGATACGAATGTTTTTACAACAATGCAATTGTTTCCGGTAGCCGCACCATGTCGTTCGGCGATATCGGCTGTAAATACAAATACTCAGGACTGGAATTTCAGTTGACTTACAGCAATATATTCAATGCCAAGCAATATATTTCCGCTTCGTTTAACAATATTAATTCCTATTTTTCAGCTTACGATTTGCGACCGGCGGAAGTGCTGTTGCAAGTGCGGATGAAGTTAAAGTAAACAAAAAAATTACGTTAAAACGAAACCTCGATTTCCTATTTCAGAAATAAGTTCGTACCTTAGCTCCCTTAATCAAGAAGATTTTTGAGGGTTTTTCTAACAATCATATTAACAGCATTATTCTTCTCCTTGCATCCGGTCATGGCGCAAGAAGAGGATGTTTTAATTGAAAAAGATTCTGTTTTTGTTCTTACGGATCTTGCGAAAATTGGTATTCAACAAAACGATAAACGAGTTGAATTTAAGCCCAATCCGACAAAGGCAGTTATATATTCTGCTATTTTTCCGGGATTAGGTCAGATTTATAACCGGAAATATTGGAAACTGCCTATTGTATACGGTGGATTTATCGGATGCACATACGCGATTACATGGAATAGCACACAATATAATGACTACAAAGAGTTGTATCGTGGTATCTCTAATCGTGGTGCTCTGTGGGTTGATTATGTAAGTTCAGGAGGGAAAACCGATGGTGATTCTTGGCGTGACTTATGGTATGCTTTCTTACGTTCAGAAGGGGTAAAGAACCCGGAGAAGGAAGGTGAATGGCTTGATTTTTTGCGATCGAGAGGAAGATTGTCCGAAACATATACGCAAAGTGGTATAACCTTTTATACCGGCACTTTTAAAAACGGGAAAGACAATTTTCGCAGAAATCGGGATTTGAGTATATTCATTACAGTTGGCTTGTATGCTTTATGTATACTTGATGCTTATGTCGATGCTCAATTGTTTGATTTTGATATAAGTCCTGATCTCTCAATGAGGGTCGAACCCGTAATTTTTAACAAATCAAATCTCAATTCCAGTGCTTTGGGATTACAATGTAGTATTAAATTTTGAAAAAGATGAAGAAATTATTAACCGGATTTATTTTATGTTTTGCGAGTGTTGCAGCTATGAACGCACAGGTTGAAAATAACAGTTTGGATATAGACAGTTTAGACACAGATGTGTTTTTCCCCGAAAATTTTGAATCTAACATAGATAGTCTTCTTAATAGTTGGCATGTTCAATATTATGTAAAACAGCATCCTCGAAACAACACAGGTGTAAATATTCAGGTCAGTGATGCAGTTTACAAAGACAGGCTTTCCAAATTACCTCACATCATAGAAATGCCTTATAACGAGGTTGTTAGGAAATGTATAGATATGTATATACACAAAAGAAGAACCATTGAATATATGCTCGGATTGGCTGATTTTTATTTTCCGATGATCGAACAAACCTTGGATGAAAATCAATTGCCATTGGAATTGAAATATTTGGCCATCGTTGAATCGGCGTTGAATCCAACAGCGGTATCTCGTGCCGGAGCAACCGGATTGTGGCAATTTATGCTGCCGACAGGCAAAGCTTACGGATTGGAAATCAATAGTTTGGTCGATGACCGGAGAGATCCGGTGAAAGCAACCTATGCGGCCTGTCGCTATTTCAAAGATATGTACGACATTTATGGCGATTGGCATTTGGTTATTGCTGCTTATAATTGTGGTGCCGGAAATGTGAACAAAGCTATTCGCAGGGCAGGAGGAAAACGCGATTATTGGGCGATATATAATTATTTGCCTCGCGAAACCCGAAGTTATGTTCCTTTATTTATCGCTGCCAATTATGCCATGAATTATTACGATCAACACGGTTTGATTCCCGTGTCGACTTCTCTCCCGCTTGCTACAGATACCGTAATGGTTAACGAATTGCTCCATTTGGAACAGGTTGCCCAAACTTTGAACGTGGACATAGAAATGTTGAGAGCATTGAATCCGCAATATAAACGCGACATCGTGCCCGGAAACAATGGTTCCAGAGTCTTGCTTTTGCCGGTAACCGATGCATCGGCTTTTGCCGGTTTGGGAGATTCTATTTATCGCTATAAACAAGAAGAATTTTTTGTCAATAGAGACTATGTCGTACCCGGAGTTGGAGGCCGGAGTTCCGGTGTTTCTAATCAGGAACGCATTGTGCACCGGGTCAAAAATGGAGAAACGATGGGTGTAATTGCAAACAGATATGGTGTGACGGTTGCCCAAGTCAGGAAATGGAATGGCTTGAAATCTTCCAGAGTAGGCACAGGAACAAAATTAACATTGTATGTGGATAATGGTGGCATTCCAATCTCAGATCAAGCATCAACCGATTCGGAAAACACTCCAACAACAGTAAAAAGCACTTCGAATGCAAAAGCGCCGGCGACTGCTCAGGTATCCGGTAGTGCAGCTTTCACTAAATATAAAGTTAAACCCGGAGATACATTTTCTTCAATTTCCCAAAAATATCCGGGAGTAAGCGTTAAACGCTTAATGGAATTCAATAATACAAATAATCCCAAGTTGGTGGTAGGACAAATAATTAAAATTCCGACAGTTTAAGAGTTGAGAATTGAACAACATGAGCAAATCGATAGATACGAAACAGGCCGAAGAGTTGATGATTCAAAAGGAGTATGAAGCTCTTTTGGATGATTATGCTCGCTCGAACCACCGGCAAAGATTTGAGAAGATTGAGAAAGCTTTTCATTTTGCCAATCAAGCGCACAAAGGAGCAAAAAGGCGTTCGGGAGAACCCTATATTATGCATCCGTTGGCGGTTGCCCGTATTGTTTGTCGCGAAATGGGACTTGGGTCGACTTCTATTTGCTCTGCATTACTTCATGACGTTGTAGAAGATACCGATTATACGGTTGAAGATATTCAAAATATTTTTGGAGAAAAAATCGCCCAAATTGTCGACGGTTTGACCAAAATTTCCGGTGGAGTTTTTAGTGAAGCTGCTTCCACTCAGGCTGAAAATATGCGCAAGCTGTTGCTCACCATGTCGAGCGACATTCGAGTCATCTTGATTAAAATGGCCGACCGCTTGCACAATATGCGTACATTAGGCTCTTTATTGCCTGCCAAGCAACATAAAATTGCCGGAGAAACCATGTATTTGTATGCTCCTTTGGCACATCGTTTGGGTTTATTTGCTATCAAAACAGAACTTGAGGACTTAAGTTTTAGATATGAATACCCGACTGATTATAGGCAGATTACTGAAAAATTAAAAGCAACTGCGACCGACAGGGGATTGCTGTATGAGCATTTTGCCGAACCGTTGAAAAAGAAATTAGACGTAATGAATATCAAATATGAGATGAAAGAACGAGTCAAATCCGTTTTCTCTATTTGGAATAAAATGCAGACCAAAAAGGTTGATTTTAACGATGTCTACGATATATTTGCTGTTAGAATTGTTTTTGAATCTCAAGAAGGCATAGACGAAAAAAAACGATGCTGGGATATTTATTCTGCGATTACAGACCTATATATACTTCGGCCTGATAGAATACGAGATTGGGTGAGCCACCCTAAAGCCAATGGTTACCAAGCGTTACACTTAACGGTAATGGGCCCCGACGGACAATGGATCGAAGTGCAAATCCGAAGTACGAAAATGGACGAAATTGCAGAAAGAGGATTTGCAGCTCATTGGAAATACAAAGAACACCAAGGAGAAGATCAGACGGAATTAGACAAGTGGTTAGCGACCATTCAAGAACTGCTGGAAAATCCGAATCCCAATGCGATGGATTTTTTGGATACCATCAAACTGAATCTTTTCGCAAATGAGATTTTCGTATTCACTCCCAAAGGCGAGTTGAAAACACTTCCTCAAAGTGCTACTGCATTGGATTTTGCGTATGCTTTGCACACAGACATTGGTGATCATTGTATCGGTGCCAAAGTTAACCATAAATTAGTGCCTCTTAGCCACAAGTTGTCGAGCGGAGATCAAGTTGAAGTGTTGACCTCTCGATCGCAACATCCGCATGAAGATTGGATTTCATTTGTTACGACCGCTAAAGCCAAAACAAAAATAGAAACTTATTTGCGCAGAAGAAAAAAAGAGCAGATAAAACAAGGAGAGAAGCTACTGTATGAATTTTTAGCGAAATTCAGCATTTCTCCGGAAATGTCAGTGTTGGATAAATTGAGTTCTTATTACGGATTTTCCAAAAAAGACGATTATTATTATGCCATTGCGATGGGGCAAATCAATTGGCCGGAAAATCCACAGAAAATACTAAAAGGAAATTCCAGTAATGTCTTTTTGAAATATGCCAAACAGGTTTTTAATGTAGGGAAATCAGATACGGAAAAGAAAGAAGAAATTAGTCAGGAAATATTAGAGCCTGAAAAAATAGACAAGAAGAAAACTTACATTCTAAGGGAAGAAACTTTCCTGAAAAATTATACTGTTGCCGATTGCTGTAAACCAATT
>JAIRVZ010000103.1 GCA_031253625.1 Dysgonamonadaceae bacterium
ACTTCAACTTCTTCTGTTAAGACAGGGAAATTAAAAGCATCGCCCAAAATCGTTACAATACCTTCAACTGTAGGAATCAAGGATTCAACCCAGTTGTCAAGATTATCCCAAGAAGTATCAAAGCCTCCGTGCCATACAGGGTCAATAACGGGAGTTTCAGAAAGGAAAACAGCTTGGCTTCTGCTGATTTCATCTTCACCTACAGCGTTTGTTGCTGTCAATGTAATAGTGAACATGCTGTTGTAGGTATAAGTGTGTTCAGGATTTTTTTCAGTAGAAGTACTGCCATCTCCAAAATCCCAAAGCCATTCCGTATCCGGAGAGGCAACAGAAGTATTTACAAATTGATATGTCCGTTTTTCAATGAACTCAATTTCAAAGTCAGCCACAGGAGCAGAAAGGAATTCCACTGCCAAAACAGTAACGGTTTTAGTAACACTGTGTTCACCCACTGCATTTTTTGCAGTCAGTTTAACTGTGTACGTTTTGTTTGTTCCACTGGCACTGTAAGTGTGCAAAGGATGTTGGTCTGTAGAAGTGGTTCCATCGCCAAAATCCCATAGCCATTCCGCAGCATCAGTGGATGTATCGATAAATTGACGCTTTCCCGAACCAAGATCAGTAACGGTAAAATTAGCGACAGGAGCTACCTCTTTCAAAACCACCTTGATATTATCGTAGTAGAAAATTTTGGTGTTTGCCGGAGGAACTTCTGATCCAACCCTTCCTTCGTGCTGAACTCCTAAATAAAGGGTAAATTCGTCCAGCGAAGGACTAATTCTTGTAATGTTATTGTTAATCTCTACAGCCGAAATTGTTAAAGTTTTCCATGTGCCTGCGGTAGTGATTTGACTCGGTCGCCATAGATATGGATCGTCACAATGATTAACAACAACACTAGTAGGATACCTAGTATTAGAGACAGTAGTAGAGCCGGGACAGAGACTATTAGTGGTATTACCGCCAACATACCGCCACTCATTAATTCCAATTAAAATACCATACGGGGAGGTACTCCCGGAAATCTCGCTGGTTGCACAATAAATGTCAAAACTGACCGCGGTAACATCTGCCCAAATTTTTCCTGCAGGAAGTACGATGTCGAAACCAACCACAGTATTATTATATCCAACCTCATGCTTTAACGACTGTGAACTTGTATTTATTCCCGATGGATTTGGATTTGCTTGTACATTTGCAGTTTGAGGGGCATTGCTTCCATTCCTATCAGTAAAATACAGCTGACCAATATTGTCGGCTTCAAATGTAAGTTCAGTGATGCCGGGACTTTTAGGAGTAACAGTTACAACACATTGTGCCGTTTTGTTGCCATCTTTAGTTGTAACGGTAATTGTTGTTCCTCCTTCCGTTAGGGCAGTTACCAAGCCTGTAGAACTTACGGTGGCTACACTTGGGTTACTGCTATTCCATGTTACATTTTTGTTGGTAGCATTGCTCGGAGTTATGGTTGCCGTTAATTGCTCTGATAAACCAACTTTGAGCGAAGTCGTGTTTTTGTTTAAGCTAACGCCGGTAACATCTACAGGATCCGTCGAAATAGGAGTTTTCGCTACCTTAATCTTATCGAATTCTCTCTTCGCTCCGCTATTATCTATTACTTCGTAAGTAGTAATAAAAATAGTGTCGGTAGTAACTTCTACATTGCTATAAGTAGGACTGCCGAACTTGTTAAATCTACTAGGATCGGAATCAACACTGGGATGAGAAGGTTGAGCAAAACAACCGGTAAACAGGTCATAATAATTGGTTACTCCGTGAGAACTGAATGCATTGTTCATTTCTGTTTTTGTACGGGGCAAATAATTTGTCTTCGTTCCAGAAGCATTGTTCAGAAAAAACAAAGTGCCATCTTGAACATTGTAGATACCGCCCTTTTTCCCTGTCCTATTGCTAGGTAAATCGTCGGGAAGAACGCCCTTCACATTGGTAACGCTACCACTTACAAATTTATTGAATTCTCCTGTTTTTTTATCGTTTTTGATAGGGCCAATAACCTCATAAACATGGCTATGTCCTTGCAAAGCAAGGTCAATTTTTTCCTCATAAAGCACAGGAGCTATTATATCCCGTAAACTTTTAGCCTCCTTAGCATCTTGATGAGAACCCCAGTCTGCATTACTACCTGTATACACACCTTTATGGAAGAAAGCTATGCGCCATCTAACATCAGGATATTTGGCACATTCTTGTTTTATCCAAGTAGCTACAGCTCTTAAATAATCATCATACGTTCCTGATTTAACTTTTTCAAAACTCATGGCCAAGAAAAGAGCATCACCATACACAAAAGAATACACACTACCCTGACTAAGCGCAGTAGCATCATCAAATGCAACATCTTCCGTATGGAAATGAGATCTAAAACGAGCAACACTGGTATTGTCAGAGACATCATGATTACCTTGCACAGGGAGAAAAGGCTTTTTTAAGAATATATCATCTTCCACAAATGCATTAAAAAATCCATCCCACTCCGGTTTATTATCAGCAGTATTCACAAAGTCACCACAAGCAAGCCAAAATTTTGCATCGCCATGATTACCATTTGCAGTTTTGGCGGTGCGTTTAAATATATCGAAATCTTGTTGTGTAGTCGATTGTGGGTCCGTAAAATAAATAAAAGAAAAGTTATCTTTACTGGCTTTAGCCGTGGTAAATGTCCCCGTTTTCGACCACGCACCTGCTTTACCCACACGGAAAGAATAAATAGTTCCGGGAGATAACCCATCTATTACCGCTTTGAATACAGTTGCACTACTGCTAAAAATAGGGCCTTCTATAGAAGCAGTTTTCGTTTTCAATGGTGTGGAAAAATTTGCAGTACCAGGTGCTCCTTCCACAACTTGTACTTCTCCTGTGGTGTTGCTTGCTGCAGTATGCCAGTTGAAAGCCATTTTTGTGGCCGGATCTTGGTAGAAACTCATCACAATATTAAAAGGATCTTGTGAAAAAGCAGGAAGACTACCCATCAATAAACCGCCTAAGAGTAATATACTCAGGCATACTTTCCATTTTTTAGTTTTTTTATCCATGATCATACAAAGTTAAAACCCTCAACTTAAAATGTAAGTTTACAGGCACGATTCTTTTTTATTTATTATTTAGTGTTTGCATAAAAATCGCTGAAGAGTCGATAAATACTTATTAATTGTGTGTGTTCAAATTAGTTGAATGTGTATGACGTATTATGCCATTGTGCAAAGATATAACATTTTTTACAATTATCCAAATATTTCAATGAAATAATTTTCTTAACGGATTGGTTATTAGCTTCCCGATTATTTTTGGGCGGCGAAAATGAAAGGATATAAAGAAAAAAATATCTTTTATGGTTCTTCCCGGAAATACCAATTCGCTTTTCCAGTGGTGCGATTGTATTAACCGGATTCTGCGAGTGAGGACATTTAATAATGAACGTTCATCTTCAGAAAGCGGAGGAATATCTACCGGATTCAACAGGTCGTTCCAAATTCGGTTTTCCAATGATGTATTGGATTTATACGGAGGAGCATCATCCGGATTCAGACCAAGATGCCGAACCGTTAAAGAAATAAGCGCATCAGCCGGTTTCGATAAACCTGCTTTCGATAAGACCTCCAGATAAAGAGAAAAATCAATTTTTCCTTTGTAGGCTGTAAACAATACCGCCAAATCGCACAAGTTCCGCAATACAATTCCGGAAGGGAAATGCGAAAGAGTGTGCAAAGTTATAAACAAGGCGTCGAACTCAGGCGGAGGGAACAACAAGGATTTGTCCGACAGATCGGATGCCTCAAAGTTTGTTTCTCCCAAAATACCGGTTTTCGTTAATATTGCTGTCAATTGTTTTTCCAATGTTTTGCTACGGCGAAAACTTTCGGAACGGTCATGATCCAGAAGTGTTTGGTGATTTTCGATCATGACTCCTTTGTAGAAAAAGTTTATATGTTTATCTACAGGGGAACTTATTTTGTCGGTAATGCGTTCCAGTAAATCATCACCTCCCTTTGATTTTCCGCAGAGGAAAATATCAATATCTCCGAATTCGCGGCTTTGAGGGATAGGATAAAGTCTCGAAAGCGCGATGCCTTTGAACAGCATCATTCGAATATTATTTTCCCTGAAACGGATGGATAATTCTTCTGCGACCTCCAAACAATGAAAGTAATGTTTCTCTATTGTTTCTGCACTCGCTATCCAACGCAATTTTATCGCTAACGGAGGTTGCAAATTCTTCGACAACCGCGTCATTCCGGTCATTGCCAAAGCCGTTACACCCTGTGCAGCCGACAGTTCGAACAATGTGCTCCAATCTGTTTCTTCGATATTGGCAAACAAACTCTCATCCGGAGCCGTTCCTTGTAAGGCAGCTTGCACGAGAGAGGTCAATTGTAGGGCAACAAGCTCAGACACAACAGTTTTCATTCGACAGCGTTGTATTGGATGAGTTGATCAATCCATTTTTTTGCATCAGCCGTTGCGGTTTCGGTATCTACCTGAAACCGTTCGGTGAGTAATCGGGTTACGTCTTCCAAAGAAAATTCTTTCCCATAAAGTGTATCCCATAACCACTCTGCTGTTGTGTTGAACGAAATAACCCTGGTCATATCCATTCCGACACAACCTTGCATGATTAATACCTTTTCTCCGGCAATATCCCGAATTTTAAGTCCTTCTCTGATTTGCATAATTTTATATGTTTTTCTTTTTACAATAGAAAAAGGGAATTCTCACGAACTCCCTAATCCAATCTTTGTTAACCTTAAATCTAATACTATTATGAAAAAACCACGATACAAAGATAGCATATTTAGATATTATCTTCCAAGTTTTTTATTAAAATAAATGTTAAGAATTTCACAATAAATTATAATAATGCCTTGATTTTATCTTCCAAAACATTTTTTTGGGCAGCACCTATGTGCTTATCTATTATTTGTCCATTTTTAAAGAAAAGAATCGTAGGGATGGTGCGAATGCCAAACTGACTGACAACCTCATCGTTTTCATCTACATTTAACTTTCCAATGGTTACTTTGCCCTCATATTCTTGGGCAAGTTCTTCTACGAATGGGCCAATCATTCGACACGGACCACACCATTCTGCCCAAAAATCGACGACCAGCGGTTTGTCGCTTTTTACTAATTCTTCAAAATTAGCATCTGTTATTGTTAACGCCATAATAAAAATATTTAATTGATTTTGAAATATATTTCTTTGTTCTCCAAATATCGTACCAAGTCGCGAGAAACGGCATACTTTTGATTTTCCGCATTGAGCGAAACATACATATTTTTTTCTTGATCTTCTACTTTAAAATATAACGCTGTATTGCCCGGATTGTTTTTGATTAGGGAAGATAATTCCGTAACCAGTTCTTCTTCCAATTTATATAATGGAATATTGACGGTTATTTTTTCAATCAACGAATCTTTTACATCAGGGAGTAATTCAATCTTTGCAATCCTGAAATCGAGTTCATTTTCGTTGAATTTGCGGGGTTGATATTGGCCTCTTATCAATAAGTACATATTAGGGCGGCCATATTTTGCGTATTCAATAAAATCATTGCCAAATAAAGGCACTTCAGCCGTGCCGGTATAATCTTCAAGTTTTAATATACCGAAAGGTTTTCCGGTTTTAGTCATTCCTTCCCGGAAAGCGGTTACGATTCCGCCCGTGACGATTTCGCGACCTTTCAAAGCGTATTTGTCGTCTGCGATTTCCTTCATTCCGGTATTGCAGACATGGTTTAGTACTATGTAAAAATCATCCAAGGGGTGAGATGAAAGATAAATCCCGACCAATTCTTTTTCTTTGTTCAAACGCTCCAATGCCGTCCATGGTTCGGCTTTGGGGATTTCCGGTTTAACTATTTCTATAGCATCGAATCCGCCAAAAAGTGAATTTTGGGCTGAATTTTTATCTGTTTGATATTTGTTACCGTACTTAATCAGATTTTCAATAAAAACTTCTCCTTTACTGTTTTCTGCAAAATATTGTTCGCGTTTGGTTTCGGGGAAATTATCAAATGCACCCGATAAACACAAGGCCTCCAAATTTCTCCGGTTACAAACAGACAAATTAACTCGCTCAACAAAATCGAAGATTCCCGTGAATGGGCCGTTTTGTTCTCTTTCCTTGACAATCATTTCAACGGCTCCGCTACCGACGTTTTTCACGCCTCCCAAGCCGAAACGGATGTCGCCTTTTTTATTTACCGTGAAATTCAAATCCGATTCATTTACGTCGGGACCTTTGACAACAATTCCCATGCTGCGGCATTCGTCCATGAACTTGGTGATTTCATCGATATTATCTTTGTTACGGGTTAAGTTGGCAGCCATGAATTCGCCCGGATAATGCGCTTTGAGGTAAGCCGTTTGATAAGACACCCACGAATAGCAAGTAGCATGTGATTTATTGAATGCGTATTTGGCAAATTCAGCCCAGTCTTCCCAGATTTTTTTGAGGACTTTCTCGTCGTGATTATTCTTTTTTCCGCCTTCGAGAAATTTTTCTTCCAAGGCAGCCATCTTGTCGATCAACTTTTTACCCATTGCCTTGCGCAACTCGTCTGATTGACCGCGTGTAAATCCGGCCAAATCGCGACTCAAAAGCATCACCTGTTCTTGATACACGGTAATCCCGTAAGTATCTTTCAAACGATTTTCCATTATCGGAATATCGTAAGAAATGGGTTCTGCTCCATGTTTTCGTTTAACAAACGAGGGAATATATTGCATTGGTCCCGGACGATAAAGGGCATTCATCGCAATCAAATCTTCAAATTTGGTTGGCTGTAATTCGCGTAAATACTTTTGCATTCCTGCCGACTCGAATTGGAACGTACCTACGGTTTGTCCTTTGCTGTAAAGTTCATACGTCTTAACGTCGTCAATCGGAATTTTTGCAATATCAATATCGACTCCTTTCGATTTTTTGACATTCGACAAGGCTTCTTTGATAATCGACAAAGTTTTTAATCCCAAAAAGTCCATTTTTACCAAGCCGATAGATTCGATAACCGAGCCTTCATATTGCGTAACCAGTAGGTCTTCGTCACTGCCTTTTTCTTTGGCGGTACTTAGCGGAACGAAATTCGTGAGGTCGTCGGCTCCAATAATAACCCCGCAAGCGTGCACGCCAACCTGCCGCACGGTTCCTTCCAACATTTCGGCATATTTCAATGTGTCGGAAAGATTTTGGTCGTGCGATTCGCGAGCTTCTTTGAGTTCGGGAACAAACTTCAAGCTGTTAGCAATATTGATTTTAGGGGTTTTCCCTGTTGCTTTATCTTCGGGGAGACGGTCGGGAATCAATTTCGACAAACGGTCGGATTCCGAGAGCGGCAATTTCTGAACCCGAGCAACGTCTTTAATTGCCGACTTGGCAGCCATTGTTCCGTAAGTGATAATATGCGCGACTTTTTCTTTTCCGTATTTGTCGGTTACCCAACGCAAGACATCCGCTCTCCCATCGTCGTCGAAATCGATATCAATATCGGGCATCGAAATACGGTCGGGATTAAGGAAACGTTCGAAAAGCAAATCGTATTTGAGAGGGTCTATATCAGTAATCCCCAAACAATAAGCTACGACAGAACCGGCAGCAGAACCGCGTCCCGGTCCGACAGCCACATCCATTTTGCGGGCTGCTTGTATGAAATCCTGTACAATCAAGAAATATCCGGGGAAACCCATTGTTTTCATGGTTTCCAATTCAAACTCGATACGTTCGAGTATATCGGGAGGAATTGGGTCACTATATCTATCAACCGCTTTCCGCAATGTCAAATCCCTTAAATAGTCGGCTTCCAATTTGATGCGAATTACCTTATCGTATCCACCTAACGTATCGAAACGGGAAGTATCTTCTTTATTGAATTCTTCTTTTAGTGTTTCTCCCGAATATTTTTCTTTGTAAGAAACTTCTGTTCCGAATTCTTCCGGAATAGGGAACATAGGCATAATAGCATCCGAATCGAGGGTGTAAATCTCCACTTTGTCTGCTATTTCGACCGTGTTGTCAAGCGCCTCCGGAATATCTGAAAAAACCACACTCATTTCTTCCGATGTTTTCAGCCATTCCTGTTTGGTATAACGCATGCGGTTGGGGTCGTCTAAATCTTTGCCCGTGCTGAGACAGATTAAGCGGTCGTGCGCCTCGGCATGCTCTTCGTTAATAAAGTGCACATCGTTGGAGGCAATCATTTTCGTATTGGTTTTTCTCGCCAATTCAAGTATGTAAGGATATACTTCCTTTTGCTTTTCATAAGTAGTTTGGTCTGCTCCGAGTTTATCGGTTTTATGCCGTTGTATTTCCAAGTAAAAATCATCACCAAAGATTTCTTTGAACCAAAGGATGGCCTCTTCCGCATCTTGCAACTTGCCTGCCATAATTTTTTGGGGGACTTCTCCTCCCAAACAGGCAGAACAAACGATTAATCCTTCGTGATATTGTTTTAGTACGTCTTTGTCGATGCGAGGACGATAGTAATGACCATCGACCCACGAAGTAGAAACCAATTTACAAAGGTTTTGATAACCTTTTTTATTTTTAGCCAGCAATATTAAATGCCAACCGCTTCCGTCGTCTTTTTGCGTTTTATCAAAACGAGTACGACGTGCGCAATAAGCCTCAACTCCTACTATCGGTTTGAATTTTTGGTCATTTTCTTTCCCTTTGTTTGCTTTATTCACATAATCGATAAACTCTTTGATTCCGAACATATTTCCATGATCGGTAACGGCAATGGCTTTCATACCACTTTTGATGGCTTTTTCTACTATTCCGGGAACGGTCGCCATTCCGTCGAGCAGAGAATAGTGAGAATGAACATGTAAGTGAACAAAAGGATGTGTTTCTTGATTATCAGGCATTTTATCGATAATTTCTCAATTTTGAGCCGATAAAGTTACTGCTATTCTTTTAAATTTGCGAGACAAAGTTCATGAAAGTTATTAACAATTTTCGGTTAGGTTTATCTGATTCAAATTTCTCCTTTTTCAATCATCATTCCCGATTTAGCGTTAAGCGAAGAAATTGCTGACTTTCCTGTTTTCTCCTCTAATTCACGCCGGGCATTGCGGGCAATTTCGCCTCCTTGCACAGCCACATGTGCACTATCAGCAAAAGTTTCGGGATTAGAATTTT
>JAIRVZ010000022.1 GCA_031253625.1 Dysgonamonadaceae bacterium
GCCGTAACCGCAAGGCTCGTCACGGCCGCAGCAAGGAAAAACGTTCCGATTGTCCCCTGCTTGTCCTGGCTTTAGTTGTGAATATAGAGGGTTTTATTAAATATTCAACGATTTATGAAGGCAATCGTTCGGACAGCAGTACGCTTGGCGAGATGATAGACCGTTTACGGTTGTCTACGAGTGATTTAACCCGTCGAGCTGTCGTGGTCATTGATGCAGGAATAGCCACCGAATCCAATCTTTCCCTGATCGTCGATAAAGGCTATGACTATGTCTGTGTAAGCCGGAGCAATTTGAAGCGTTACAGTGGGATCGAAGGTGAAAATCCGGTCTATGTACAAGACCACAGGAAACGGAAGATAGAATTGGTAGAAGTCCGGACTGAAAACCAAAGTGACAGGGAATACTATCTTAAAGTAAGCAGTGAAGGCAAGATGTTGAAGGAATCTTCCATGAATACCCAGTTTATCGAACGCTTTGAAGAGGGTCTGCAAATCATCGCCAAAGCCATCACCGGCAAGTATGTACGAAGAAATACGACAGGGTCAATCAACGCATCGGAAGATTAAAACAGAAATATCCGTCCGTTCATCGCATATACCTGATTGAATTAGAAAAGAATGAAAAAGATATCTGTCTTTCAATGAAATGGCAACGTATTCCCGCTCAGGAAACGCATATAGAGGAGAATCAGGGAGTTTACTTTATCCGAACATCCCTTACCGGCAAGACGGAATTTCTTATATGGCAGATATACAATTGCATCCGTGAAATAGAAAGTTCAATTCGTTGTCTGAAAAGCGACTTAAATCTGCGACCCATTTTCCACAAGACGGAAAATGCCGGTGACGCTCACCTGCATTTAGGTTTGTTAGCTTATTGGGTAGTAAACAGTATTCGCTTCCAATTGAAAAAATCAGGCATCAACTCCGATTGGCGGGAAATCGTACGAATCATGAATACCCAGAAATGCGTTACCACAACAGCGCTTAATGACAAAGGACAGACTTTGGCAGTACGCTGCTGCTCGCAACCGAACGAAAAAGTTCGCATCATTTATGCTGCCTTGCAAATGAAGGAAGCGCCCTATATCAGAAAAAAATCTGTGGTGCTCAAAATTGAACCGGACGAATATCGAAAAGTTGAAAAACAGATAGATACAAGTTAGAAGCTGCAATGTGGGTTAAGAAAACGGCTGTTTGAAAAGTATCCGATTTTAGCTTTCAGGCCGGCGATCTCGATTTCGGCAAACTGCGCCACTTGTTAAAATCTTCTTTAGTTTCGGATTTGTAACAAGCCATACCTTTACGTCTAAAAACGTAAAATATTATGGCAAATAAAACGATCAGTATGTTACAAATCAGAAGAATGTTACAATTAATGGATGAAGGCCGTTCCAAGCGGTACATATCCAGAGAGTTGGGAATCAGCCGCGGAACGGTTGATTCCTACGAGCATAAAATTCGTATCAGTGGTCTGACCCTTCAGCAGTTACTTTGTCTCAAAGACGCTGAAGTTTTTTGTTTTCTACGTGAAAACGCAATCACATTTACCTCTGTTGTTGAGCGACGCAAGGCAGAGTTGGATAATCGGTTGGATTATTTTCTGTCGGAACTGAAAAGAACCGGTGTAACCCGTCAACTCTTGTGGCGGGAGTACAAATCCTCTAACCCTGACGGATATGGCTATACGCAGTTTTGTGAATACTTGAGCCAGGAACGCTCTTTACGGGGCGTTACCATGCATTTAGAGCATAATCCGGGTGAAAAACTACAAATTGATTTTGCCGGAAAAATGCTGCATTATACGGATGTTCACACAGGTGAACGTAAAGAATGCCCTGTCGTGGTTTGTGTCCTGCCTTTCAGCGGCTATACCTATGTTGAAGCTCTTGAGAATGCAGGTCAACGATGCCTGTATGAATCTCTTGGTCGTTGTTTGCGTTATCTTGGTGGAGTTCCCATGAGTGTGACAGGCGATAACATGAAACAATATGTCATCAAACCTGATCGTTATGAGCCAACATTCAACACATTAGCAGAACAGTGGGCTGTTTATTACAACACAACTTTAATGGCTGCAAGGGTTGGAAAAGCCCGCGACAAACCCACCGTTGAAAAAGGCGTTCATATCTCTTACCTGAGAATATTTGCACCTTTGAGAGATCGTACATTTCGTAGTTTGCCCGACTTGAATCAAGCGATTTTAGAATGTTTAGATATCCACAACTCCACAGCAATGAAAGCTTATGGATTAAGTCGCGAACAAAGGTTTGAAAACGAAGAGAAACAATACCTTAAACCACTTCCGGCTTTTGATTTTATTATCCGCCATGAAACCCGGGCGAAGGTACAACGCAATTACCATGTCATACTTGGGGAAGATATGCATCAGTACAGCGTCCCTTACATCCATGTAGGAAAAGAAGTAAAAATCATCTATGACTTCTCGGAGGTTGAAATATATCTCGGATTAGAGCGTATTGCCTTACACCTCCGAAGTGTGTCGAGAAACGGATATACGACTAAGGAAGAGCACATGCCTGAACGGCACCGGGGTTACCAGCAAACTAAAGGATGGAACGCAGATTACTTTTTGAGAGAAGCGTCTAAAATCGGCGTCAATACTCAATCGGCAGTTAAACGACTGTTGGATCGTAACCGTTTTCCTGAACAAACTTACAACGCCTGTCTGGGCATATTTTCCTTGGGACGAAAATACGGAAATGACCGTTTAGAAGCAGCCTGTAAAAGAGCTATGGCTGCTCCGACAACAAGTTATCAATTCATCCGTAACATCCTGAAAAATAATCAGGATAAACTTCAGACGGCTGATGATGAAAATTTTAATATCCCCGACCATGAAAATATAAGAGGAAAAGAATCCTATAAATAGAAAATAAATAATAAAATTTTGTACAACAAACGATTCGTCAGAATCATAATTATTAATGGAAATAAAAAACAAACAGAAAAAAAAATGAACACACAAAACACTATTTACGAGCTGGAAAGACTCCGGCTTAACGGAATGAAACGAGTGTATAACACCGTACTGTCGCTTCCACAGCAAGAGCAACCCGGAATTCATCACCTCATGGCACAACTTACCGAGGCTGAACTTCAAGAACGCTTGCACAATCGTACCGAAATGTATCTGAAACTTAGTAAACTCAGGTATGATGCCCTGCTTGAACAGATACACTGTACCGCAAACAGGAATCTCACAAAAGACTCCATTGCCGCAATAGCGGACTGCGGATTTATCAAACGGGCTGAAAATATCCTTATAACCGGAGCTGCCGGTTGTGGTAAAAGTTTTATTGCCTGCGCTACAGGCAGGCAGGCCTGTGCTTTTGGATACAAGACTATTTACTTCGCAATGAGTAAGTTCTTGGAAAAAATAGCTATTTGTAAATTGGAGGGAACACTCTTGAAGTTTCTAAATCAAATTGAAAAAATGCAGTTGCTTATACTTGATGATTTTGGCTTGCATCCTTTGGATGCTAATGTAAGACTCGCCTTGTTGCAGATATTGGAAGATAGATATGGAAGACGCTCGACAATTATCACATCGCAACTCCCGGTTGCCAATTGGTATGAATATATAAACGAATCAACAATTGCAGACGCAATTATGGACAGATTGGCAGGAGTAGCACATCGCTTTGAGTTAAAAGGAGAATCTTTAAGAAGGAAAAATATTAATTAATTTGTTTACCTTTGTGAGAAAATCCGAAGTTTTAACTTTTGATAACAAGTGGCTCAGTTTACCGAAATGGGTGGCCCAATTTCGCCGGAATTTTCATTTATCAAATATAAATAACATTTCTTTAAATAATAGTTTCTATAAAAGTATCAAATGAATTTCCTACAATTCTCCATTCTTTTGGTGGAATAGCCATCATAGAATTAACTATTTCGCAGGTTGAAGTTTTTGTATGCTTGAATCCTAAATATTCTCCAAC
>JAIRVZ010000031.1 GCA_031253625.1 Dysgonamonadaceae bacterium
ATGTGGCAAGGCATTGTGATATTAGACCTACCATTATCCCAAAATCCGGGAACAGTAGAATTGAAAAACGGCGCAATTATCGAACATGCCCTTTGCGCCATCAGTACCGCATCTGCGAATTACGGTAAGTCCATCGGCGGCATCATTAAGGCTTCCGATGCTACTTTTCGCAATAACTTACAAGCAATAGAATATTATCCATATACCGCTACACTGCCCGCTTTTAAAGATTTCACAAAATGCACCTTTACCATTGATAGCGCCAATCGTTTTGCTGCCAACGGAGAAATATTCAAATACCATGTTACTCTATGGGGCGTACAAGGTGTTGTTTTTGAAGGATGCCTTTTTGAAAATGCTTTTAATACTTCCGGCGGCGGGATTGGGATTTATGCGATGGATGCCGGTTTTAAAATCACAAATTACTGTAAACAGGGAGGTATGCCACCGGGCATTGATTGTGCCTGTTATCAAACCCACACCACGCCAACTTCTTTTAAAAATTTTATTACAGGTATTCGCTCCGAAAGTACCGGAAATCCGTCTTCTATTCACATAGACCAGTCTGAATTTCAATATCTAAATACTGGCGTGAACCTAAATACTCAAAGTAATTATCGTATTACCCGTTGTAATTTTATTGATATTGGAGGCATTGGACTCAACAGTTCCAATTCGAGCGGTTATCAGATAGAAGAAAATAGTTTCTCTGCGACATCTTCCCCTTTTGCTGCTACCGGTATCCTGATGAACAATTCGGGTACTGCAAATAATCGAATATATAAAAACTATTTCAGTAATCTTGATAAAGGTATTTCTGTACAATCAACTAATGGACAACCATATAGCGTATTTTCAATTCCTCAAGGTTTGCAGTTTGTATGTAATAATTTTATAGGAAACAAATATGATATTTATCTCTTGTCGGATGCAATAATTAGTCACGGGCAAGGAAGCCTTTCGTCGGGAGCAAATAATAAATTCGTCGGAACTAAATTAAGCAGTATTTATTCGCTGAATTCACGGCCGATTTACTATTATCACAGTCTCGGTAGCAACCAAGCGCCTTTTCATTGTACAAACAATATAACTGTAAATGGCAATGCTACTCCCAACCTATGCGCTTCTACTTTCTGTCTGCCCGGAATAAAGATCAGATCCACCGACAGCCTCGAACAATATAAAATGATGCAACAGCAATACGACCAATTATTGACACAATTAGAAGAAAATCCGGAATTGTTACAAGAAATTTTAGTTTTGAGCGACGCCATGCGCGAATTGAGCGACCATGCCATCAGTCGCATTTTGGGAGACAGTATCTTATATTTGGACGCCTTAAAATCGTGGTACGAAGTAGTGCGCACACCCATAGCCAAATATTCCTTGGCGGAAACTTATTTCTATGAAAAGAAGTTTGAACAATCCGAAGCCGTGTTGAAAGGAATACCAAAACTATTTGCCTTCAATGAATCGGAACAAAAAGAACACGACAACTACATGCAGTTCTACAACTTCAAAAAACAGATGCAACTCTCTGAAAAAAACTGGACGCAATTAGACGAAAAAGAAATATCTCATTTACAAACCATCGCCGAAACCACACGCGGCAGGTCTTCGGGAATGGCAAAGGGCGTTCTGTGCTTTTTCTACAATATTTGCTATGAAGACGAGATAGAAGAAGGAGGGGAAGGTATCCATCCGCCGAAAAATGCTGCTGTTGAATCTCAAACAGCCGACATACAAGAGCAAAATCAGACTTACGAACTGTTCCTTTATCCCAATCCGACAGAATCGGAGATGACGGTAACAATCAACAATCCTGCCGTTAAAATCGTGCAGATAGAAATATATGACATTACCGGCAGGAAAGTATATCAACAAAGTGTGGATCAATTATACGGAACACTCCATTTGAATAAGTTAGCTCAGGGAATATATATTCTAAAAGTCCGTTTGAATCAAGGAGATATGGTGGTTCGGAAGGTGGTGAAGAGATAAAAAAATAAAAAAGATAAAATCATGAAAGTTACAAGTAATTTACTGCTAATAACAGCAATAACAGTGCTCCTTATAGCGCCCGGCTGTTTTAAGAAACCGGACGAGCCGAAAATTGACATCGACTCCACCATTCCCATTGGAGAGGTATATACCTTGAAAAACCTGATAGACTCCATTGCCATTGTCGAACCTTTGCCATATACTTTCGGCGACGACGCTTCGATTTACGCAACGGTAACGATGGATGAAAAAAACGGCAACTTGTTTAAACAACTCTATGTACAAGATGCCACCCATGCTATTCGACTGGTTTTTAGCGAGACAACCGGATTTTCTACAGGCGATTCCATCAGAGTTTATTTGAAAGGGAAAACTTTTTTTGATAATAACGGGACTTATGAGATACAGACGTTGCAACCCGATTCCTGTGTTATCGCTTTAGCCACTCGGCGTTTTATCACGCCCGAAGAAGTAACCATTGAGGAATTAAAAGGAAATTCGAGATTGGTAAAGATAACAGACGTCGAATTTTCCGACTTTGATTTGGGAGAGACATGGGCGGATACCACGCGAACTGTCAGCGCCGTAAATCATACCCTGAAAAACTGTAACGACAATACCATTTTAGTGCGTACCAGCAGCTATGCCTCTTTTGCCGGACGTACATTGCCCGGAGGAAAAGGATCAATGGTGGCTATCGCAGGCGTTTATAGAACGGATATTCAACTGTGGAATCGCTCGCTATCAGAAACAAAAATGGACGATTATCGTTGTGATGGAAGCAGCGGAGAGGATATAAAGATTTTGTTGAAAGAAAGTTTTGCATTCGGACAAGGCGATTTTACCATTCATGACGTTTCGGGTGACCAAACATGGGTGTGGAGTTCGCAATATAGTTGTATGCTCATGTCGGGACGCCTCAACAATACCAATTACGAGAATGAAGATTGGCTTATTTCGCCCGCTGTTGATATGCGCTATGTTGTCAGCGCCGACCTCTCTTTCGACCATGCAGGAAGATTTGTAACGCCTTTCTCAAATTATTTTACCCTTTGGGTATCATCCGATTATAACGGAAACAACTTTGAAGCATCCACATGGAAACAATTTACCATCCCCAAATACATGACAGGTGTAGACTTTACCTTTTTTAACTCCGGAAGAATTAATTTAACGGA
>JAIRVZ010000034.1 GCA_031253625.1 Dysgonamonadaceae bacterium
TAATATTTTTGATTGTTTTTACAATAAATTGTAATTGTTTCTTTTGTGCTCATATTCTTTGTACTATCATTAGATTCCTCGCTATGCTCGGAATGACGCTGCAATTAAATTGGCTGTTTCTTGGAAAACTTCCGGAGTTAATTTCAATTTCGGACTTCCGAAATGAATATCCGATTCTTTGCTGATGGGCACCAAATGTATATGAGCATGAGGTACTTCCAATCCGATAACAGTTATCCCGACTCTTAGGCACGGAATGGCTTTTTTGATGGCTTTAGCTACTTTTTTTGAGAAAAGCATCATTTCAGCCAATGTTTGATCGTCCAAATCAAATATATAATCGACTTCTTTTTTAGGAACAACCAATGTGTGGCCTACAGCCAACGGATTAATATCTAAAAAAGCGTAGAAATTTTCATCTTCCGCCACTTTATAGGAAGGAACTTCTCCTGCAATGATTTTACTGAAAATAGTCATATAGAGATGTTCATGATTTCAAAACTCATTATTCCCGAAGGCACTTTGATGTCGACAGTATCTCCTACTTTTTTACCTAAAAGTCCTTTGCCAATAGGTGTACTTACCGCGATTTTTCCTTCTTTTAGATTGGCTTCACTTTCTGCAACCAATGTGTAAACCATGGTTTGGTTGTTTTTAGTGTTTTTGATGGTTACTTTATTCATGATTTGCACACTGTCGGTCGAAATTTGGCTTTCATCGATCAATCGAGCGCGGGCAATCAAACCTTTTAATTGAGATATTTTCGCCTCCAAAAGACCTTGGGCTTCTTTCGCTGCATCATATTCTGCGTTTTCCGATAAGTCTCCTTTATCTCGAGCTTCGGCTATTTGTTTGGAAATTTCCGGTCTTTTTACATTTTCAAGGTGAGCAACCTCCTCCAGCAACTTTTTATAACCTTCTTGGGTCATGTAACTTACTGCCATAATAAAATCCTCCTTTATATTTTTGTTTTTTAATATTCTACATTTACCCCTAAATCCCCTAAAGAGGACTTTGGTTTCTATAACTTCGGTCTTTTACACACTAAAGTCCTCTTTAGAGGATTTAGGGGTGAAAAGCGCAAAAAATAAAAAGAATTCCGACCTGAAGATCGGAACTCTTTCATTATTTTGTATTTTACTTTCGATATTAGACGCTGCAAACGTACTTACTTTTCTTCCATTATCCAAATAAAAAGACCTGCTTTATAACATATAATTTATTTGAGATATTTAATTACCTCTGTCTCCAACTTTTTATAGTCAGCAATACGGGAGACGATTTCTCCTTCTCTGTTTAAAATAAAACCGGTAGGAAGTGTACTTACATTATACCATCTTACAATTTCGGAATAAATTGATTGTGGGTCGCGCACTGCTATCCATGGGAGATTGACAGCTGCGTTTTTCCATGCATGCTCGTCTGTATCTAAAGAAACCTGATAGATTTGAAAACCTCTTCCTTTGTACTTTTCGTATATTTTTGCCAACATCATATTATGTTCCGGAGAACCTTGCTCAAAGTAGGTGGCAAATTCCAACAAGGTAACTTTTCCTTGTGCAATCCCCGATAATCTAACTCTTTCTCCCGAAACAGTAGATAAATGAATATCAAGAGCTTCTGTTGTTTTTACAACATTATAGTCCAAAGGCTGTTCTGTTCTAAGTGCTTTCATTCCCATCAATCCCATGTTTTTTACGTGCATACTTAACGGACTGTCGGAATAAAGACAATCCCATTGGGTAGCAACGGCACCGTAAAGGCGATTATCGGATTTATCGTAAGGACTAAAAATCACCAATCCGTTAATTGTCTGGAACAGTGCATAATAAGCAGCTGCCGAGCCGGGATTTTCGACAATGTATTTTTTGGCGATTTCTTTATAAGCATCAACTGCTTTACGCGCTTGATTTATAAATTCTTCCGGAGTAATTTCTTTATTCGCAAGAGATTTGTCTAACTTATTGAGCATATTGGCTGTGCTCGCTCTTAATGCCGAAAGTTCCTTGATTTTTATATTATTTTCAGAACCTTCTATGATGTAATCTTTTGCGAATGAGGCAGAATCTGCTTTTATACTAATGGTTTCGGTGCTGTCTATTGCTACATCAATCGATTGCTTACCTAATGTTAATCTGTAAAATTCGGGGAAAGCAGACCGTTCTCTTCTAAATCTGAAATCTCCTTTTGCGTTTAATTTGGCTGAATCAATAACACTTACTTTTGAAACTCCAACGTGTTCGAGGTATAAAATATTTCCGGAGGCATTCTGTATATTTCCTTCAATGGTGAACTTATTGTTTTTTTCGCAAGAAATAAGGAGTAATACAAGACTAAGAGTGAAGAGTATTTTCTGCATAATTATAGTAAATTATTATAAGTTGCAAAGGTAATCCTTTTTTATGACTGTCGCCATATCTTAGAGTTATTTTTCTTGCCTATATTGCGGGGCATTAAAGCCTATCGGATTGCGGGGTTTGTTTAACTCTTTGTTCCTTGTTTGCAATTCAGCCAATGTTTCATTGATAAGTTCAAGTTGCATACGTGTATCTTCGTTGATGAGTGGTAAGCAGGAAAACAGTAATCAGCAAATCGGTGCAAGCATAACGTAATCGGTTAAGAATGAGTTGATTTGCTCAAATCTGCCATTTTGCCAAAAAGCAGAATATTGTGAAATATTGCAGTATTTCAGTTACCAAACCGTTAGCAGGGTTGTTACCGGAACGAGAACAGGTAACACATTGCAGATAGAAGAAATCCAATCCGTTTCTTTTGTGTTGATTCACAATGTTTTGCATAACAAAGAATACTTATATAACCGGTAACTTTGCCGTCAGAAAATTGATGGCAAAGCCCACAAAAAAATTATAAGTGTTATGAAACAAGAAAAATTCAAGGTTTTACTCTACCTGAAAAAGAGTGGTTTAGACAAGTTGGGCAAAGCTCCTGTCATGGGACGCATTACCGTAAACAAATCAATGGCGCAGTTCAGCAGTAAGTTATCCTGTACTCCTGATTTGTGGAACTCCCGGGAAAGTCGGTTGAACGGCAAAAGTCGTGAAGCTATCGAAGTCAATGCCAAAATAGAAAAAATTCTATTGGCGGTGCATTCATCATTTGGCAGCCTCGTGGAACGCAATCAGCCCTTTGATGCCGAAGCGGTCAAGAATCTGTTTCAGGGGAGTATGGATACACAAATGACGATACTAAGGCTCTTCGACTGTCATATCGAAGAAATAAAAGCTCGTATCGGCATCGACATTTCGCACCGTACTCTTCCCAACTATCTTCACACTCGAAAAAGATTAGCTCTGTTTATCAAAAAAAGTTCAAACTCGTCAGACCTTGCATTCAGTCAGCTTAATGAGCAGTTTATCCGTGAGTTTCAGGATTTTCTTATACTTGAAGAAGGCTTGGGTGTAGAGACGGTACGGCACTATTTGGCGATATTGAAAAAGATATGTCGAATAGCTTTTAAAGAAGGGCATTCAGACAAACATTACTTCGCTAATTATCCGCTGTTAAAGAAAAAGGAGAATCCGCCGAGAACACTTAGCCGGGAGGAATTTGAAAAGATTAGGGATTTGGAGATTGAAGAACACCGATGGTCTCACGTAACTACTCGCGATATGTTCCTTTTTGCCTGTTACACAGGGACGGCATACGTTGATGTGGTTGCCATCACAAATGATAACCTATCCAAAGATGATACGGGCAGCTTATGGCTCAAATATCAGCGAGGCAAAAACGGTAAACTTAGTCGGGTAAAATTGTTGCCCGAAGCTATTGAACTGATTGAAAAATACAAAAATAAATCAAGGGAGACCTTATTCCCGAAAATGGAATACAACGCACTGAAATGGAATTTGCAAAGCATACGTCAAATGGTTGGTATTCAAGGGGCATTAACCTACCATATGGGACGCCACTCATTTTCCAGTTTGATTACGCTCGAAGCAGGCGTTCCCATTGAAACGGTTTCCAAAATGCTCGGACATTCGGATATCAAAACGACACAAATCTATGCACGAGTTACCCCAAAGAAACTCTTCGAGGATATGAACAAATACATTGAGGCAACCAATGATTTAAAATTAGTTCTTTAATTAACAATCAATCAATTAAACATCATATAACAATGAAAAGAAGTACATTCAAACTATTATTCTATATCAATCGGGCTAAAGTTAGAACCGATGGCACAACAGCAGTTATGTGCCGAATCAGCATTGACGGAAAATCTTCGGTTATTACAACCGGAATCTATTGTCAGCCCGGAGAGTGGAACGCCAAAAAAGGTGTAATTAAAACCGAAAGGGAAAACAATCTGCTTATTGCTTTCCGTGGGCGTTTAG
>JAIRVZ010000090.1 GCA_031253625.1 Dysgonamonadaceae bacterium
TACACATAAAATTAAAAAAAAAAATATTGCCTCAAACACGGCGCGGGCGCTACAACCCCCCCCCAACGACAACGCTACATATTCAAGCGAAACCGAGTGTTTCAGATAGTTATGGCGAAATTCGAAAAAATAAATGACAAAAAAATGAAACATAGAGAAAAAATAGGATTATTGAGTGTCTTACTGTTAACAGTAGGATTATTTGCTTTTTCGCAAAACTCAATAAACGACCAAATTTTAACATATACGGTTGACACCAAAACACAAGATTTAAAATTCTATTGGAAGACCGACAAAGGTATAATACTGAAAAGTATTCAAAATTTAAAAAACTATGTTGAAAGCAAAGACTCGACACTGATTTTTGCAATGAATGGAGGAATGTTTAACAAGAACTTTTACCCACAAGGACTTTTTATACAAAACAAAAATACGTTGTCGGTTTTGGACACAACTAACGGAAACGGAAATTTTTATTTAAAACCCAACGGCGTTTTTTACGTTACGACAGATAATCTCCCTTTTATTTGCGAAACGACAGATTTTGAGGATAACGGACAAATCAAATACGCAACACAATCGGGTCCGATGTTAATCATTGACGGACAAATTCATTCGGCATTTAAAGAAGGTTCAAAAAATCTGAACATTAGGAATGGGGTTGGTATTTTACCAAACAACAAAGTGATATTTGCAATGTCCAAGAAAGAAATTAACTTTTATGACTTTGCAATGTTTTTCCAAAACTTGGGCTGTAAAAATGCCTTATATCTTGACGGATTTGTTTCACGGACTTATTTGCCGGAGAAAAATTGGAAACAAACCGACGGCAACTTTGGTGTAATAATTGGCGTAACGAAAAAGACAGAAAGATGAGATTTCTAATTATGCAAAAGGTATTTTATTATCAAAAGTTATTTACAGTTATAATACTGACGGCTATGGTTTTCAACGACTTATAATAAAAGGCAATTGCAAATTGCATAGGGAGAAACGAGTCAGAAGCGGCGGACAGCGAAAAAGCCAAGAACGGCTTATAATTATTGAAGAAAATTTTTGTTTGTTTCCAAAAATCACTATTTTTGTAGAATAATAGAAACGAAATGAATTATTTAAATTTTAGAAATAGGTTTATTGAATTTGGTGCGTTTTCAACGTATCAAGTTAATGCTGTTTTTCCAAATTTTTCACCCAATAATCTTACTCGTTGGCAGAAAGAGGGTTTGATTGTAAAGTTAAGGCAAGGTTTTTATGCTTTTCAAGAAAGTATTTTGCAGCCGAATTTTGCATTTTTTCTATCGAATTTTATTTATAAGCCGTCTTATGTCAGCTTGCATACTGCGCTTGCTTTTTATGGCATTATTCCAGAGGCGGTTACACAAATTACTGCCGTAAGTTCGCTGAAAACCGCAGATTTTCAGAATAATGTAGCACAATTTTCGTACAAAAAAATAAAGTCTGATTTGTTTTTTGGTTACGAGCAAAAAGCATTAGGCAATCGCACTATCAGCATTGCCACACCCGAAAAGGCAATACTTGATTTACTCTATCTTTATCCATTTTACAATACCGAAAGTGAAATCGAAAATTTGCGTTTTGACGAAGATTTTGTACAAAATGAATTGAATATCGGAAAATTAGCGTTGTATTTAGATAGATTTAATAATAAAAAATTGGCAAAAAGAGTTGAGATTTTTACGGACTTGTACGAAATATAATAGATATGATTGACTTGCAACAAATAAAAAACTATTTTCCTGCCGAAATACAGGAAAATCCGCTTTTCAGAAAGTATATGCTAAAAGAGTATGTGCAATTACTAATTATGGATTTTTTGTCCACTTCGGTATATGTTGGAAAAATTGCGTTTATTGGTGGTACAAATCTGCGGTTGGTAAAAGGTATTGACCGCTTTTCAGAAGATTTAGACTTTGACTGCAAGGATTTTTCGCAAGAAGATTTTTTAAAAATGACGGACGATATTCTTGTTTTTTTGCAGCGTTCGGGTTTGCGTATTGAAACTCGCGACAAGCAAATTGACAAGTTAAAAGCATTTCGCCAAAATATCTATTTCCCCGAATTGCTGTTTGAATTGGGACTTTCGGGCTACAAAGAGGAACGGTTTTTAATCAAGGTAGAGATGCAAAATCAGGGTTTTGATTACAACCTGAATATTGTAAATATCAAACGTTTAGGTTTTTTCTTTCCATTTCCTGTTCCACCCGACAATGTGCTTTGTGCAATGAAGATTTCGGCATTACTCTCTCGTGCAAAAGGGCGTGATTTTTATGATACAATGTTCCTTTTACAGCAAATAGAGCCAGATTATCACTTTCTTGCAAAAAAATGCAATATAAAAAATAAGGCGGAATTAAAGGTCGCATTGCTTGACATAACCGAAAAAACAAATTTGAATATTAAGTTGCAAGATTTCGAGCATTTACTTTTCAATAAGGAAAAGTCACAAAAGATACTTCTGTTTAAGGATTTTATTGAGAGTTTTTAAGAAATGAAATTAAAAGAAAAAGGAGAAAAAATGAAGAAAGTACTTAAAGTTATCGGAATCACATTATTATCAATCATTGGAATTTTATTGATTGGCTTGGTTATTTTAGCAGTGAACAGTCCCGGCAAGTTAGAGCCACTAAAAGACAGTGAGGGAAAGGAGATTGCCGGTTCGCTTACAGAGAAAAGTTTTGTTGAAATTGGCGGAATCCGGCAAGGATTTTTCGTTCGTTCCGAAAATCCCGAAAATCCGGTCATTTTGTTCCTGCACGGAGGTCCGGGAAGTCCCGAATTGCCCATGTTAATTCCTTACGAAGTTTCCGAGCGTTTGGAAAAGTACTTCACAGTTTGTTATTGGGACCAACGAGGCGCAGGAATGAGTTTCAGCAGTTCGGTAGATCCGGGCACAATGACTACAGCACAAATGGTGGAAGACACACACCAAATGACGGAATATCTGAAAAACCGATTTAATCAAGAAAAAATATACCTGATAGGACATTCTTGGGGTTCGTATCTCGGAGTAAAAACCATTGAAAAATATCCCGAAAACTATATCGCATATATCGGTATCGGACAGGTAAGTAATCAAGTAGAATCCGAAAAATTGGCTTATGATTATATGTTGCAACACGCAATGGAAATAAACGATAAATCGGCTGTCAAAAACTTGCAAAAATTTGATAAAAACACTTCTGATTTTCCCAAAAATCTTGACTATATGATGACTGTCCGTTCGTTATTGATGAATAAATATGGAATCGGATTTGCGCACGAAAAACCACTTTCTATGATTGATATGGCGAAAATTATATTGTCTTTCAAAGGATATACTCTGTCCGAAAAGGTAAATTATTTGAAGGGCATGAGTTTATCACTCACAACATTATGGGATTATGTTGTTGAAGACAATTTGTTTGAGTCTTCCACCACTTTTCAAGTTCCTGTATACATCACACAAGGCAAATACGATTATCAGGTATCCCACGCATTGGCTCGTGAGTGGTTTGACAAAATAGAAGCACCACAAAAAGCATTTTTTACATTTGAAAATTCGGCTCACGGTACCATTATGGAAGAGCCTGAAAAATTTGTTCAAATTATTCGTGAAATTGCTTTAAAGAACACACAAAATTTCACTTCTGATAAAAATTTACATTAAAAAATGAAAAAAGTAATCGTAATTGGTGGAGGAATATCCGGATTATCTGCTGCAATTTATGCACAGCGGAGCGGTTTTGATGTAACAATCTGTGAACAGCACAGTATGGCAGGAGGTATGTGTACAAGTTGGAAACGCAAAGGTTATTTATTTGAAGGCACTGTGCATTGGCTTACCGGTTCCAACCCTAAAACAGAAATTAATCAACTTTGGAAAGAAACAGGTGCGTTAAACGAACAAGTGCCTGTTATTTTACACGAACAATTTAGTGCTGTTGAATGGGAAGACAAAATCATACGTATTTACAGAGATATTGAAAAAACTGCAAAACATTTTCTTGAAATTTCGCCTGACGATAAAAAGCAGATTAATAAGTTGCTAAAAGATGTCAAAGCATTTTCTGATTTTGAGATGCCTGTTACTGACATTAAAGGTGTTAAAACGCAGCACCCCAAACGCATGAAATTCAGTACATTATTGAAAATAATACCTGTATTTCCCCGATTGGTAAAATTAAGCAGAATGACCTGTAAGGACTATACAGATAAATTTACTCACATTGGCATACAAAAAACACTCAAAATCATACCTGATGAATATGCAGCAGTCGCCTTGATTGCTACATTAGGCACGCTTAACGCAGGAGACGGTGGCTATCCCGAAGGCGGATCGCTGGCAATGGTGGAAGGAATGGTAAAAACATTTAAAGATTTGGGCGGTACATTATTATTAAATACAAAAGTCAAAAAAATCAGAATAGAAAACAAAGCCGTTGTTGGTGTAACGCTTAATAACGAAACCGAATTAAATGCTGATGCAGTGATTGTTGCGCAAGAAACGATAGCGGCACTCGACAATTTATTTGACACGCCTTTACAAGATAAATGGCTGGCAGATTTGCGAAAAAATACAAAATCGGCAGTATGTACTTTTATCTGCATGGGTATTCGATGTGTATTGCCAGAGCCGATAATACCTGCTTGGGAACTTGATGAACCAATCGAACACGCAGGAATGACTGAAACGCAACTCTGTTTTTATAATAATGCAGGGCATAAAGGTTATGCGCCAAAAGATTCTGCCGTTCTCACAACTGCATTTATGGGCGACACTTACGATTTTTGGAAAAAAGCCAAAGAAAAGGGACGTTACGAGGAAGAAAAGCAAGCGTTAGCCGACAAAATCTGCCGCGCTGTCTGTAAAAAATTTCCGCAGGCACAAGACAACATCGAAGTTATTGACATTGCAACACCACTAACTTATGAAAGATACACAGGCGCATATCACGGTTCGTGGATGAGTATTTCGGGCGTAGGCGACAAAATGACAACCTATCCGGGATTTTCCAAAAGCATTAGTGGAATTTATTTTGCAGGACACCGTATGATGCCACCGGGCGGTCTGCCTGTGGCAATATATACAGGGCGTATGGCAGCGCAGATGGTGTGCAGACAATTTAAAGTAATGTTCAGGTAAAAAATACCAAATTTGTGACATTTCAAATACTTTAAACGACTAATAGAAAGAAAAACAAAAAATACATATCTTTGTCGAATTCATTTGTCAAATTATTAAATTTATAAACGAAAAAACATGAACAAACAATTTTTTCTTTTAACATTCTTCCTCTGTGCCCTCTTTACCGTGAAAGGGCAAGACGAGAAAATCAGATTCAGCGAGTTTACCTTATCCAACGGTTTACACGTTATTCTCTATCACGACAATACCACACCTAATGCAATGGTGTCGATTATGTATCATGTCGGTTCTAAAAACGAAGATCCTGAACGAACAGGATTTGCTCATTTATTCGAACACCTGATGTTCGAAGGTTCTGAAAATATCAACAGAGGCGAGTTCTTCGAAATGGTCCAAGCTGCTGGGGGGTCGTTAAATGCCGGCACTTGGTATGACTATACCATATATTTCGAAAATGTTCCGGCTAATGAATTGGAGCTTGCTCTTTGGATGGAAGCCGAACGAATGTTTCACCTTAAAATCGATACCACCGGTGTTGATACTCAAAAAGGCGTAGTAATTGAAGAGCGCAAACAGAGAATAGATAATCAACCTTATGGCTCTTGGATGGAAGAAATCAACAAACGAGCTTTTACAGTACATCCCTATCGATGGCCTATTATTGGCGATCCGGATCATATCCGCAACTCTACTTTCGAAGACGTATATAACTTCTATAAAACTTTCTATGTACCAAACAATGCCGTATTGGTGGTAGCAGGCGATTTCGAAGAAGCACAAGCCAAAGAATGGATTGAAAAATATTTCGGAAGTATTCCGCGTGGCACATTGCCTATCAATCGTCCAAATGTGGTAGAACCTGCTCAAATGGTAGCAATTCGAGATACCGTATATGATAATATTCAATTACCGGCTGTGTTTATTGCTTATCGCGCTCCAGCCAGTGGAACCAAAGACTCATACGCAATGAATATGTTGGCTCAAATACTGTATGGAGGTAAGAGTTCTCGCTTGAAAACCAATATAGATGAAACCGGCTTAACTCTTCAATCTATACTGATGTACCTCGGATTGGAAAATTCAGGAATGGTGTATGCTATTGGATTTGCGAACTTAGGAAAAGATTCCAAAGATGTAGAAGATGCAATTGTCGCAGAAATAGAAAGATTGAGTAATGAATTAGTTTCGGAAGAAGAATTCCAAATGGCGAGAGCTGCTATGGAATATTCGACTGCCGAACGACTTCGTTCGCTTTCCGGAGTGTCGGAAGCTTTGGCGAGTAGCCACACTTATTTCAAAGATGCCGGCCGCGTCAACAATGAATTGAATTTCTACGGTGAAATTACCAGAGAGGATTTATTGCGTGTGGCACAAGAATATTTCCAACCTCAATCGAAAATAGTTATTTATTATCTTCCTAAAACAAATTGAAAATGAAAACAATATATAGCCTATTTGCATTCTTGTTCGTTGCTTTAACACTGAATGCGCAAACATTAGACAGGAGCATCCGCCCTGAATCTGCACCTGCCAAAGAAATTCAAATCAAAGACGCTCAGGTATTTACCCTAAAGAATGGACTGAGAGTATTTTTAGTAGAAGACAAATCGACACCGATTACTTATTATTCTTTGCAATTGGATGTAAAACCTGCTTTAGAAGGAGATAAAGCCGGAGTGAGTGATATATTTAGTGATGTTTACGGGAAAGCTACCGTTTCGAGAAATAAGGAACAATTGAACAAAGAGACCGATTTAATCGCTGCTCAATTGCATGCTCACCCCAACGGAGTTTACATTTCTTTCCTCAAAAAATATGAAAAACAAGCGATAGAACTTTTTTCCGATGTTTTATTGAATCCGGTATTCGCTCAAGAAGATTTTGATTTGGCGATGGAAAAAATGAGAACAGCTTTATCCAGTTTGGGAGATGAGGCCGGTCAAATGAATGATCGTGTAGCTGCTGCTCTGACTTATGGAAAAAAATTCCCTGATGGCGAACTTACTACCAAACAAACCATCGAGAATGTGAAAATAGCCGATTTAAAAACATACTACAATACTTATTTTGCACCCAATGTAGCCCGTTTAGTAATTGTTGGCGATATTTCTTTAAAAGAGGCCAAGGATTCGGCAGAAAAATATTTAGGCAAATGGAAGAAAAAAAATGTTCCGGTTGCCAAATATACGATTCCTTCTGCTCCGGAAACTACCGAAGTAGCGTATGTGGTAAAACCCGAAGCCGTACAGTCTGTAGTAACTGTTACTTATCCTGTAACTTTCAGAATTGGTCAACCCAACTATGAGGCAGCTAATGTTATGAATACTATTTTGGGTGGTCCTTCTACCGGTTATTTGTTTGTGAATTTGCGTGAAAAACACAGTTACACTTATGGTACCGGAAGTCGCTTGTCGGCAGGTGAACTAATTGGTAGATTTAGGATAACTAATGGAGGATATTCAGGTACTTCTGTTAAAGCTGCCATTACCGACAGTGCAGTATATCAGATTCTCCACGAAATGAACCGGATAATTAACGAGCCGGTAACCGAAAAATCACTAAAAGCGGCTAAAACGTTTTTAGCGGGCAATTTCTCTCGTAACCTTGAAGAATCGGGTACTTTAGCCGAATTTGCTGTCAATATCGACAAATATAACTTGCCGAAAGATTATTACAGAAATTTCTTGAAACGTTTGGATGTCGTGTCTGTAAATGATGTTCAAGCAGCAGCGCAAGAATATATCAAACCGAAAAATGCTTGGATCGTGGTTGCCGGAGATGCAGCTCATGCCGAATCTTTGTTGCCTTTTGCCGGAAACAACACAATCCAGTATTTCGATTATAATGCCAATCCGGTAGAAAAACCTGTCGCTGAAAGTGCAGATGTTTCGGCCGAAGAGATTATCGCTAATTACATCAATGCGTTGGGAGGAAAAGATGCCATTGAGAAAATTAAAGACTATACAATAATTGCAGATATGAGTGCCATGGGACAGATGTTGACTTTAACACAATCATTCAAAGCGCCCAATAAATCGCTCGTTCTCATGGAAATGAACGGAATGCTTCTCCAACGAATGGCATTTGATGGATCCATTATGCGAATATCCGGCATGGGAGGCTCACAAGAGATTTCCGAAGGAGACATGGTCGAAAATATGAAAAATTCTTTGGGTGTTGCTCCCGAAATGAATTTCATCGAAAATGGATATACTTTATCTGTGGGCGATATGGGAGAAGTGAACGGCGAAAAAGCATACGTGCTTACCGCTGTTAGAGGAGAAAGTAAAACCGTCATCTATTTCGATGCAACGACCGGTTTGAAAGTCAGAAGTGTTGAAATGGCTGATACTCCGATGGGCGAAATGCAAACTGTAACCGAATATATGGATTATCGCGATGTTGAAGGCGTAAAATTCCCATTCTTGATGAAACAAAATGCCGGTGGAATGGCATCTGACATTACCGTAAAATCAATTGAAGTCAATAAAGGACTCGAAGTTTCAATGTTTCAATAAGAATTGCGAACGATAATCTTAAAAAATAAATTGTGTATATGATGAAACAAGTAAATATTAAATTATTACTTTTTATAGCACTTATTTCTATTGCAGGTTTGTCTTCTTGTAAAAAGTCGGTAGTCGAAACTGCCCCGATTACAATAAACTATACCGAAGTCGATATCAATAATGCTGCCGAGATTAAAGAAAAAGTCGATGCATTGTTGAAAGAAATGACTTTAGAAGAAAAAGTCGGACAAATGGCTCAAATTACCATAGATGTAATCACCAAAGGTCCAAACAGATTCGGCACTACTGAGCCATTAGAGTTAGATATGAAAGCCATGCATGATGCTATTGTAAAATATCATGTCGGTTCGGTATTGAACACTCCCGGTAATCGTGCTCGCACAGTAGACGTATGGGCTCAAATTATTGGTGATATTCAAGATGTGGCTACCAAAGAAACACGCTTGAAAATTCCTGTGATTTATGGAATCGATGCTATTCATGGCGGAACTTACTCTGCCGGTTCAACCATATTTCCGCACGAATTGGCGTTGGCTGCAACTTGGAATCCTTCAATGGGTTACACTTTAGGCGAAATCACTGCTTATGAAACACGGGCCAGTAATATTCCATGGAACTTCTCTCCGGTATTAGACCTCGGATTAGATCCTCGTTATTCACGAATGGGAGAAGGAATGGGAGAAGATCCTTACCTGATTTCTTGTTTCGGAAAAGAAATCATCAAAGGATATGAAGGTGATAATGTGGGCGACCCATATCGGATGGCCGGTTGTGCAAAACACTTTTTGGGTTACGCCGTTCCGATTTCGGGAAAAGATCGCACACCTGCTTACATTCCTGAAAATGTGCTGAGAGAATATCATTTACCTCCGTTTAAAGTTGCTGTCGATGCAGGAGTACACACATTTATGATTAATTCAGGACTTATCAACGGTGTTCCTGTGCATGCCAATTATCATATTTTGACTACCATATTGCGCGACGAGTTAGGTTTTCAAGGAGTAGTTGTTACGGATTGGGCAGATATCGAAAATCTGTATAAACGTGATCGCGTGGCCGCAGACAACAAAGAGGCAGTTAAAATGGCTATCAATGCAGGAATCGATATGTCGATGATTCCTTATGATTACGAACCTTTCTGCAAAGATTTGGTTGCTTTGGTAAAAGAAGGCGGAGTGCCAATGAGCCGTATCGACGAATCTGTCGGCCGTATTCTTACTTTGAAATTCAAGTTGAATTTGTTTGAAAAACCGACTGTCGATCCGAAAGATTATCCGAAATTCGGCAGCGAAGAATTTGGACAAAAATCATACGAAGTTGCTGCCGAAGCGATTACTTTGTTGAAAAATGAAGGTAATATTCTTCCTCTAAACAAATCTGCCAAAGTGTTGGTAACCGGTCCGGGTTCCAATTCCATGCGTCCGCTTAATGGCTGCTGGACTTATTCATGGCAAGGTGAATTGAGCGACGAATTTGCCGCATCGTTTAACACTGTAGCAAAAGCTGTTCAAAACAAAATCGGAGCAAATGCAACTTGCATTCCAGGCATCAGTTATGTGCATGGTTCGGATTACCGTGAAGAAAAGAAAGATCAATACGAAGAAGCTATTGCCGCTGCCAAACAATCGGATTACATCATTTTATGTTTGGGAGAAAATGCTTATGCAGAAAAACCTGGAGACCTGACTGATTTGACTTTAAGCAGATTACAATTAGAATATGCTAAAGAACTTATTCAAACAGGCAAACCGGTTATTTTGGCATTGATACAAGGCCGTCCTCGAATCATTCGGGAAATCGCATCCGACATAAATGGTATTTTGATGGCTTACTGGCCCGGAAATCATGGTGGAGATGCTTTGGCTGATATTATTTTCGGAGATATAAACCCATCCGGAAAATTGCCGATAACTTATCCGAGTGCGGTTAATTCGCTGGTTCCTTACATTCATAAACCATCGGAAGAGCAATCTAAAGCAGTTGGAGTATACAATTATGAAGGCGACTTTACTCCTGAATTCCATTTCGGATTCGGATTAAGTTATACAACTTTCAAATATAAAAATCTGAAATTAAGCACTACCAAACTTTCCGGAGATCAGCCGTTAGAAATCTCTGTAGATGTAACGAATACCGGAAAAATTGCAGGTAAAGAAGTCGTTCAACTTTATACCTCCGATTTGGTGGCGAGTATAACTCCCGATGTGAAACGCTTGCGTCGTTTTGAAAAAATATCACTTCAACCGGGTGAAACAAAAACGGTAAAATTCACCATCGATGCCTCGGATTTGGCGTTTGTCAATTTACAAAATGAATGGATTACCGAACCGGGAGAATTCAGCGTAACAATTGGGAATACCGATTTGGAACAAAAATTTATGTATAAGTAAAGATATTTGCTTACATAATTAACCAGCTCGATATGAAGTCTTTACAAATTTCATATCGAGCTTGTTTATTTTAAAAAAAATTGCTATCTTCGCACTTAAATTGAATATAAATTTTTGTAAACACACGCACGTCAAGATGAAAAAGTACTTATCTACTATTCTTTTGTGTTTTCTGTTGCTAAGCAGTAATACTTTATTTGCAGTTTTCGTAACCGATTTTCCGTTTGAGTTCGAACAACCCAACGGAGAAAAAGTGCAGTTGTACATAACCGGTGATGAATTTCACCGTCGCGTTCATGATGCCAACGGCTTTACAGTAATTAAAGACCCGCAAACAGGATACTTAACGTATGCTGTTTTGAAAAACGACAATTTGGTTTCGTCGGGGTATTTTGTTGGAAAAGCCGATCCTAAAAAGCTTGGGATTTCTCCCAATATTGATATTTCAGCCGAAAAAAGAAGACAAATTCGACGCGATTTTTTAAAAGCCACGCCTGAAAAATCTACTTTACGCGCAGCTGCGCCTACAGGAGGAACCCTGAACAACATAGTTGTTTATATCCGTTTTTCAGACGATACCGAATTTACTCAATCTACCGGCTATTTTGCCGACTTTTTCAACAAAGACGTTCCGGGCGAATCCATGTATCGTTACTTTAAGGATATTTCACACGGACAATTAGATGTACTGTCTACTTTTTATCCGACAACGGCCGGAACAACAGTTTTATCTTATCAAGATACTTATCCTCGTTCAACTTTCACAGCAGTCACTTTGGCTGACCCACTGTCCGTGCAGGCTTCAGTAGAGCATGGTTTATTAAAACGTTGCATCGATGCAATTAAAAGTCAAATCCCGGCTGGTCTGAATTTGGATTTTGATAGCGATGGCTATGTTGATAATATTTGTTTTATCGTTAGAGGAGATGCAGGGGCATGGGCTTCGCTTTTATGGCCGCATCAATGGGTACTTTATACTCAAAATGTACAATTAAACGGTAAACGAGTTTGGAATTATAATTTTCAAATAGAAAACCATTTAACCGCCAACAAGCATAGCGTATTGACTCATGAAATGTATCACACACTTGGTGCTCCCGATGTGTATCGATATGACAACACAACAATTACTCCGGTAGGCAGTTGGGATGTGATGGCGAGTAATACTCTTCCACCGCAATCGTCATCAGCTTGGATAAGTCATAAATATGCCCCATGGTCTGCTCCCGAAATTACAGAGATAACCCAAACAGGGATTTATACCATCAATAACGTGTGGTCGCCAACGAATAACTGTTACAAAATTGCATCTCCCAATTCGACTACGGAATTTTTTCTGATAGAATACCGGGATAGAAATGTAATATGGGATTCTAAACTACCGGGAAGTGGACTTATCATTTACCGTGTTAATCCAAGTTTAGAAGGAAATTCAGATGGTCCTCCGGATGAGGTGTATATTTATCGTCCGGGAGGAAACAATACAACAACGAATGGAACTCTTTCCAATGCTTATTTCAGCAGTCAAGTCGGCCGCACAACTTTCAGCGACACAAGCAATCCACCGGCCTTTTTGTCAAACAACACCTCCGGTTTAGATGGTATTGTAATTAGCGAAATTAGTGCATCGGGAAACGCAACCATGACTTTCAAAGTTACTTTCCCCGGTTTAGCAGCGCCGGTAACACCGATAGCAGATCCTGCCACTTCGGTAGGTCGCACGGGTTTTAATGCAATTTGGCACAATGAATAAAAACCAAAATTAATTTTAAACAATATGAAAAATAAAATATTAAATTTAATTGTGGTTCTGTTTTTTTTAGGAACTTTCAATTTTGTAGGTTTCGGACAAACATTAACAGATCAGGAACGTATCGAATTAGCTCGTTTGTTTGCTGTCGATATCCAATTGAGAGGAGATTCGAGAGAGGATTATGCTAATTATCAAGCCCAACGTGTGGGTTTACGAGCCACATTTTCTCATTCGGAAGTTTTAAGATTAGCTAAAAAATCGCATGTGAATCCGGGAGTTGATAAAGTGCTTATCATCGTAACTTCGTCGATGTATAGCCAGCTTTCCGGCAAGATTGATAGATATGCGCACGATATTAATAATGTGTATGGATGTGAAGTTATCATGGAAAGCTTTTCCGGAGGGAATCACACAGATGTAAAAAATTTAATAATATCTAATCAAACCGATCTGAGTGGAGTTGTTTTTATAGGAGATATTCCCACAGCATGGTACGAAAATGATAACGACTTTGATGAATATGCCTATGCCGTATGGCCTTGTGATTTATATTATATGGACTTCAATGGAATATGGGGCGATGCCAACGGGAATGGCATTTATGATTCTCACACAGGAGATATTCAGCCCGAAATTTTTGTGGGACGAATATCAACGGCAAATATGGGAAAACTTATGTCTGAAAAAGAAGGATTAGAAAGATATTTGGATAAAAATCATAAATTTTGGATCGGACAAACTACTGTAAATAACAAGTTCGGTCTTTCATATACAGACCATGATTGGTCTATGCATGAAGGCTTTAAAAAAGACATCCAATATTTGTATGGAGATTCAAATTATGATATAGTAACGAATGAAGATTCTTTTTTCGGGAAAGCAGATTATTTAGGCCGTTTGAAAAATAACAGATATGAATTTATACAACTTGCTTGTCATGCTGGTCATGACTATTTAGCAATGTCAGGTGGAGGATTTTATTCAAATGAAGTTTTCAGTAAAGGACCTGAGGCTATTGGTTATAACTTATTTTCTTGCAGTGCTGCCAATTGGACTGCCGTTTCTCCAACCTCAAGCTACGGATTTGTAGCAGGAGCTCATGTTTATAATGCCGGTAATTCATCCTTAGTAGCTGTTGGAAGTACAAAAACAGGCTCCATGCTCAGCTTTGATAAATTTTACAAACCATTAGGAGAAGGAAAATCTATAGGCGAATCATTAAAAATATGGTGGATTAATACATTTGGAAATACACACTCTAATATCACTATATCATGGCATTATGGGATGTCGATAATTGGAGACCCTATGATAAATTTTTATGGTCCAAGACCCTCGTATTTGCTGAGTGTATATCATAAAGAAGGTGGAGAAAAGATGTATGATGCCGGTGGATTTTTAGACAAACCGGTTGGTAATGAACTGACTTACAAAATAGAAAATTTAGACAGGAATGTTTCAACCGATTGGTATTATACGGTAAAAACCGCAACAGGAGATATGATTTCTGAAGAATCGAATGAAATACACGTTAAATTAGCGGAATTCGATCAGATTGTTTGCGAATATGCCGATAATGATCAAGAAAGCAGAGGTCGTCTGAATAATTGGTGGGGAACAGGTAACGGCTATTACACAGGACCTAGCATTGTCAGATGGACAGACTTTGCCGAATATTACGATTTACAAGGTAATTTTACGATATCCGGCTTAAAAATGGACATCGCTGCCTTAGGAAATAATTCTAAAAATCCGGATTATGCAAAAATAACTTTGAAGGTATGGACTAGAGATAACAATGGAAATCCGGGAGAAGAGATACACAAGCAAGATGTATCTTTTGATGCACTATCGTCAGGGACAGTAAGCATTGATTTTGATTCTACCGTCTATGTTACCGGCCCATTCTTTATTGGGTATCAGGTTCATTATTCTCCCATTAACAGAGATGATTTTGCTGTGACTTATACACAAGAAAGTGATCCCAATAGTCCTTCTCGTTATAAAGACGGAGCCTCAAATTGGCAAATATTCACTCCTTCTTTGTATGTATTCCCGAACCTCTGTCCTTTTGCCCCTATAGCTAACTTTACCATCAATGAATCCGGAACAAACTCCTTTACACGTCAATTCACTAACACCTCTTTTGCCTCTCCCGATACGGAATGGCTTTGGGATTTCGGAGATGAAACGACTTCCACGGAAAAAGATCCGGAACATACCTACGCTGAAAATGGAATATATACTATTACCCTGACAGCAAAAAATACCATAGGTAAACATACAATAGAAATGGTGGAACGTGTTTTCTATGAACTTCCTCCCCCACCCTCAAAAATTTTCACATGGGACGGAGTTTCCGATACTTCTTGGGATAATCTTGACAACTGGGTTGAATCCTTGATTCCTACAGTTGAAGGTATTGTAACGATTTTGGGCGATGCTTTTAATTTCCCTGTCTTAACAGAAGAAGTTGAAGT
>JAIRVZ010000119.1 GCA_031253625.1 Dysgonamonadaceae bacterium
TCCGTGAGCATCAAGACCTGTGCCGCTTACTACACCGTTTTCTTGGCTATAGTCGTTGGTAGGATAATTGGAGCTGGTGCGTTGTTCGTGCCCGTCCCCTTTGCGCCCCCATTGGAAAAGTGCGCCGTAATCTTCAGGCTTTTCAACAAATTTACCGTGAGATGCCAAGTTGTGCGTTGCCCATTTAACGCCGTTAATAACAATTCCTGCCCCTTCGGGTTCTGTTTGGGTTACGGAAACAACACATATCGCTGTAAAACCACCATCTTGGGTGGTAACGATAATAGTAGCCATACCCGCAGACTTTGCCGTAACAGTACCATTAGAAACAGCAGCAATCTCCGGATGGCTGCTTGTCCAACTTATCGCTTTGTTGGCTGCATCGGCAGGATGTACGGTGGCAGTTAGTGTTGCACTTCCGTCAATAGCAAGAATTTTAATAAGATAAGTTTTCATAAAAAATCTAAATAAACAAATGTGAATAACTGAACATACACAACATAATTAAATCGGCGACGAAAGTATATTTTTTTTGTTTCCTTTCGCAAAATCAAAAATAACAATCAAAAGGGCACAAACTCACTAAAACAATGTATCAACTTAAATATCGTCTGTCAACTTCACGATTTACCAAGATAAAAATACTCGGAATAGACAAAGAACAGCAGGAACTGTACGGTGCCGTAGTCCGATGGGTGAATCGAAAATAATTTAGGGTGTCTCAAAGCGAAAGTCAGGATTATTCTTTTGAATTTATTATCGTAAAATTTCAGATAGAATCCCCACCGATTCAATCTCTTTGATATGTTTGTGGTACTTCATGATGTACAGAAGAAGTCCATTCAATAATTCCATACGAATATTCTTGTTTGGAATTTCGTAATTATTTTTTTTCAGAATGTTATAGAAGTAAAAACCGGCATCTTTCGACAAAAATAGGGAGGATTCTACATTATGGGCTACAAAATTAGAATCTTCAATAGAAAAACTGGGAGTTTGTATTGAGAAATTTAATTCAGGCGTATAACCCAAATTTTGAATGAGTTGTACTAAGAAAACAATATGAAAGTCGGAAGAAAGTCGAGGGGTAGTTTCCAATTGTATCAAATACTCTTCAATAAAATCATACAGCGGTTCATCCGGCGCATTTGCCTGAAATAGAAGTTTGCTCAACAGTTCCTGATAAAAAAGCAGTAGTGTGTTTTTTCGGATGTCTAAAGGGATGGAATGATAGGGATACGCCATTGTTACTTCTTTCAGAAAGGTAAGTTTTTCTGAATATGTTTCATTATAATTAAGATTCAAGATTGATAGCGGCGTAAAATAATTTGCCGGTTGTTTGCTTTTTTTATTAAAAGCATTTTTAATGATAAAAGAAACTGTACCGCTCTTTTTGGTAAATATTTTTACAATCAAACTGTGGTCTGAATACTTAATAGTTTGCAGAACGAAACCTTTAGTTGAAATAATCATTATTGTACAAACAAAAATTTCGCCACTTTTTTCTCCTTTCCGGTTTTGCTGGATGCCATTACAAAATATACTCCCGTAGCGGGACGTTTGCCGTAGAAATCCTTTCCATTCCAAATCAGCTGACCGCCGTAGGCATATCCTTGCCACACCAAATTTCCGGCAGAGTCAGTAATTTTGCAGAACGAATCTTCCATCAATCCCTTAATAGCAATGGGACCGTGATAATCTTCCCGCACCGGATTCGGATATACCAAAACTTCTTTATAATTGTCTTTTCCTGCGGTTGCCGTTCCTTTATAAGATATCAATCCGCTTGAAGTAGCGATAAACACTTCGCCGTTTTCGTGATTAATCTTTATATCGTTTACCTGGTTAGAAAAAAGTGGAGAGTTATCGGTAGTAAAGTGGAAAAGTTGTTCTGTTCCGCTGGGAGAAAGCAAGAACAAGCCCGAACTTCGCGTTCCAATCCATTTTCTATTGGCAGCATCAACGGCAATACAGTTAATCCATTCAGATTCAAGGAGATTTTGCGTATAAGCCGTACCTCCAATAATTTGTTCTATAAGGATATTTTTTGCATACACAGTCTTGTTAAAAACTTGCGAAGCATCGTAAATAACTTTTACACCCTGGTCGTGCCCTGTCCAAATTCTTCCCTCTCTGTCTTCAGCAATGCAATTGAGACGAGCCCCTGATACATTTGCCTGTGAAGTTAAATCTACCCTGTACGATTTTTCAACATTACCAGGAGAACCCTTCAAGACTACCAACTCATTGCGTCTTGGCAACGTAATCCATTTGTAATCACGAGAATCAATAAAAATATGTTCTACCATATTTCCGTCGTAACCAATATTGATAGAGTGCCATACCTCTTCTGAAGTATTGAGGTCCTTAACTTTTACAAGGTTTTCCGCTTCCGTATGGGCTATCCATAGATGATTACGTTTATCTATTACCAAACCGGATACAAAAAGTGAAGTATCTTTTTTCGAAAGCCGCTCTTGTGGAACTGTTAATATAGAGTTCTCCCGATTATAAACACCCATTTCTCTTGTTGCTTTGTTTATTTTAAAAAGTCCTCCTATCCAGGAAGCCATATAGATTTCGTTCGTATTTAACGGATTAATTACCACAGAATTAAAAGCATTTGCTCTTTTAAATTGACTAAAATTTGCGTGCGACCACCACTGATCATCGTTCATAACACTAATAGCAGGTGATGCCCAATTGGGATAGATTCCTTCTGTTCGCATTCCGGGAACAACGGCTAAGAACCCGTTGGTAAGGCATAATCCGAAAGTGCTACTGTTTTCAGGTCCTTCCTCTTTTATTATTTCATATTTATTCGAATCATTTTTAAAAAAAACTAAACCTGAACTATTATCAGCCACCCATACATTCATATTTTCATCAAAAATGGCACCACGAGCATTTTGCCATGACCTATGCGGTGAAGGGTACCAATAATAGCGCGTATAAGAGTTTTCTGTAAAGATTTTTACATTGTCCCACTCGCAAACCAACATTTTCCCATTTTTCACCTCAAGTTCTCTAAAATACTTTGTATGTAGTGCATCGCTATGCTTCCAAGAAGAATTTTCATACACAAACAACGAATCCGGTTTGTTATCAACAACCCTAACAGCATATAATTTATCCTGATAACTACACAAAAATCTATATAGCGATTTTGATAGTTCATCTTCCTGCTTCCATCTGGAGAAATCGGCAGGATTTTGCTCCGAAATAGGTAATGAAAAAACGCCATTGTTTGTACCTAAATAATATCTATCTTGATGTATGGCAAAACAAAGTGCTTGATATGGTTCATTGTTAAGTACAGTAAACCACGAGTCTTTTACTAATAAAGTATTCAAATCTAAAATAACCACCCCAAAATCACAGGTAAGATAGGCTAAATTATCAATAGTTGTAATTTTGTTTATAATCTTAGAACCAATAATTTGCTTGTTAAACAAATCCCGAATATTGTAAACTTTATAATCTTTAATCACATCAATGTTTGAATTAGTATATGCGATAATCAGACTTCCATTCTCATCGGCGTGCAGGGTTTGTATCTCCACATCCGACAAACCGTTTAATTTAGACCATTTTTCCTGCGATTTGTCTTTTTTATCTACTACCAAAATGCTCTTTTCAGTGGCTGCATAAATGTTCCCTTTGTCTTGGGCAACAGCGTGAAATCTGTTATAGGGCAAATATTCTTTAAACTCCCCAATAGAAACATCTTGTGCCCAACAAAGAGAAAAAAAGGTAAATTGAAGAAGAAGGAGGCAGAATTTGTTATTCATAACGGTTAATATTTGTTCATTAAATAATTGTTTTTCAATCCACGCAGGGATAAGGAGGAAGTAATTATACTGATTACTATGATTAAAGTGAAAACAGTTACGAAATCTTTCATATTCATAGCCACAGGGTATGCCATAAGCAAGTAAGAAGAATCGTTGTTTCCTAAGGTAATAATACCAAAATGTTGCTGCAACAAACAACATATCAACCCTATACACATTCCCAAAAATCCGCCAATGATTCCAATCATTGTTCCTAACATTAAAAAGACTCTTTTAACTAACGTTTTTGGTGCTCCTAAAGTGTGCAAAATAGAAATATCCTGTTTCTTTTCAAAAATAAGCATTCCCAAAATGCCAATGATGTTAAAAGTGGCGATGAACAAAATAAATCCCAAAATGAGAAATACAATCAGATTTTCTGCTTTTATCGTTTTAAACATCAGGGGTTCTTGCTGCATCTGGTTTTTTACGGTAAATCCCTCTCCTAACATTTGCGTAATCTTCTTATGCACTTTTTGCATTGAAGTATTATCATCCAAATAAACTGCGAGAAAAGAGATTTCTGTTTCACAATTGAATAATGTTTTAGCCAAATCAATTGGAACAAAAGCACAGTTATCGTCATAAGGCGTATAACTGGCAAAGACGCCCAACGGCGGGGCATAGCAAGTTTGAAACGCTTCAAGGGGGTTGAGCAGATTCCTCTTATGGCGTTTCGGGTAATAGAGTTTTGCGATATCAAAACGATGGAGCTCAACATTGAGAAATCCGGCTACTCCAGTGCCAAAAAAAATGCCGGTCTGAGACTGAAAATCGTATTTTACATCAAGAATCATCTCCGACAAACCGGACAGTTTGAAATAATTATCCGAGACACCATAGAGTGTAATTAACGTTTGCTTATCGTTGTAATGAATTAAAACTAAATCATATAATACTTGCTCAACGGCTTTAACGCCTTGTGTGTTTTCAATATCAGAAAGTGAAAAATGAGAATCTGAAATCGAGAACAGTTTTCCTTCTTTGGCTTCAATTTTAAGCGGAGGATTGAAACGGTTGAAATTACCGACCACTAAATCCTGCATCCCGTTAAATACCGAAAGGACAATGATGAGTGCGGTTGTACTTGCCATTATTCCCAAGACAGAAAGCATTGATATAATACTGATGATATTATTTTTTTTGCGTGAAAATAGATACCGGAGAGCTATAAAAAATGCTATGTTTGATATTTTTTTCACGCTTTAAGCTTTCAACAAGTTTTCAACATTTTCAAGATAGTCTAACGAATCATCGATAAAAAAGTCAAGTTGCGGGATTATTCGCAGTTGATGTCTCACTTTTTGCGCCAAACGATACCTAACATCTTTGGTATTTCTTTTAATCGCTTTTAAAACATCATTGTTATTTTCAGCATTAAAAATACTTAAATAGGAACGGGCTAAGGAGAGGTCTGGGGTTACTCTTGTTTGGGTAACTGTTAACATACAATTATATACAGGTATTCCGTCCTCTAAAAATATTTCTGCGAGTTCTTTCTGAATCAGTTTGGCAATTTTATTTTGTCGTGTGTTATCCATATCATATACTCATTTATTCTAATAAATAACGCAATCCTCTCGGTTTTCGTATTTAATATTTGATTTCCAATTTCCGATGTATTATTATTGCCTCCGTGCTGGAATAAGGATATCTTTTTCGGCAAAACTGTAGTAATCTTCTCTACAAATTACAATGTGGTCTAACACCTTAATAGTTAATAGTGCTGCAGCATTTTCAATTTTCCTGGTAAGCGCAAAATCCTGTTTGCTTGGTGTTATATCTCCGGATGGGTGATTATGACACAGAAAAATTCCAGTTGCTTTTAATTCCAGTGCTTTTCCCATAATGAGCCGAATATCCACTGAAGTATTTGTTAAACCGCCCTGCCCGAATCTTTCTGTACCTAATAAAAAAGCTCCTTGATTTACATAAATTACCCAAAATTCTTCCACACATTGGCAAGCGTTTTTACTTTGCATCAAATCCACTAAATCCTTAGTGCTTTCAATTCTTCTTTTCTTTTCTACAGCTTGAGATTTACAGCGTTTTCCCAATTCGAAAGCTGCTAGAAGAGTAATCGCTTTTACTTTTCCTATTCCATTAATATTCAGTAATTTATCAAATTTAACTTCTGATAAAATATTCAAATTGTAGTTACAAATGGAGAGCAGTTTTCTTGCAAGATCAACAGCCGATTGACTTTTTGTGCCATTTCGAATTAAAATGGCAATAAGTTCCGTATCAGAAAGTGCCGGAAAACCTAACGAGAGATATTTTTCTCTTGGTCTCTCCTGTATTGCCCAATCTTGAATGGTAAGTTTTGAATGAGTAATTTTTTTTTTCTGTTCATGAATCATTGTTTTCGTCTTAATAGATAGGGTATGAGTATTTGTTCGAGTCCGCGATGAATATCCACAGGGATAAGGTCAATTTGATACTGTCCGCATTTGAGATTAAGTTCTTGAAAATACTCTCCGATAGCGGTTTGATAGTATTCCCTGATATGGTTAGAGTGCAGTTTGACTTCACTGCCGGTCTCCATATCAATGAATTTATAAAGTCGGTTATCGTAGGCAAAGTCAAACTCTAATTTTTTATCGTAGGTATGAAACAGTAGAACATCGTGATTATTGTGGCGCAGGTGTTGCAGGGCAAGCATAAGGTCTTCTGTTTTTACCTGAGATTCAAACATATCGCTAAAAATCACAACCATAGAACGTTTGTGAATTTGTTCGGCAATAGCATGCAGGGTATCTGAAATCATTGAGTTAGCGCGGGTATCTTTTGATATGGGTTGCAATATTTTTTCAAGTTCTCGGTAAAGCATTTTTAGATGGGTTTCACCACCCCGGGCTCTTGTATGGAGTTCCAGAGTATCGGAAAAAACACTAACGCCTATGGCATCACGCTGATTTTTAAGTATTTGCATAAGAACCGCAGCGGCATATATGGAATAAAAGATTTTATTGGGAGATTGCAGCGTGTATGTATCCTGCAAAGGGAAGTACATGGATGAAGAGTGGTCAATTACAATTTGGCATCTCAAATTTGTTTCTTCTTCAAAGCGTTTCACAAATAATTTGTCGGTTTTTGCATAGAGTTTCCAATCAATATGTTTAGTAGGTTCGCCAGTATTGTATTGTCTGTGTTCTGCAAATTCTACAGAAAAGCCGTGCATGGGACTTTTATGGATTCCAGTAATAAAACCTTCTACAATATGTTTTGCTACTAATTCAAGATTAACATATTTGGTGAGTTGTGTAAAATCAATGTTGTAGTTCATCATGTATTTTTCGGCAAAAATAAATATTTAGTACATTAGAGATACTATTTTTCAATAATAAACATAGAGAATATTGAAAAATACTTTTTAAAATGGAGGAGGGTGCACTCCTCCTCCAATATCAATAATTACTGATTGTAGAATGTAAAACAATGTTTTATTTTGTTGTAGATTGCATAGATTGTTAGTGGTTCATTAGTTAAGTGAGTTATTGACAAAGAATAATCGGATTGCCGGCTTTCCTATTTTCGTTTCATCACTGCAATTATACAAAAAATATCCCTCCTTTGTCAAGGAAAAACGAAAATATTATTTCATTAAAACTCAACACTATTTTGCGGAAAAATTTACAATTGAAACTTAAAAGTAAAATTTCACATCTTATACTAAGGGAGATTGCGGTTAAAAATTAGTTTGAGGCGTTATTTTTTATTTTGGTGTTTTACAAAAATGTTTATTTGTCGCAAAATTAATTGAAGATGACTAAAGGAGGTTATGTTTACATTCTCACAAACAAA
>JAIRVZ010000063.1 GCA_031253625.1 Dysgonamonadaceae bacterium
AGGGCAGATGCGCGCGGGCGCAGGTCACGGCGGGAGTGGCTGCGGAGAAGAAGGCAAGAACCGCAATATCGCGTTTAGCGAATCAAAAATTAGCCTTTCTCTGTACAGCAGGTTCGAACCCTGCCTGCCTGACAAAGCAATGGCAAAAGCTGTAAGATGCCAAAAAAAACAGCAATTTTATGAATGATATTATTCAAATCCAACAATCAGAGATGTTACAGGCTCTGAACAGGTCGGAGGTTGATATTCAGATTTCAACCGCAAAACAGTATCCGCGCTGCTTGCCGAATGTACTTAATCAAATAGCAACCTATGCCACAATGGACACGGAGACGGCTGAAGATTGTTTTTATGCTTTGCGTCGCAGCGGCGAGGTGATTGAAGGCGTTTCGGTACGCATGGCGGAAATAATAGCCGGCGCTTGGGGAAACATGCGGGTTCAAACCCGCATTATCGGGAACGACGGCAAAACAATCACCGCGCAGGGAATTTGCCACGACTTGGAGACCAATATTGCCGTTTCCGTTGAGGTTAAGCGCCGGATAACCGACAAGCAGGGCAAGACATTTTCGGAAGATATGCAGGTTGTAACAGGTAACGCCGCTTCGGCAATCGCTTTTCGCAATGCGGTGTTGAAAGTCGTACCCAAAGCGGTAACAAAAAAAGTGATTGAAGATGTGAAGCAGGTTGCTCTTGGTAAAGCCATTGACCTTGAAACAAGCCGAAAAAATGCACTTTCCAACTATGCCAAAGCAGGGGTAAGCGAACAAATGATTTTAGATTATCTCGGCATCACAAAGAAGGAAGAAATCGACAAGGAAAAATTGTTTGCATTGAAAGCGGCTTGGAACGCTATTAAGGAAGGCACGACAACCATTGAAGACGAATTCATCAAACCGGCTAAAGAACGCGAAGCGGCTAAAAAAGCCGAAACCAACAAGGACAAGGTAGCGGAAGCAATGCAAGCTGCTGCAAAAGGAACTAACGAAGCTACTTCCAACAATAAAAAATCATTGTTATGAGCGTAACAATTATTAAACCGAAAGACAGAGCTGAATGGCTCGAACACCGCAAAAGTGGTATAGGAAGTTCCGAAGTAGCAAGCATATTGGGATTGAATCCTTATGAAAGCCCCTATGCGCTCTGGCGAAGAAAAAAAGGGCTTGACGAGCCTAAAGACGAAACTTTTGCGATGAAAGCCGGGCATTATCTTGAAGATGCCGTATCTCGCTTCTGGATGGACGAAACGGGGCGCGAGGTTATTAAGTCCTCTGCCGGCGATTGGCTATTTGTAAACAAAGAAAAGGATTTCATGCGAGTATCTCCCGACCGTACATTTTGGTTGCCTGATATGCCCCGAAACAACGTGAACAAGGGTATTTTGGAAATAAAAACCACCCAAGCAACCATTGACCCGGAAGATTTGCCGAAGCATTGGTTCGTCCAGATTCAATATCAATTAGGAGTAGCTGAATTTGAGCAAGGATCGCTTGCCTGGCTTTCTGCCGGACGCGACTTTGGATACATAGATATTACCCTTGTTCCCAATTTTTATGCTTGGGTTTGCGAGGAGGTGGAGCGTTTTTGGACTTATAATATCATCGGAGGCGTCGAGCCGGAAGCGGTGAGCGTTGAGGATATCGTAAAAAAATACGCCCGCCACACAGACGGTAAAATCATCGAAACGACAGAGGAAGTATTAGAGGCGTACACCGAACTGAAAGGCGTGAAAGAGGAATTGAAAGCACTTGAGGAACGCAAAGAAAATCTGGAAGAAAAGATAAAACTATCATTCGGCGACGCGGAGGCAATCTCTTACGGCGGGAAAACACTTGCAACATGGAAAGCGGCAAAGGACAGCGAAAAGTTCGACAGCAAGCTGTTTTGCAAGGAACATCCGGATATGGAAAGGCAATATATGATGACCGTTCCCGGCTCTCGGAGGTTCTTGCTTAAATAGCCCATGTATGCAATATCTAACAAGCAGCGGGAAGATATAATAAAACTTCTCGCTGCCCTCCGAAACCTGCCCGGAGATGATACACGCACAGCAAACATAAAACGAATGGCTGGAATAACAATCAACAAGTTAAACAAAGCAAAATTTATAAGTAATGAAGACATTAAACATTTCTAAAAAAACAGTTTTAGATGCTTATCGCACAGAAGAATTAAGGGAGAAACAGTTACTCGAAAAACTGTTCGGGGCTGAAATTTTCAGCGAAAAAGTAACGGACAGAATAAAGACGTTACAGGATGCCATTGAAGAAACAGGCAGACCGGAAGTGCCGGCATTTAGCGATGTTCCGGAGGATTTGCGCCCGTATTTCCAAGAACAATACAAGGCAATCGTAGTAACTGAAGCTTTAAACGAGGGTTGGGAGGCTGATTACAATGACGGCAACCAAAAGAAATGGATGCCTTGGCTCAAAGCTTCCCTTTCGGGTTTCGCGTTCGGCGATACGTACTGCGTCCGTTCGGATCCGGCTGCGGGTCGCGCGGCTCGCCTTTGCCTAAAAAGCGATGAACTCGCCGCGTATGTAGGTAAGCAATTCACAGACATTCACGCGGGAATAATAACGAAATGAACAGAGATATTTTTGAATTTGAACGTCAATTAGATAGATTAGAAAGAGATGGAAAAATATCCGGTAGTCTTAATAGAGAATTAAGATGGCATCAGGATATTTACGATGACTTTGATATTGAAAGAAAATTAAGGTCTGAAGGAAATGGAGTTAGTTACAGTGATGTTAGAAGAGTTTTAGATGGATATTAAAAAAACAAAGTTTATGAAGAAAGAAGATGCAATGAAGTTAAAGCCATTTGATATGGTTATTTATATGGATAAAAGCTCCGGTAAACGTATTGATGTCCTTGTAAAAAGAGTTGCCGATAATGGAGTGTTTGGATTTGATAAGATACAATCAACAGCCGCATTGTTTCGGTTTGAAGATTTAGAAAATTACTAATGAACGAATATCAAAAAATACTCGAAAGCAAAATACAACGCCACATCGAATCCGGTTTTGATGTTGAAATTGACAAGTTAAATCCCGTTTTGTTTGACTTTCAAAAATACTGTGTCAAACGGATGCTCAAACTCGGACGAGGTGCAATATTTTCCGAATGTGGCTCCGGAAAAACAAATATGCAACTCGAATGGGCGCAACAAGTAGTTTATCAAACCGGTAAAAGAGTACTCATTTTAGCTCCGCTATCTGTATCAAAACAGACAATCAAAGAAGGGAAAAGGTTCGGGTATGAAGTAACAAAAGCAAGCGAAACGGCAAAGAACCGGTCGGGGCTTTTCATAACAAATTACGAACAATTAGAACACATCAATCCTGCGGATTATTCTGGTGTTATACTTGACGAAAGCAGCATACTAAAAAACTTCACAGGAAAATATAAAAACCTCTTAATAAGGACGTTCAAAGATACGCCGTATAAACTTTGTTGCACAGCCACACCCGCCCCGAACGACTTAAACGAAATCGGCAACCATTCCGAGTTCCTTGATATACTTGACGCTCAAGATATGCGCTCAAAATGGTTTGTGCGCGAGGAGGGAATGAATAACTACCGATTGAAAGCACACGCCAAGCGAGATTTTTACGGATGGATTTCTTCTTGGGCAATAATGTTTTCCAACCCCGCCGACATCGGTTTTGTTGAAACGGGGAAAAACTACATTTTGCCGCCGCTTAATATCATCGAGCATCGGGTAGAAACTAAACCAACGGACGGTTTACTGTTTTCTCGCGGCATTGTAAACGCTACAAACTTCAATCAAGAGCTTCGTAAGACAAAGCAAGAACGCCTTGAATTAGCGGCTAAAATAGCCCTTGAAACGGACGGACAGGTTATTATATGGATAAAGCAGAATGAGGAAGGCGACATACTGCGCCGCCTGTTGCCGGAAGCAAAAGAGGTTCGGGGAAGCGATACGGTAGAACAAAAAGAAACTGTGTTATCCGACTTTGCGGACGGAAAATTCGAAATACTAATAACGAAAACAAGCATCTGCGGTTTCGGGATGAACTTCCAAAACTGCGGCACACAGATATTTGCAAGCCCTGATTTCAGCTTTGAACTGTTTTATCAAGCAGTCAGGCGCTCGCATCGTTTCGGGCGCAAAGAACCCGTAAATATTCACTTAATAGTAACAGACACAATGGAAAATGCAAAATTAATCGTTGAAAAGAAACAAAAGCTATTCGATGAGATGCTCGAAGAAATGAATCGCAACGTCAACGCCAACCGATACGGATTACTTTCCGACTATGAATACGACGAGTACCGTACCGATGATATGTTGTTGATGAAAGGTGATACCTGCATTGAAATAAAGCGCATACCCGACAATAGCGTTGACTTGATTATCTTTTCCCCGCCTTTCAGTTCGTTGTTTACCTATTCAAACTACATACACGATATGGGGAACAACGAAAGCCACGAAGCCTTTTTTGAGCAGTACGCTTTCCTTTTGAAAGAGCTTTACCGAATATTAAAGCCGGGAAGATTGATGTGCTGCCACACAAAAGATTTGGGCGTTTATAAAAACAGTTCGGGATATACAGGAATGTATGATTTTACCGGCGAACACACAAAGGCGGTTCTGGCGGAAAACTTCAAACTTCACTCAAAGGTAACCATTTGGACTGACCCCGTACTTGAAATGCAGCGCACTAAAACGCAACGATTGCTTTACAAAACGGTTACTTCCGACAGCAGCTATACAGGAATTGGAATGGCTGAATACATTACAATCTTCCGTAAATGGGACGGCGACAAATCGGAATGGCAGCCTATTAATCATATCAACAAACAAAATTTTCCGCTTGATATTTGGCAAAAATGGGCTTCGCCTGTGTGGATGGATATAAAGCGGACAGATGTTTTGAACGGAAAAGAGGGAACGGATATGGGCGACGAAAAGCATATTGCACCTTTACAATTGGCAGTAATTCATCGCCTTGTAAACCTTTGGTCGAATCCAGACGAAACGGTTTTCACCCCGTTTCTCGGTATCGGCTCGGAAGCATACCAAGCCCTGAAAGATGGGCGGAAAGCAATCGGTTGCGAGTTGAAAGATAGCTATTTCAAAACAGCCGTAAAGAATTGCAGAAATGCGGTTCAAGTAAAAAAACAAGTTTTATTATTTGACGAAGCATGAATGTATTATCGCTTTGTGACGGAATGAGTTGCGGACAAATAGCCCTCGCGGAACTTGGAATAGAATATGATAAATACTATGCCTCCGAGATAGACAAACACGCTATCGGGCAAACGCAGTTGAATTTCCAGGACACAATCCAACTCGGAAGCATTGAGGACTGGAAAAATTGGGATATTGATTGGGTTTCAATAGGCTTAATACTTGCCGGAACTCCCTGCACAGGATTTTCGTTTGCCGGAAAAGGACTTGCTTTCGATGACCCCCAAAGCCGTTTGTTTTTCATTTTCGTTGAGATACTGAACCACACAAAAAAGCATAATCCGGACGTAATTTTTATGCTTGAAAATGTGAGAATGAAGAAAAAATATTTACGGATAATATCCGAAATGGTTAATGTTTTTCCTGTTATGATAGATTCCGCTCTGGTTTCGGCACAAACACGCAAAAGATATTATTGGAGCAACATCAGAACTCAAAAAATAGGATTATTCGGAGAATTACATACAGATATCCAACAGCCGAACGATAAAGAGGTGTTATTGAAAGATATTTTGGATGATGAAGTTAATGAAAAATATTATGTTAGCGATAAAGTGCTGAAATACATAACTAAACATAGTCGATTAGATAAAAAATATACACAAATAAATGGTAATAAATCATTAACGTTGACTTATAATGGTATAAATAATTGGAATGGAAATTATATATTTTCAAGAGGTCATGGATTCAATAAAGGAAACATATATAATGAAAAATCACCAACACTAACATCCGGACACGATTGGGTTGGAAATAATTGCATTGTCAAAATCAACAAGAAAGGCGTTTGTGGAAAAAACCAAAACAAATCATCTTGTTTCACAGCGGGCGGAAATTCCGGAGGAAATCATTCAGATATGGATTTGGTAGTTCAATTAAATAAAAACACTGAAAACAATGGATGTCAACCGTATCAGCAAAATAGGATATATGACATTAATTATAAATCACCTGCTCTTCTGGCAGAAATGAGTTCATCAACTCACGCAATTTCAACAGATAGAATCAGGCGTTTAACGCCAACGGAATGCGCCCGCTTACAGACAATTCCAGAATGGTATAAATGGGAATGTTCTGACTCGCAACAGTATAAAATGCTCGGGAACGGTTGGACTGTTGAGGTCATAAAACATATACTTAGCTACTTACCATTAAAATTCTATGGCACACAAAAACAAACAGTTAAACAGATCAACACAAAAACAAATAAAAATCACTTGTAATATAAGTGCTTTTATTCATATTTGCACATCCAAATAAATAAATAAATAAATTGATATGAGAACATTAAAATATTATACACCACCTAAGGATGCCCAACCCGAAAGGGAGGCGGCGTTTTTTACCCTCATCTCTTCGAGGGGTTATTTCGCGGATAATCCTAAGGGTGGTGTTTTTTTATGTTAATAACATTTGAATTATGGAACTGATTAAAAAGACATTAGACGTAAAAGACGCTTTGGGTTGGTATCTGATGCAAAACGAAAAGCGTTATTGGACGGAAGAAATCATCGACGACGAAACAGGCGACCCTACAACGGTTGA
>JAIRVZ010000117.1 GCA_031253625.1 Dysgonamonadaceae bacterium
ATAACATATTCCGTTCTCGTTGGCTATCACTTCAACAAAAACAAACGCCATTATGCCTATGTCACTTGCAGGAAATTCTGCGGGTTCTACACCGTTCATTACCAAAGTTCTAAAAACGAGTTAATTGTCGTTCTGACATTTCGCGCAAACAAGCGTATCGTGCAGATTTATCTATATCTCGTTTCAAAAGTTCTGCGTTAAATGATTCGAGATTTGCCAAAACAACCAATTCATTGATACTTGCCGTATCTCGTATGTTCAAACCTTTTTTCGCATATTCGGGATTTGCATCTCTCCATTGTTTTGCCGTACAAGACCACAAGGCAAGATTTAACATATCGGCTTCGTCTGCGTAGGCATACGCTTTTTCACGTTCAACATCAATTCTTGGAATTACAAAATCACGAACAGCATCTGTATGAAGTATATAATTAATTTTACTAAGTTCTCGTTTTACACTCCATTCGCCAAGCATTGGATTACTTTCCGCTTCTTTAAGTCGCTGATATTCGGTAATCAAATAGAGTCTAAACACAGGACTAAGCCACGAGCCAAATTCAAAAGCAATATCCTTGTGAGTATATGTTCCACCGTTTCGTCCTGCTTTGGAAATCATACCGATAGCATCAGTTGCTTCAATCCACTTGCGAGGTGTCATATTAAAACGGTTTGCGCCTGCCTCGTGTAAAAAAGTGTCGAATTCGACACCTTTAAATATCGGATTGTGTAACATTTCCCAAGCACCGAGAAATTCAAGCGTATTGCGATTGCGCATCCAATTGTCGGATATGGTCTTCTCCCTCTTGACCTTTTACCATATCGGTAAGACAAATGTAATCAACATTATTTTCTGTTGAAATGGAAATGTCGATATTCTGTACTGTTATAATGCTGATTTTCTTCATTTTATTTGCATTAATTTGATATGGCAAAGCTACATATTTTCTTGTAATATTTTATATGTCTATTTATTTATTGTTTTAAACTCATAGCCGACTATTAATCCAAGTCTTGGAAAAAAAGACTTGTCTCCAAAGATATTTAGTGTATTCTCTTTCTTATTCGATGTTAATCCAATAAATCCCAATCCATAAAAGTTTTTATAAATCGAATGACGGTATCCAAGAGTGAAAGAGAACCCGTGTGTTTTCTCAAAAAGAAGTAATCCCGATTCTGTAGTATACTCCTCTGCTCCAATTAGTCCATAATTAAGTCCTAAAAATACACCTACTTTGGAGTAGAGTTTGACACCAAAATCATAATCCAATCTTAAATTTGGGCCAATATCGGAATGAGTTGCAATGTCTAAAAGACCACCACCTCCAAGCGTACTGCCAATTGCAACATTGAAAGAAATCATTTTGTACTTTACCTCTGAGCCTATTCCAACAATGCCTCCAATATTTGTTCCTAAACCACAACCCGCATAAATTGAAGGAGTAACTTGCGAATAAGTCTTTGAGTGAATTATTATCAAACAAATGACACAAATAAAAACTGTTTTTTTTGTCGCAATTCCCATAATAAAAAAGTGTCTAAAAATTTGATCGGTTTCGTTCAACTGCGTTTTCATTGTTTGTGCTTCGCACACAACGAAAACTTGGTTATTGGCTGCTGTGCATTTCTCGTATTCATCATTTTGCTATACTATTTATCCTGTCATAAATTGAAAGCGCCTCATGGGGCAATAAACTAAAATCGCCAGCGGGATGTCGTTCCGATGTTATTACTACTATCAGGTTTTTATCTTTGTTGATTAACACAAATTGACCGCCATGTCCTGCCATAAACATTACATTGCGTGCAGTATTTATCCACCAGAGATAGCCAAAAGAATTATCCTGCCAATCTGTCTCGCCGGCGGGGGTTCTTACCGTTGTCATCTCGTCAATCCAATTCTTTGAAACGATTTGCTCTCCATTCCACATACCGTTATTAGCCACAAGTTGCCCTATTTTTCCCATTTCCCGCGGTGTTGTTAAAATACCAAAACCGCCAAAAGTAATTCCATCTTTATAAGTACGCCATTCTAATCTTGTTATTCCAATTTTGTCAAAAAGGACTTCCTTTGCCCAATCGCGTGTTGTTTTCCCAACCTTTTCTTGTATAATGGCAGAGAGGAGATGCGGGTCAGAATTTTTGTATCTATATGATGTTCCGGGAGTTGAGTGCATTTCCAAACCCAAAACAAAATCGAGGCTATTTGACGGCTCTTCACGTGCAAGTTTGCAGTCCTCGCCATTGTAACCATCATTGTTATAGTTAATGCCCGATTTCATTGTTAGCAATTCTTCTATGGATATTTCCTTTTTGTTTGACGGTGCATTTGGAAAAAAGTCCGAAATTTTATCTTCAATGGAAATCAAACCTTTATCTATTGCTATTCCTGTCAATATGCCGATAACCTGTTTTGTGCAAGACCAAATCGGATGAAGGTTTGTTTGGTCGTCAGGGTCTTTCATATAACTTTCTGCTACAAGTTTATTGTTTCTGAATACAAGTAAACTTCTGATTTGCCAAACATTGTCATCTTTGTGGACGTATCTGTACACCTCTTTCAGCGCCTCGCCATCTATACCTGCTTCGGCTGGTTCGGCTATTTCCCAACCGTCGCCAAGATTGGCAGGAGAATAACTTTGAAAAGGAACTTTCAAAGGTTCTTCTTTAAGGCACGATATTAAAATAATCGAAAAAAATGCTGTTAGAGTAGCATATATTATTGTTCTTTTTTTCCACATAATGATATCCTCCATATTAAGTTGTGATTTATTCGGTGAAATTGGTGTCCCTGATAGAAGCCGATATAATCAAATTCATATACGATTGAATGTTTCTTTGAAATGTTTGGAACAAATTCCAATGAAATATTTGTGTGGTTATAATTATTAAAACTTCCAAATTTTAAGTTTTTGTGCGGGTCTATAACAAAGTCCTTCCAAGAAAAAACCCAGAAATACGGGTCATATCCTTGGCGATGAGAAGTAAAACCAAAAAGCGAATTTTGCAAACCAACGTTAATGCGTTTATTATTCCATTGATAACCATAGCGTATAACCGGTGAAATTCCTATATCAGCAGTCCAAAACAGGGTGCCGTCGTGTAACTGATAGTAATGATAATTATAATCGGTGATGAAGTTTGCGCCGCCTCTGATTGTATGTCCGTTGTTTTCGTAAAATGGTATTGTCCATGTTACATTCACAGGGGCTATGTGTAGTCGAACTCCGAGCATTCCACGATTAAAAGCAAGTCCCATCCCAAGTTTAGGCTGATACATTATTTCGTGAACATTGATTTTCCATTGCGCGCCATACCTGTATTCAAATTGCGCGCCGTTAAAAACCAACCCCAGATTATAATGCTCTTTTAGTTGTAAATAGCCAAGCACAATCTCGTGCGAGTGCCTGATCTGTGCATTGAGAGGGTAAATCATTAGCGAAAATAATACTCCTGCTGTAAAAAATAATTTCTTCATTTATGTTGCTTTCTATTTTGTATCCGCTCCTTTTTGGACTGTTTATTTTAATTAACGTTTAAATTTGTGTTTTAGTGTCTGCTATGCTGTCGGTTTGTACTCAACGTTCCGTATTCTGTCCGTGTCCGCTTGTACTGTCGCCCGCTTGCAGCCATCGGGGTTGTTGAACTAAATCTACGGTAGCTCTTCGTCGCAACAGCATTATCATTGTAAAAAACACGATCTTTCGTTTATTTTGCTTCAAATTTTGTACTTTTGCATAAGTAAGTGAGTTCAATCCA
>JAIRVZ010000118.1 GCA_031253625.1 Dysgonamonadaceae bacterium
CCTCTCTGCGTTCGGAATGACAAGCTATAAAACGGCGCTTTCGGTTAATTTGACTGTCATTTTTTCAGTATCCAATTTGGCATTGACACCAATCGGCAGAGTAAAATTATGTATGTTATGACCAAAAGAAAGGCCATAACAGGCAGGAATTCCCAATGGTTTGATTTGATTTTCAATGACTTCCCGCAATGAAAATGAATCTGTTATTTGATTTTTTGAAGTATTGCAGCCTTTGCAAATGCCAAACATGATTCCGTTTGCGTCTTGTAAAATTCCGCTATCAATCAGTTGAGTTAGCATGCGGTCTATACGGTAAGGATCTTCGTCAATCTCTTCAATGAATATGAGTTTTCCTTTACCATTCAGTTGATATTTGGTTCCTGTCATGGAGGCAAGCACGCTTAAATTTCCTCCAGCTAATTGTCCTTCTGCTCGACCGGAAGTGATTGTGTAGCGAGCATATTCGGGATTTTCTGATGATAATTTCAAATCATCGGGACTACTTTCTATCAATGTAGTATCTTCTGGATTCATTATTATACGTCTGAATTGCATAGCATTATAATCTCGATATATCGTCTGACTCACAGGACCATGAAATGTAATCAAACCTGTTTCTTGATGAATTGCATTCAGCAGAGCGGTTACATCGCTAAATCCTATGATTATTTTCGGATTTTCCCGAATTGTTTGATAATCAAGTAAATTAAGAATCCGAGTGCAACCATATCCACCTTTAATCGCCATTATCCCTTTTACTTCAGGATTGGCAAACAATTCGTTAATATCATTTGCCCGGGATTGATCGGTTCCGCTAAAATAACCATGTTTTTCAAACAAACGAGGAGAGTAAACTGCCTGAAATCCGAAAATTTTCAGGTTTTGAATCGATTTTTCCAATTGCTCTTCCTTGATTTGAAATCCGGGAGCAATCAATCCGATTTTATCTCCTTTTTTTAACCGGTTCGGTTTGATGATTGGAGACTCTGAAGTTGGATTGAATAAAATTTGCGGCTTAATTGTTTGAGATAACAATCCGGCAGCAGAAAAGGCAGTTGCTTTTTGTAAGAAATTTCGTCGATTCATTGAATAATTCACTATCATAATAACAATCAACGAAATTACTGAAATTTTCTATTTAAATGATAGATTTAATGATGGAAAATTAATCAGATTTAGGATTTTCTAATATTTTTCAAATCTATGAGTTTAATAAAATCATTTATAATGAAATCTGCTCCTTGCTCTTTGAGCTGTGTTTCATTATGATTACCGTAAGTAACTCCACAAGTGACACACTCCGCTCTTTGTCCCATCTCAATGTCATAAATGGTATCTCCAACTACCAAAGCATCTTTAGGTAAAGTTTTAGTTTCTTCAAGAATCCGTAAAACCATATCTGGTGCCGGTTTCTTGTTCGTAACATCTTGTTCCCCTAACACTAAAGTAATATACTCGATAATTTCCAATCTTTTTAGTAAAACAGATAAGACATCTTTTCCTTTGCTTGAAGCTACTGTGAGTATTATATTTTTAGAAAAAAGAGTTTCAAGTGTGCTTTTTACATTCGGATATAATTCTACAGTATTAAGACAGAATTCATTGTATATTGTTCTGTACAATTTTATAGCATTTTGCAAATCATTTTCATTAGAAATGTGATATGCTTGAATAAACGTATCTCGAAGCGGAAGACCTATTAAGTTCTTTATATCTGATTCGTTAGCATTAGGCAAACCTAATTTCTCAGCCACATTTTGGAGTGTTTGAATTATGCTGTTCCTTGTGTCGGCTATTGTCCCGTCAAAATCTAAAATTATAGTTTTCATTTATTGTTATTCCTATTATTTGGGTAATAGTGACTTAAAATAAATATCCAAGTCTTCCTTATCTAAATTCAACCGCTGTTTCAGCCGGTGCCGAGTGGTGTGTACAGAGGAAACTTCTACGCTAAAGCAGTCAGCGACATCCTTAATGCTCATGCCGATGATAAAACAGACGCAGTAGCGGAGGTGAACAAGAGCCAACTTGCCTTCACTTTGCGTATCAATTTGAAAGAGCAGGGCATCATCAATCTTGTCCATATTCTGTAAGTACATTTTTGTATGATTATTATTCCCTAATTTTGAGCGGATTAGTTGTTTCATTTCTTCCAAGAAACCGGATATGGAGCGGGAATTAAATTTGGTTTGAATTTGTTCGAGATGGGTTTCAAATTTTTCCAATTTTTTCGCTTGTTTTAGAATTTGCTCTTCCAATTCTTCCTTTTGGAGCAATAACGATTTGAGAGCCTGCTCTTGTTCGGTAAGCTCCTGTTCTTTGAAGTGGATGTTGAGTAATGCTTCGTATTTTTCCAGTTCGCTCCGTTTAAGTATTTCTTCTTTTAATGAAATTTGAGCTTCCGCCTCATCTTTTTCGAGTTGGGCAATTTGTAATTGGGCGATTACATTTTTACGTTTTAGCAGCAGCGAATAGATAAAAAACAATAAGCCGGAAACAAATAATATCCCCAATATAAGATACAAATAAGAGATTCGTTTTTGATAATGATTAATCTCTATTAATTGTGCAATTTCATCTTCTTTCTTGCTGACTTCATATTGAGTTTTTACATTTTCGATCGCCTCATATCTTTCTGAGTCGAATATTGTTTTGAGATGCTCATTTAATAATCGATTATATTTCAAAGCTTCCTTGTAATTCCCTTTTGCTTCCGCAACCTCGGAAAGTAATTCATACGTTTTCCTGTATTCTTCCGGAAAATCCGCAACAGCATCTGCATCTTTCGGCAGAACATCAAGCAGAGCCAATGCTTCTTTTTCCGCTTCTTTCAGTTTTCCCTGTTTCAGGAAAATGTTACCTCGTATGTTGTGATAACCTATTTGGGCATAGATATTTTCCGGGACGTCCGGGGCATAAAACAAGGATTTTTCAATGTATTCTAATGATTTTTCCAAGCCATCCTGAGTACCTTGCAAAAGTAATGCAAAAGCAAGACTTTGATAATTGTCGGAAATTGTTTGGTATAATTTTTCGGAGGGAGAGTGTTTTATTTTCTCAAATGCTTCAATTGCTTTTTGTTCATAAAAAATGGATAAATCTCTCATCGCTATTGCAGACTTGTCAAGCTCGTACTGTGACCTATAACAAGCTGATTTTACGCTATACGCCCAAACTAAGGCTTCCTGAACATTGCATTTGAAGGATAACTCAAACAATTTCACCTCCATTTCCTTCATATTATCATAATCTTTGAACACATTATAGTCTGCCGCTATATGATAGTAGATTTCTGCAATACGATACCTGTTCTCCGGAGATTTTTCAAAATAAGGAATGGCTTTATAACGGTACGAATGTGCTGTAGAATAGTCTCTACTATGATAAGTGCCGAGTTGGTAGTATGCCATGCCGATTTCTGTCGGATCAGACACTTTGTCGATATACAGTAAAACAGAATCGACATAAAGAGAACTTTCTTTCTGATTTCCAATTGTCCGTAAATGAAACATTAAAGCTCTATATGCTCTAAGCATGTATTTTTTATCGGGATATTCACGGGCTTCATTCAACAGCCGGCGTAATCCTTCGACGGATTCTTTTGTCCGTGGATAGATTTCCGCCAATAGTTCAATTCTTTCATTCAAAGGGATCTGCTTGTCCGCAACAAAAACAATGATCGAATCAGGCAAAGCAGTTTGTTTCTGTGCGAGGGAAAGAATGATGCAAGAAAACAACAGTATAATAAATAACCCTTTTTTCAACATATAATGCTTTTGTAAATATTTCTGACAAATATCAGATATTTTTCACTCTTTTAGTATTTGCAAACATAGCATTAACAGTATTTAACTTTTTATGCGCTTTTTAATTCTTTGAAAATGAATGACTAAAGAAAAAAGTGTTAAAAAAGCAGAAGACATCAAGTATAGGTCAGTATAGAATAGTTATGATGAAATTATCTCATATTTGTAAACAAATTAAAAAACATTTAGATATGAATACTACTCTTATTATTATCGCGGCAATAATTATCATTGTTATACTTTGGTTTGTTGTAACCTACAACAAATTCGTAGCCAAAAACAATCGTGTGAAACAAACCGAAAGCAGCATTTCCGTAATGCTTAAACAGAGGAACGATATGATTCCGAATTTGGTAGCGGCAGTGCGAACCTACATGGGACACGAAAACGCCACACTCGTCAAAATTGCTGAATTGCGTGCACAAATGCAACAGTCGAAAAACGAACATGAGCAAATGCAACTTGGTGCAGAAATGTCGAAAAAATTGGCCGACATCAAAGTGGCAGTTGAAAATTATCCCGAATTGAAAGCCGACAAGCACTTCCTCCGTCTGTTTGATAGCATTGAAGAAATGGAATATCAGTTGCAGGCAGCGCGACGCACATTCAATGCAGCAGCGGTCGATTTCAACAATTATGTGCAGATGTTACCTTCAAATATCGTTGCCTCTATAAAAAATTATCAACCATACGAGTTGATTACTATTCCGGAAGCCGAAATGGCGAATGTAGATGTGAAATCTTTGTTTAAAAATTAAGAATTATGAACGAAAAAATCAGTCAATTACAACAGGAACTCTACGATACGCTGAAACAGGCAGAACGAAGCCGCAGGAGGCTTGGCATTTACCGCATTCTATGTTATGGTGGCGCATTGCTTTGGTTTGTGGGTATTATTGCAATACAGTTCCTGCTACCGTTTGCAAGAGGTGGGTCTTTTTTCTTCAACGACTACACATTAAATCCCAATCCGACTTTTTTTGAACAAAATAGAATGCTGATAATCATTATACCGCTGCTTGTACTGATAACTGCCGGCAGCATCGGATTGAGTATTTATTACAAAAAATTCACAGAAACGGAACAAACTTCCATTCGACGAATTATACGCACAATGTTTCCCGATGCGAAATTAGCCCTTTTGCCGTCTGAGGTTTCGATATCAATGCTGCTGCAAAGCAACTTTTTCGGTGGAGTGAACAACGTTTCGGGCTATTCTTTTGGAATGGTTATTTTTGAAAATAACGGACGAAAAATCATTTTCCGCGATATGGCTTTGAATAAGAACATGCAGGAAAGTTGGTTGGCGCAGTCGGGTGTCGGTAGCTTTTTTCTGATATTTAAAATGATGTTCAAAGGCGTATTTGGTGCACGTGTAGAAAATATTGCGAGCAATTTCCGCGGAATGTTTGCCAATGCGCAGTTGGAAAAGAAAATCAATGGTTCGGTAGTTGTTTTGCCCGACCATTTGGAAAGCAAGCTCGACTATCTTGCCAAAAACATTCAAGCGTTGAAAAACGTGAACGGCAACAAACTTGTCATGCTCGAAGACGTGGAATTTGAACGCTATTTTGCCGTTTATGCCAGCGACGAAGTTTTGGCTCGTTATGTGCTCACGCCTGCAATGATGCTGCGAATGACCGAGTTAAAGAAAAAATACAACCGTGATATTATGCTTTCGTTCAACGGCGACAGTTTTTATTTTGCCGTTGCGATGCCCGAAGGTTTTCTTACTTTAGGCAGTTCTTCGCTCACTTCGGGCAAGGCGTTGAAAGACTTGTACGATAACTTTGCGGCAGCAAGGGATATTTTGAATGATTTGAAACTCAAATAATTAACAATATCAATTATCAAAAATATACAATCAACATAATACTAACTCTTTAAAAATTATTTATTTATGGGACTTTTATCAAAAATGACAGAAAAAGCTACAAAAGAGTGGGCGCAAAATTTAACACCCGAACAAATTGAGGAGTATGAGCGTCAAGGCATGGACATGTCGGAATACAAAATCATTGCCGAAGAACATCAAGCCGAACAGCAGCGGCTTACTGATGCAATTAATTTGAGCATGTTGGATAAATACAAAAAAAACCGTGGCGCTAATTTTATAGATGAAGTTGCCAAATTCAACAAAATGTCGGAGAAGAGAAAACCAAAATTGGAGACTGCTCCGTTGGTTTACGGTAGAGTGGTGCAGGCACATAGCGCTTTATTCAAATCCAACCCGAAAAATAAAAGCGGTGCAGGAATAGTATTCCTTTTTGCTCTTGACGATGCTCATCGCTACGACGAAGAATGGCTCGCCAAAACTGCAAACCGCATTGCAGAAATGAAAGAAAGTGTGATCAATCAACCGGATAGCATGATGGAAAAGATATGTAGTTCTTTGAATTTGGATAATAATTTTCTGTTTTCTATTACTATCGGCTCTATGATGGAAAAGAAAAAAGTTAAATTTCTTCCGGAAGATTGCAGAAGTTTTATTCGTACTTTGTGCAACGATAGCAGTACTTTTGGGTATAAGTTAGGCGAAAGTTTGAGCGATGGCGCAGATGCCTGGTGTGCCACTTTCTCGCTACACGATCAAAGTAAGCTGCCGATGGCACAAATTCCGCAGAATCGAATTATTCCATTCTTGCTGTCGGAAGAACCGCAAAGTTTCCGTGGAGTAAGTGATGTGGCTCAACTGATTCCACCGGCTTATTATATGAAGTAATCCCCTAAAGCCCCCTTTAGGGGGTTGGGGGTAAATTCTAAATCTATCTTTTTGTTTAACACTAATAAAAATTAAAACAATGAAATTGAAAAATTTATTTATCGTGTCTGTATTTGCAGCATTATTTATGGGTTGTTCGTTAGGTTCGCAAATTTTTCCACCTACAATTTACTCGCCCAAAGCGATCGAACAACTTACAGCGGATTTGAAAGAAATCAGTAAAAACTATCAAATCGAAGAAATACGCGTTGATGAAAAAGAAAGTTTATCGAACGAATTTGGATTTGTACGTGTTGATATGCGTGATAGCGAAGGCCAAAGATTTGAACAGGTGCTTTACTACAATTACGGCATTTCACACAACGACCCAAAGCCCAAAAAAGAATATGGCAGCAAAAGGAAAAAAGAACCTCATGCTATAAACGTTGAAGATATTATCAATCAAAAAGATAATATCGAAAAATATATAGAAGACGCAAAAGTTCAACTGGAAGAAAATCTTGAAGGTAAATACAAATTTGAAAGTGTAACTCATTTGACTTTTACAGCTGACGATGAAGGAAATCTGCAAACCAAATTCTCTGTTAATGTTACTGAAAAAGGCAAGGCGGATCGTAGAGAAGGTGGACGTTTAGTTACTGATTACTACGAACTTAAGTTTTTCGTAGATAAAGACGGAGATGTTGTTTATAAAGACTGAATGTCTCAATAGAACGCAGATGACGCGGATAACGCGGATTTTCGCAGATAATACTAATAATATAAAAATCCGCGATAATCTGCGTTATCCGCGTCATCTGCGTTCAAAATTACTTTTAGAACAACCTCTATTTATATTTTTGAAAGTGGTGGATATCATAATATCTTGAAAAATAATATCCCCAAGTGAATTTTCTTTTAAGAAACTCCCGAACAACAGAATGTTCCAAATAAAGTGTTCCGGGAGTTTCTTTATTATATTGTGCATCTTCCGGCTTATTCGGGCGATTTTCGTAAGGTGGTTTCCAAATCATCGGATTAAAAAACGGATTAATATCAATCGCCATTCCCATTGCGTGGCGGGACAAATTATCGGTTCCCAAAACTTTCCGGTAACAAAATGATGATGTGTTGTTTGCCGCCATTGAAAGATTATCGTCCCAATCGAATGCAACAATAGGTATGGCTTGTGCAATGGGAAAACGCCATATTTTAATGCTGTCGAAAATAGCGACAATATCTTCTTCAATAGCGCGATTCAAAAGCAATTGTCCGCGATGTAACTCATTATCTGTCGAATAATATTCTACATCAATTAAAACGAGTTGATCGATAACATCCTGTGGCGCTTTTGTTCCGGCAATAGCCTCTTCAAAAGTAATTTGGCTATCAATAATGATTATTTCAGATTCCGGTATTTGTTCAACAATCGTATCTTGTTGCAGAAAGTTATCTTCCGGTGTCGTTTTTTTTACGGAAGAATCGCATGAGGCTATTATCATAAATCCAAACAGGCAATATATCGTTTTAAATCTTACCATTAAAGATTAATTTTTTCTTACCTATAAATTTTTCAATAGCATTTCGTTGCTTGCAGACATCATGCATTCTCTTGTCTTCAAAACAGCTTCCCATTCGGAATGAAATTCTATATCTTTATCTATTTTAAAATTTTCAGAACCTTTGGTATCCATTTTCTGAAACAAATATCCGACAGAAATTTTATTTATATCCAATGCCGGTTGATAGTAACTCTCCCGCTCATCATCTTCTCTTACTTCGTTGATTATTTCCAATTCCTTTAAATCATAAATTGCCCTGCGAGTCAATCGAATCGGAATTTGAAAATTTACGGAAATTTCGTCTGCCGTATATGGAGGATGCCCTTTCTCAAAACGTTTGATAATAAGTGCAGCAACAGTAAGTACCACAAAATCGTAATACCTGCGTGTAATAATATTACTGTCGGATTCAAAATTATAATTGTGAGCATTTTGAGATGCAAAAGATAATTCCGCACCAATCAAACAAATCAACCAAGATACTTGTAGCCAAAGCAGCAACAAAGGCAAGAAAGCAAAACTTCCATAGATGGCATTGTATTTCGACACCCAAATTTGACCGCTAATATATAAGTACTGAAAAAAGAGAAATACCAAGCCTGCAAAAAAACCGGCATAAAATGCGTGTTTGAACTTTACCTTGGTATTGGGTATCAGCATATACAAAAATGTAAATGCCAAAATGGTAACAACAAATGGTGTTATTTTAAGGAATGTTTGATATACAGGAGTTAATATTCCGAGTGTGTCGATCGAGCTAAGCATAGTGGAAATAAAAATCTGCAAACCACTCGAAAAGACTATGAAAACAGGCAATAACAACAAAAAAGAAAAGTAATCGGCAAACATACGGTGAAAAGCCCTTCTTTTCTTTACTTGCCAAATCAAATTGAAATTATTTTCAATGCCGGAAATCAAATTGAATACCGTAAAAAGAAGAATCACAATACCCAATCCCACAAATAAACCTTCTTTTGCTTGCTCTAAATAAGTATTCACAAAATCGAAAGCTCTGGCTAAAGCATCCCTTTGTCCGGGAAAATTTTCAAGAAGCTGACTCTCAACAATATTGTCGAAACCAAATCCTCTCGCAATAGAAAACGTTACAGCTAACATCGGGACTAAAGCGAGCAGTGTACTATAGGTCAGTGCAGAGGCTTTACTCGAAAGATCATCTTCTGAAAAACGACGAACAACCAAGGAAATAGTTTTCACCAAATTATGTCCCAGCTTTTTTGCTTTCGACATTTCCCTGTTGGTTTCACGCCAAACATCTTCTGTAATAAACTTAACAAAAGCCTTAAATTTAGACGGGATTTCGCGGAACTTTATCATAATGAATTAAGAATTAAGAATGAAAATAATATGCATTAAATATTCTTCATTCTTAATTCCTCATTCTTAATTAATAAAATAGTCAACCTGTAAGCCGGATTCTGTATCTGCCGAAACAGATGTCTGTCATTTATCTACGATTGCTGTCTCCAACAAACTTTAGCAGTCTACCCCCCGACATCGGACGGGCCGTTCTACATACGTCGGTATACATGACCTTGCAACCCGAAAGGAGCACGGCATTTTGCATTGCTACAAAACCCGGTGAGCTCTTACCTCACCTTCTCACCCTTACCAATATGGCGGTTATTTTCTTCTGCTTTCCTCTGCTCTCGCGAACAGCTACCCGTTAGGTAGTTCGGTGCCCTGTGTTGTCCGGACTTTCCTCTCTTCTTTCAAACAGCGACAGACCGGTCGACTACAAATTTTTTATTTCGAAGTCCTTATTTTGTTTTCTTTGCCGGAGTATATCTTTTATTCAGATATTCGGTAACTTCTTTTGTAATATTGTAAACGTCGTCGGCAAGTAATATAGGACTATTTCCATTCACATTCTGAAAAATAATCTGATAGTTAGTAGTTTCGTTAAATGTTTTTAATGCAGCAACCACAGTGTCTGTCATTTGCTGGTTCATTCTCATTTGTTCCATTACGAATTCTTGTTGAATTCTTTCGGCCTGATCTTGCAAATCTTGTTGTCTTTTCATCAAGCTTGCATGTTCTTCCTGTGCTCTTTGTGGAGAAAGAAAAGCATTGTTTTCATACTTTCTTTGGAACTCAAGCATATCTGCCTGTAATTTATTTCCCTTTTGAGTTAAAGTTGCTCTGGAACTTTCCGCTTTGCGAAGAAGTGTTTCTCGCAAATCTTCCGCATAACCGTAGTTTAACAGCAATGAATCGGAGTTTATGTACGCGACAGGCAATCTTACAACTGTGGAATCTCCTGCAGCCACAGCATCGTCTTTACATGCAGCCTTTTTGTTTGTAAAATGTAAGATAAAGAGAACGATCACTGCAATTCCCAATACACCGTTGATAATGTAATTTTTGTTCATGAGTAGAGTAAATTATTTTTGTTTTTCTAAGTTATTAATCAATCTCTCTGATTTTTGCCGCAAATATAGCTTTATTTATTATTAAAAATTGTTTTTTCTTTCATTATTCTGTCTTTTTTTTGTTTCTTTATGCTTTCAAAATTTAATGTTTAAAATTTTATAAATTATAACTATATGGAAATTAAAGATTTAAATCCAAGTTTAATCTGGACTTACTTTGATCAGATAACAAAAATTCCTCATCCTTCTAAAAAAGAAGAGAAATTGGTTCAATATTTAGTGGATTTTGCCAAAGAGCAGGGTTTGGAAGTGAAAAAAGATGAGGCAAATAATGTACTTATCAGGAAAAAAGCTACTCCGGGAAAGGAAAATTTAGCTACACTTATATTGCAATCGCATATTGACATGGTTTGTGAAAAAAACAATGATGTGCAATTCGACTTTGAAAAAGATGCTATACAAACGTATATTGATAATGGCTGGGTAAAAGCGAAAGGTACGACGCTTGGTGCTGATGATGGCATTGGTGTTGCGGCTGCTTTGGCCATCTTGGCATCCAAAGACTTGGAACACGGAAATTTGGAATGTCTTTTCACCACCGACGAAGAAACCGGATTGACAGGCGCTTACGCTTTGAAAAATGATCTTCTCACCGGCAGTATTCTTGTTAATTTAGACACAGAAGAAGAAGGGGAGTTTTATGTAGGCTGTGCAGGAGGAAAGAATATCATCGCTACTTTTCATTATCAGGAAGAAACAACTCCGGCCGGTTATTATTGGTTCAACGTGCAGGTAAAAGGCTTGAATGGCGGACACTCAGGAAGTGAAATCGACAAAGGCCTGGGTAATGCCAATAAAATACTGACTCGTTATTTATGGACATTGATGCAATCCTATCCGTTGGCTTTGGCCGAAATTACAGGAGGAAACCTAAGCAATGCCATTCCTCGCGAGGCATCTGCTATTGCCGGAATTCCCTTTGCATCGAAAGAAAAAATTGCTGTAAACCTGAATGTCCTGTTAGCGGAAGTCCAAGCCGAGTTGAAAGCTGTCGATTCGGAAGTAGCTATTATTATAGAAACTGCCGATGTTCCTGCAAGTTGTATTGATAGAGATACGACTGAAAAATTGCTTAACGCTTTATATGCTTGCCCTCATGGAGTGATTGGAATGAGTTTCGAGATTCCCGGATTGGTGGAAACTTCAACCAATTTGGCCTCTGTGAAAATGACAGAAGGAAACACAATTGTGGTAACTACCAGTCAACGGAGTTCGACTAACTCTTTGAAAGTTGATGTTGCCAATATGGTTACCGCTGTTTTCAAATTAGCAGGAGCCGGAGTTCGGGAAACAGATGGATACCCAGGTTGGAAACCGAATCCAAACTCCAACATCCTGAAAATATCCGAAAAAGTTTATAAAGATTTATTCGGTGATACTCCTGAAATAAAAGCGATTCATGCTGGATTGGAATGTGGACTGTTCCTCGAAAAATATCCTCATTTGGATATGATTTCTTGCGGTCCAACGATTCTCGGTGCTCATTCGCCAGAAGAAAGAATCGAAATTGCTACTGTTGAAAAATGGTGGAAGTTTTTGGTTGAGTTGCTGAAGAATATTCCTGCATCCGCTTGAATATGTAGCTACGCAGTTGGGTATAAATTTTTCAAATACAGAAAACAGCATATAAAGGTACTGATTTTATATTGTTTTCAAATCCGAAATTCTTTTTAGAAATGCGGATTGCGTATTCTGAGTTGTATTTTTCCATAAAAACTCCCAAACTTTTTGCTCGATTGCGTCTGCCTTTTTTTACTTCTATCGGCACTACTTTTCCGTCAAGTTGCAACACAAAATCAACTTCCGCTTTGCCTTCACTTTGCCAGTATGCCAAGCGATAGTTTTTTGCTTTAAAACACTGTGCTACATAGTTTTCGGTCATTGCTCCAAGAAAAGTATTGTCGGTTTCAATAGTTGATAAAATTGTTTGTAACGGAATTTCAGAGCGTAAAGTCAAAATACCAATATCGCCCATATACAACTTGAAATTTATTAAATCCATATAGGCATTTATGGGAATAAATCCGTGTTCCAAGCGTTGGCATTTGAGCGTAATATTCGCTAAATTAAGCCATTCGATTGCCTCGCCAAAAATGGTTGCAGTACCTCCCCGTTGCACTACTTTATATTGAAATTTTGCATTTTCTTTGGCTAATTGTGCAGGAATGGAATCGTAACAAGCACGAATTTTTACGCTCGTGGTTGTATCAGCGTATTTTGCCATATCGGCAATATATTCATTCAGGATATCATTTTGAACGACTTGGACTTTCAAAAAACTGTCTGTTTTGATAAACGACTTTATAGCGGCGGGCATTCCGCCAATGATAAAATATTTCTGATACAACTCTAACGCAATATTGTGTAATGCTTCGGGCATAGCCTCGTTATTTGCATAATGGTTTTTTATTTCTTCCGCCAATTTATCGAAACCAAATGCCCAAAGAAATTCCTCAAAATCAAGAGGATAAAGACTAAATTCATTCACTTTACCCACCGGAAAAGAATATTTTTCACGATTGATAGCTACACCAAGCAAAGAGCCGGCAGCCACAATATAATATTCCGGTGTTTGTTCGCAAAAATATTTCAACGAGGTTAAAGTTCTTTCACTTGCTTGAATTTCGTCAAAGAAAATTAAGGTTTTTTCGGGAATAATTTCTTGGCGTTTAGTGGATTCTATAAACTGAATTATTTTTCG
>JAIRVZ010000129.1 GCA_031253625.1 Dysgonamonadaceae bacterium
TTCTTCATGGATTTTAATTTTAGCTATTTTGCGCAATGTCTGTTGCCATCACAACCGTGTTTGGAACAAAGACCATCTTGTTATTCCTGCGAATATACAATCGCCTGTTTTCCATTGGATAGATAGCACAAAGACTGATGCGAAACGTATTTACTACCGTATTTGTATTATCAAATATCTACTTTTCACCGTTTCTCCAAACAACCGATTTACAGAAAAACTCAAATCTTTGTTAGAAGAATATACAACTGTTGATGTTCGTGCAATGGGTTTTCCTGCCGATTGGGAAAATGAGCCGCTTTGGAAAGCGTAAACTTCTATAAAAAGTTACGCCAACATTATCGACAAAAGATTCTCTAATAGAAATATTTTAGAAGTTGCGCACGACACGTATCAGTATATTTTTAAAATGATTACAATACAAGAATATAATTTAGAGGGTAAAAAAAGAGCAGACAGCGAGGCTATTGAAGCCGTAAATACAGCCATTGGCCTTATAGCAAACAAAAAAGGTTACAAAGGTGGTAATGAAGTAACATGGAACGCCGAATTGAGTATCTATTGGGGGCATAATATTTATACGACATCTATAAGGCTTAATGACGCGAGAGGCAGCAATGATTCGGCCTATTTTTGCAATGGTGCATTTTGGTTATACAGATACCCGGTAGAAGTTGAATTGTGTTAAAATTAATCGTACATTTGCACTGTAAATGACAATAATAAAGTGGGACGAACAAGAACGAGAGATGAGCCATCCTCCTACAAAAAACCTGTAGGCAGACCAAAAGGGCTTAAAGTTAAAAAGCAGAAGTTGAAAGAACGTATCAAGAAGCGTTATACTTTTGCCTTGAATGACCATACAGTCGAATTATTGACTGATATAGCAGAAAAAACAGGGCTAAGCAAGTCAGCGGTTGTTGACAAGGCGGTTGCTGAGTATGCTGAAAGGCTCAAATTTGAATAAAATTAGATACCTTTGTACTTTAAAATATGATTGTATGATACATCCCGACCCCCAAATACAAAGAAATCAACAGGATTTTTTAAATCGATTCCCTTTGAACGAAAGAGAACATCACGCATCACTCTTTCGGATTGGCAATGCTGCGGTTATTTATCACCAAATGGCAGAGGAAACAAGTCTCCCAAAATTAGAATTGTATTATCACGAATGGTTAGAAGCGCTACCGTCTAATATCCGCGAAAGCATGGAAAAGAGAGGATTTGAGGAGTGTAAGAGAATATTGTCATTCACAAGATACATCAACGAACGGAACGACTTCGGCATGGATGAGTGGATGAAATCCAATCTTTCGGAAGAAGATTATAAATTCTATAAAAGGCAATAATGAGTATGGAAGGAACAAATAAAGAACAAAAAGCCAAAAAGAAGCCCGCTGAACATGGCAAGTATGAAATGAAAAGAAAGGGATTGCCGAGAACCAAGAAAAAAGTTCTTTTGCCTGTCAACTTGACTAAATTAAAGCAGTCAAATATGATTACTACCATGCAGGCAGATTACAGTATTACACACCAAAGAATACTCATAACGCTTATTGATAAATTACAGCCACATATAAATGGAATTATAAACGGCTACAGACAATACGAGAAACTCGATTTGTTCGAAGATTTTGAAAGAGACACTCATATACGAATTAAAATCCCTATAAAGGATTTTGGAATTCCTACCGGCAGCTACGGCAAATTTCGAGAAGCCCTCTTAAACATTGCGTCTATTCCGGTCGAATTTGATACTACCGACCCCGAAACAGGACGCGAAATGTGGGGATTTTCTGGTTTCTTTTCGGCTTATATGCACAAGGAAAAGTACAATCGAGAAGTGCATATAGTTATTCAAAAAGACATTGCAAAAAAAGTTGTATTTGCCTTAACAGGTTATACGCAATATTATAAGGAAATTGCGCTATCATCTTCCAACAAATACACGCCACGTATATATATGCTCATATCGTCATGGAAAAGTAAAGGAGGATTTTCTATCAAATACGAAAAATTCCGTAAGTTATTGGGAGTGGGAGATAAATATCAAGATTACTGGAGCTTTTATAAACGTGCTATCCGCCCGGTTTACGAAGAGCTTTTCGAGAAAGCCGATGTCTGGTTTGAAGTTGCCGAGATTTATGACCAAGAAAGCGATAAAAACCCCTCATTGCTAAGTTTCAAAGTAGTTAGAGGTATTATGACTGCAAAAGAACAAGAGCAGTTAAAAATTCAATCGAAAAATTTATATGAAATGTGGATAAGGCACTTGCATTTGAAGAACGAACAAGCCGAAGATGTCTTGAGATTCCTTACGATAGAAAACTATTCGGAGATAACAAATAAAACGATAGAACTTCATCAGTACTTAAATGAACACAGAAAGGATATTAGTAATCCTTCAAACTATTTCTTTAAAGCGCTTATGAATGCACTTTGCCCCGATTCAGAAAATGAATTAGTATAGTATTAATAAAGTCATACATTTGTCCGCAATATTTTGTAATGTGCAGATATACAAAAAACAACATTTTACTTTACTCTCTTACAACTATTGATTGCGAACATGCATACATGAAGAAGTGTCTTATATTTCAATCACCATCATTTATCAACAAATTATGACAATTGATGCTATCAAAAAGTCATAATTTTGTCCGTAGATACATGTAATATCCTAATAAACAAATTACAAGAAATTAATTTAAAAAGTCATACTTCTGTCCGTAAGCGTTTTCACAAGTCATACTTTTGTCCGTAAATACAAAAATAGCAGAGGTTTTTTGCTCTATTAATAGATAAAATTAGAATTACTGTAACTTCCAGACGGAAAAAGTCATACTTTTGTCCGTAATCAAAAAGAAAGTCATACTTTTGTCCGTAACAAGTCATACATCTGTCCGTGAAAAGTCATACTTTTGTCCGCAAAAAGTCATACTTTTGTCCATGAAAAAATAAAGTAAAGTACAAAAAATCAAAATATTAAAATCCTAAAAACCGATACACTAATCATAATAACAGATTATAAAAATTATCGAATAACATTAACGATACATAAGGAAAGTTTTTCTTATATCTACATTAAAATCAAAATCTCCATATGCAAAACGAAAAACACATCTAATACAATGCTCCCGCATCGTGTCGTAAAAAAATAATTCATTAACAAAAGGGAAAAAAATGAAAACAATTTAATAGAGATACACTAAAATGTGAACACAAAGTAAAAAATATACTGATAATCAATTATTTATTGCCGTAATGGCTTGAGACCGAAATAATTTTAACTATGACGGTTTCATCGTTAATGGTGTAAAGTAGTCGATGTTGGCCGGTTATACGACGCGACCATTCAGGACGATATTTAAGTTTTTCAGGTTTTCCTGTACCTTTGTATGGATGTTTAATTAACTCATTTAGGGGTTTCGCCAACATTACCGACAAAAGGTACTCTAACGATATTTTACACGTTTAATGCCCTGAACTCGTTATCTTTAGGAACATTTTTCGGATTAAAGGAATATTCGCCAAGGAAGT
>JAIRVZ010000072.1 GCA_031253625.1 Dysgonamonadaceae bacterium
CTCCTTTTGTATAAGGCGTCAGATATTCGTTTTCCGGATCGTAAACTTCCCAGAATGTATCGGCTCCTTTGTGTATCATTCCGCCCCAATAGGCTTCGATTACCTCTTTTATTTTTTCATTTTCGCCGCACATATAAAGCGCTTCGAGGTAATAATGATAAAGATAGGGCGTGCGTGGTTTGATCATTTCGGGATTTGCCTCCGTACGTTTCAATAAATCGTTGGCTTCTTTACCTTTGACTACTCCTCCCAGTATCATCCAAATTTGCGACGCATAAGAGAGTTGTCCCGATTTTGCCGTAAAAACTTTACGTTCTTTATCGTAATATGTTTTCATTGCCGCCTTTTTGAATGCAGCAATTTGTTTCAGCAAATTTTTCGCCTCTTTTTCATGGCCTAATTTTTGAGCCAGTTCGGCCGTTTTCTCAAACGTATAAATCAGGCATCCTTGCATTGCTGCCGTTTTATCCAACTCTTCGTGCCAGTCGAAGAAACGCCACCAGCCGCCGGTGTCTTCCGTTGCAAACAAACCGTTAGTTACATATTGCGACGCTATTTCGGTTTGTCGCAAGGCGACGGGCCACAAATCGTTTGCCGTCTGCATATCACCATATTGTTGCAGATATTCAAGCAATATAACATTATATAAAAGCGCGTAGTCAATACTGCAATTATTCTTTTGCGGCTGCACTTCGGGATACTCGAAAATCGTTGAGGTCAGCAATCCGTCTTCGCGGGCGCAATACGCCAAAAGGTACAGGCAACGTTTGATTATATCGACGTTATTATACGAAACATAATTGGCAAGCGCCTGAAGCCGCAAATCACCGATCCACAGGCGGCGGTCGCGTTTAGGTCCGTCTTCGAGCACAGTTTGCATACAGTCGCGCAGTGTTATAAGCGATACGCTATCTACCGTATTCAATAAAGGAGATAATGCGGTTGGTGTACCCAAATCCTTTCCCGCCAATGTTACCGATTTTGCTTCGAGCTTGTTTAACATTAATTCAAAACTGCCCGAACCGTTCAATACGTTGATCCGGATGTAGCGAAATGTGTATCGCCGCGGCAAATCAACGGAAAAAGGCACCCTGTCGACTGTAATAATTTCGCTTTGCAACCATGCGCTGCTTATCCAACCTTGATACAATGAATGAGGAACAACAACTCCCGACGGGACTTCATCAAAAACCAGCTCCAACCGTACAGGTCCATCGATCTGCTGCCCGTCTTTAGTCTTAAGGCTTAGCGATACACAGCCCACCACGTGCTCGCCGAAATCGTAAAAAATAGAATCGCCCGTTATTAATTTTTTGTTTGGATTCGAACCGTTTATCCGCTCTTTTTCTACCATTCTTATCCCTTGAAAAGCGGTGGCATCCTCTTGTGGCACAACTATTCGTACCGGTACAACTTGCCGTTGGAACAGATCAACTTTTAACGACTCTTCGATTTTAAGCCATTCCTCGCGTTTACCCGCATACGGATCGGCATAAACAACAATGCTGAATGCTGTTACGCAAAAAAAGATATTTAAAACCATTTTCTTCATCATGTTTTTGATGTTTCATATTTGCAAGGCAGGCTTTGTATCTAACAAGACTACGCCAAACAAGGGTTTAACTAAACGATATTATTGTTTTTGAACCACATAGGCACATAGAACACAAGCTATTCACATAGAACTTACGTGAAACCTCTATGTGTTCTATGTGCCTATTTTTTGCTTCTGAATCACAGATTCATCCCAACTGAGGATCCTTTGTTTTTTCTCTACGTTTTTGCTCCCATTCTCTTTTCTTTTCATCGAATAATTTTAGCAATTCTTCTAAACGCTTTTTTTGTTTTTTCGTAAAAGAAGATTGATATTTTTCCATATCCGATTGCAAAACTCGCCCTTCGTAGAAATGGTATGTTTCTATGTCCCCTTCGTCGGGAAGATTTGAGCAGAAATCTTTTTTAACGAATGTTTCAAAATTATTCAAAAACACATCTGCTTTCGGCGCAGGTTTATATTTGCTTACTTGAATGCAAATCTGCATAAAATCGCTATCGTCTAATCCATCTTCTAAATATCTTTTTAGTTGTCTTGAGCTATAATTTATACTTGACAAATAATATCCTACAATACTGTCGTATTCATTCTTTTGTTCTTCTGTTATTTGATGTGTCAGGTGTATATAGTTATATCCCCATTTACCTAAATCTTCTAACAATGACATTTTTTTCTCTTTTATTGTTTCTGTGGATAAACTGTCAGATTGTAATTCATTGAATCCACTTACTACGTGTTTCCAAAATGATGGTATATTTTTCAAATAATCGTCAAATGAATCAGATTCACAATAATTGTATTCCGACTGCCCATTTAATAGAAAGGGTACGAAAAGTAAAAATAAAATCAATCTGCTTTTTCTCATAATAATTAATGTTTGTTATTCTAATATTAACTTCCCCACTTCGCTAGTCGTACTACTGTCCGTCGCTGACACACAACCTCTCAAATTGGCTCATAAGTAGCGTTCCGGATAACAGCTCTAATAAACCAATCCCCCTCCAAGCACTTTATATAAAGTCACAACAGAAATCAGTTCATTCAGCGCAGCGGTGTTTAGTGCAATTTCGGCATCAAATAACTGACGTTGAGCATCTAAGACGTCAATGTATCTTACTATTCCGTTAACGTATTGTAGTGTGGCGAGTTCGTGATATGATTTGGCCGAATTGTAGCGTGCTTCCTGCGAACGATATACATCGCGCATCTTATTAAACGTGTTTATTGAGTTATTTACTTCTGTGAATGCTCCAAGCACAGCCTTTTCATATCCATACAGCACCTGTTCGTATGCAGCTTTAGCAGCTTTGTGTTTTGCTCTGTTTTGCCCCATAGCGAATATTGGTGTAACGAGTGCACCCGAAATAAATGAGGCGGGACTTTGGAGAAAATCGGTCAACTCACCGTTTTCATAACCCAATAATCCTGTTAAAGTTAACGATGGAAACATTCCGGTAAGCGCTACACCCACTTGAGCATTTGCTTGAATAAGCTGCTGTTCGGCTTGCACCATATCGGGACGACGTTTCAGTAAGGTTGACGGCAGGCCTACAGGTAGATTTTGTGGAATTTGCTGATGGTTGATATCTTCTCCCCTGGGAATTGTTCCGACAGGAAATTCTCCGACAAGTACAAAAAGATCGTTTTCTTTCAGTTTAATTGCGTTTTCCAATGCAGGAATAAGTGTTTCTGTGCGGGCTAATTCCACAAGGCTTTGACTATAGGGAATTTCAGAAGTCAGTCCGCCCTCGTATCGCAATTTGGCAAAGTGCACTCCTTCCCGGCGAGCCTCAAGCGTTTGTTTCACTATTTCGAATTCACGGTCAAGCGCTTTCAGTTCAAAATATGTTTGTGCTACCTGTGCTACAATTGTCAGTTGTAAAGCCCTTTGAACCTCCACCGATTGCAGATAAGATGCCACAGCAGCTTCGTTTGCCCAACGAAGTTTGCCCCAAATGTCGATTTCCCATGCTACGCCAAGATTCGCCTTAAGTTTGGGCGTTATCTTTTCGTTGTCTCCTCCGTAGTTCAAAGCTTCTCTTTGTCCTGAGGCTGTTCCGCTTATTGCAGGAAAGATATTGGCAAAGCTGATTCGCTTGGTGGCTTCCATTTCTTTGATACGGGCAACGGCAACAAGCATATCTTTGTTGTGTGTCAAGGCTCTTGTTATCAATTCTTGCAATACTACATCGGTGTAGAGTGTACTCCAACCCAAATCCGCAGCATCGCCTTCGGGCATCTCTGCCAAATCGAATGTGAGCGGGATATTCATTTTGGGTTGACGATATTGATGTCCTACCTTACAGGCGGAGAACAAAATCGCAAGTATAAATATGTATTTAAATTTAAGCATCGATGATTTCTTTTTTAAAAAACTTTTTCACTTTGAGAAAATCAGGAAATTTCAATTCGGGAATATGAAATTTATTTTTCACTTTATAAACCATCACGAAAAAGAATGGCACTAAGAAAATTCCCAATGTGATGGCGGCAATCATTCCGAAAAATACACCTGTTCCAATAGAATGCCGGCTCGCCGAACCGGGGCCTGTTGCCAACACCATCGGTAACATTCCCAACACGAAAGCCAATGAAGTCATTAATATCGGACGAAAACGCAACTTAGCGGCTTGCATAGCTGCCTTTACAGGTTCTTCTCCTTTATCTAC
>JAIRVZ010000100.1 GCA_031253625.1 Dysgonamonadaceae bacterium
CAATATCTTTGAAGTAGTATTTGCCATTACAATAGTTAAGGCTATTGCCCAAAGCCAAAAGGAATACATTTGTTTATTGTACAGCTGGCGATGTACTCGAGGAGCGACTTTTTTCAGGATAAGCGCTAAAATAAGAGGACCCACTAACAAAGGAAACACCTTGGCACAAATGGTTAAGAACGAATGAATAAAACTCAAATCTTCGCCCAGACCATGCGCACCGATAGCTGAAAAAATACTCGGAGCCAAAAAAGCAACCGAAAGGGTACTAAGTATACAATATGCGGCCATGCTTGCAACATTTCCCCCTAAAAGGCCGGCAATAACAGCTGAAGCCGCTGCTGCCGGAGCCAATACGCAAATCATAGTGCCTTCACCTAAATCCGGATTGAAAGGCTTAAGGAGAAAATAGACCAATAAACATCCGACAAACTGTACACAACCCATCCATAAATGAAGAGGCGTAGGCCGGAGATTTCGGAGTGATACCTTGCAATAAGTAATCAACAGTATGGCAAAAAGAAGATACGGTGTCATAAAAGACACTTTGGCAATGAAGTTGTGAAAAACAATACCTGTAATCATACAGATAAAAAGCGAATTGTCCTTAAAGAACTTCAGGAATTTACTAAGCATCTTCTTACTATGGAATCAATATTTTTCTTGAACTTACACTGCCGTCCGACATAAGACTTTTTACGACGTAGATTCCTTTTAGATTGTTTTTTTCGGGAGATACTTTTTGACCCATTATTGTATAATATTCTTCCGACAATACGGTAGGCATATTTTTAATTTCTCCGATAGCGTTCGCTCCACTTTTTGTAAACACAAGCGTTGTAACGCTCGAAACTCCAATGTTAACTTTCGGACTGGAAGTTTCTTCCATATCGATAACGGTTTCTTTCATGTTCATATCCGCAGCCTCTGTGGTTGTAACGCATATTCCAGACGAAGCAAGAAATGGCAAATTAACAGTTAACGAATAGTCATAAGTCGCTGAATTATTAATTACCATCATTATAACTTTATCTCCAGTTTCGGATAGATATGCTGAACCACTTAACGTGCTGAATTGACCGCCAAAAACATGCTCGATACGAGTGCTGCCGGTAGTATATTTCGCATAATGAGCAAGTATATAACCACGTTTGGTTATTTCGCCGGTTTTGGTTCCGCGAGTGTTGTCGCCCAACATTCCGTAGTAACGCTTGGCGGCATAATGTACCCATGCATTTACATCTGCTAACATACAATCATTTATTGCTTTGGTAAAATCAAAAGCATCTCTCGACCAGCTGAAGTTATATTTTGTATCATTTGCGGGTGTACCATCAGGAACCCAATTAATCAGGTATTCCGATTGCCAAATTTCTTTGCCTTTTGCTGCGAGTTTTTTGTGAGCAGTGCCGGGATTGTGATTATTTCCGTATTGATGTCCGGCATAAACGTCAAATAAGTCAAAAACATCGTCGGCATTCAAAGCATTCACATAACTATCACTTGAAAATGGTACAGTTTCGGGAGCCATGACTTTACAACTAATTTTAGAACGATGTTCTTTCAAAAATTCAACCATCTCCGCAGGTGTCCAGCGACAACCGGCATATCCCACATCCCAATCCGGCTCATTCTGAATAGAAATGGCATCAAGTTCAACACCATTTTTTCGTAGAAAAACTACAAACTTGTTCAGATATTCGGCATAATCTCCGTAATGTTCTTTTTTCAGAGAACCATTTTGTATATTGTTGTTTGTTTTCCATGCAGGAGGCATTGACCAGGGACTTGCAAAAACAATCAACCCAAGTTCTTTGCCCAATTTAGCTGTCGAAATGACTTGCTGCCAACTGCTTTCGGGATTTGTAGTTGAACCGATTGGAATATAAAGACGCATGATATTATATTTCAGTTCGCTGTTTTCACCCCAAATTTTTCTGATTTCAGCAGTTGTCATGTGATTATATCCAAACTGCGGACTGTTTACAAAACCACCAAATCCGGTTATTTTTTGGTAAGTAACCTGGTCGTTAATCTTAACGGATGCTGTTCTTGTTTGTGCATGCGCAAAATTTTGCAATAGAATAATTGCACTAAATAAAATGGCTGCTTTGACAAATTTGTTGTGTTTCATTTGTATATAATTTTTATATAATCAACTAATTGATACAAAAGTACGAATTTTTCATCTATGTTTACTATCTTTGCGGCACTTTATTAAAAATTAAGAGAAAGATGAAAAATTATAAATTGGTAAATAATCTAGTAGGTTGGTCTACATTTGTCGTTGCAGCAATCACTTATCTGATGACAATGGAGCCGACAACAAGTTTTTGGGATTGTCCGGAATTTATTGCTTCAGCTTACAAGCTTCAAGTTGGTCACCCTCCCGGGAACCCTATTTTCATGTTGACTGCCAATTTGTTTAGCCGATTGGCTTCCGACACGAGTCAGGTTGCGATTATGATTAATACCATGTCGGCACTTTTCAGTGCACTAACAATACTTTTCCTTTTTTGGACAATTACTCATTTAGCTCGAAAAATTGTTGCTCCCGAAGGAAATCACAAAGGAGAAGGTATTAATTTAGGACAGATGATAATTATTATGGGTTCGGGACTTATCGGTGCTTTAGCTTACACTTTCTCAGATACATTTTGGTTTTCTGCTGTTGAGGCGGAAGTTTACGCTTACTCATCGTTAATGACTGCATTGGTTTTTTGGTTAATCCTCAAATGGGAAAATGTAGCTGATGAACCTCATTCCAACCGCTGGCTGATTTTGATTGCTTATATGATAGGCTTATCCATTGCTGTTCACTTGTTGAATTTGCTTTGCATTCCTGCTATCGTTTTGGTTTATTATTACAAAAAATATCCGAATCCCAATTTGAAGGGGTCTTTGATTGCCTTGTTAATTTCATTCGGTCTTGTTGCAGCGATTCTTTTCGGGTTGGTTCAAGGGTTGGTTGAAGTCTGCGGCTGGTTCGAATTGTTATTCGTGAATGTATTCGGAATGCCTTACAACAGTGGTGTTATCTTTTATGTTATCCTTATTTTTAGCCTTTTGGTGTGGAGTATTCGGGAAACCATGCAGCCGGCACCCAACGAATTGCGGGTAAAAATATCCTTTATTCTGACCGTTGTTTTATTGGGTATTCCTTTTATTGGTTCCGGTTATGTTTTGGGTATCATTTTGATTGTAGCATTGATAGGATTCATGTTTTGGAAAAAGACCAATCCTATGGTATTGAATACGATTCTTGTCAGTTTGTTTGTCATGACCATCGGATATTCTTCTTACGCACTGATTATGATTCGTTCATCAGCCAATCCTCCGATGGATCAAAATTCTCCCGAAGACATTTTTACATTGGGAGGTTATCTCAGCCGTGAACAATACGGTGATACGCCTTTGTTGTATGGCGAAACTTATGTTTCGGAAGTAAAACGTGAGGCTGAAGGAAATATGTGTGCACCGGTAACCAAAGATGGAGGTCCTGTATGGACGCGAATCATCAAGGAAAAAGATACAGACAGAGATCGTTATTTTGTTTCCATGAGGAAAACGAAATACGTCAATGTCGATGAGTTGAATATGATTTTCCCGCGTATGTATAGTAAGGATCCGCGCCATATTCAAGCATATAAAGAATGGGGCAATATTGAAGGAAAACGTGTTGATTTTAGGAATTGTATTGACCCGAAACGGCCAAATGATTCCGGAGAAACTTATACCGTTAAAAAACCCACATTTGCCGAAAATCTCCGCTTTTTCTTCAATTATCAGGTGAATTTCATGTATTGGAGATATTTCATGTGGAATTTTTCCGGGCGACAAAATGATATACAAGGTCAAGGTGAAGTTTCTAACGGCAACTGGATTACCGGTATTAAATTCATAGATGAACTCATGGTCGGGCCGCAAGATGATTTACCCGATGATATTGCCAAAAATAAGGGACATAATACTTATTTTATGCTGCCTTTGTTGCTGGGAATTATCGGATTGCTGTATCAGTCATTATTCTGTGGAAACAAAGGAATTCAAGGCTTTTGGGTTGTATTTTTCCTTTTCTTTATGACCGGATTAGCCATCGTGCTTTATCTGAATCAAACTCCACTTCAGGTGCGTGAACGAGATTATGCTTATGCCGGTTCGTTCTATGCATTTTCTATTTGGATAGGATTGGGCGTAGCAGGTATTTCAAAATTACTGACTCGCTATGCAAAAATGAATCCTGTAGCTGCAGGCGTTCTTGCCACTGCTCTTTGTACGTTTATTCCTGTGAGAATGGCTGCCGAAAACTGGGATGATCATGATCGTTCTCGCCGGTTTGTTGCCCGCGATTTCGGTTACAATTATTTGGTAACTTGCGCACCGAATGCAATTATATTTACCAATGGAGATAACGATACTTTTCCGCTTTGGTATGGGCAAGAAGTAGAAGGATTCCGGACAGATGTACGGGTTTGTAATTTAAGTTATCTGCAAACCGACTGGTACATTGATCAAATGAAACGTCAGGCCTACGAATCAGAGCCATTACCCATCAGCTGGACACGCGCAGAATATCTACAAGGTCGTCGGGACGTAGCTTATATATATGAAATGATGGACAAACCTGTCGATGTAGGTCAAATACTTGATCTAATCAGGTCGGGAGATGACCGATTAAGCAGAATGGCCGGGTTCAAGGAACAAGTGGATATTATCCCATCGAAAAGACTTTCCATACCGATCGACGCTGAGGCTGTTATCCGGTCGGGACTTGTAAAAGAGAAAAATGCCGGTTGGATTCCCGAAGAATTTTTAATCAACTTAGGAAACAAAAGATATATCGCCAAGCACGAAATGATGATCTTGGAGATGTTGAGAAACAACACAGATTGGGAACGTCCTATTTATTATGCAGTTACCGTAGGTTCCGATCAATATTTGAATATGAAAGATCATTTCCGTCAGGATGGTATTGCTTATCGCATTATGCCATATAATGCAAAAGAAGTGGACAATACGGTTGGTACCGAAGAAATGTTCGATAACATAATGAACAAATACCGTTGGGGAAATGTTGCCGATCCGAAGATTTACATAGACGAAAATGCGATGAGAATGTGCAAGACATTCCGGTCATTGTTCGGTACACTTTCCGATGCATTAATCAACGAGGGTAAAAATGAACAAGCCGAGCAAGTATTGGATTATAGCGCAGAAGTACTTCCTCATATAACGGTTAGATATGATTATTCGGCGTTAAGCTTGGCTTCGGGATATATGAGGCTCAATCAAAACGAGAAAGCACTTGCTATTTACGATGAAATTGCAGCACATTCGATGAGAAATTTGAATTGGTATTTCAGATTGAGTCCAAATCATTTCAAGAGTGTTTTTGCGTTTATCGAACAAGATTTATATGTTATGCGCGAAGTTCTGTCGGCACTTCATCAAATCGATCCGACGTTGGCAGAGAAATATTTGGAAGAATTTAGTATGTATTATTCACAATACATGAAAATTATGGAATATAATCAAGGCCAAAGACAAGCCTCTCCGGAAAATAGATAACTTGTATGTTTATAGAGAGGCCACCTGTAATCTATCGGATGTTATTTCCGGGTGCGATTTGGAGAATCAACCAATCGGATAAATGTGTGTATCTCACATTTGATGATGGACCTGTGCCCGAAATCACACCTTGGGTGTTAGATTTGCTGGATAAATACAATATCAAAGCTACGTTTTTTTGTGTTGGGGATAACGTCAGGAAATATCCCGAGACTTATCAACAGGTACTCGATCGAGGGCATCTTGTCGGAAATCATACCTTCCATCATAAACAAGGAATCAGCAGCCGGACAAAGAATTTTGTGTTGAATGCCGCTTTAGCCGCCCGCTATATCGATAGTGAACTGTTTCGTCCGCCACATGGTCACATGCGTTTTCCGCAAGTTCTCAAATTAAGAAAAGATTATAAAATCATTATGTGGGATGTTGTAACCCGCGATTACAGTAAGTATCTAAACGCAGAACAGGTTTTCCGGAACGTAAAGAAATATACACGCAATGGTTCTGTGATCGTATTTCATGATTCTATCAAAGCAGAGCCCCGCATGAAAGAGGCACTTCCCAAGTCTATCGAATGGTTGCTCGAACAAGGATATACTTTTAAGTTAATTGAAAATTGAAATTATTTTCTTATTAGTGAGCCGTGTATAATACGATGAATTAGGACGTAACGACCATGAATTGTGTATATAACCGTAAAACCCTTGTAGCCAACAGTTCGCGCATTCATCCCATAGCGAAGTACATCTTGATAAGTGGATATAGCATAAACAGTAGCATAGATTTCGAGATCAGTTATACAAGCATAAATACCACGCAGGAAATTTTCAGCGGCAAGAGGGGCAAACAACATCTGCTCAATGTAATCATACACTTTTCCTATGTCAAGTTTGGCTTTTTTTGACAATTTTACGCAATACAGCATTTAAAAACAATTTTACAATGTTAAGTTGAGGCCAAGCCGCTTGTATGCAAGTTCTTCCATGTGAACTTTGAACTCTTCGAGCGTAACAAATTCTTCTTCGGACAGAGGTAATGGCATATTGTCGAATTCGTCTACTGTCCGTACAACAGGCGGATGGTCTTTGATGTCGTTAATTAGTATGGTCGTCACGCTTAATTATTTTCTAGATTACAGAACAAAGATAGAGAATAATTACGGATAATACAATCATCATTACTAATGGTTATTACTATTTTTTCTACCTTTATCGCAAAAATAAAACATGTTCTCCTCTCTAATTAAACAAAAAGCATTACAGTTAGGATTCGAAGCCTGTGGTATTTGCAAAGCAGAATTCACCAATGAACATGCCGAATACTTACACCAATGGCTCGATAAGGGATATTACGGAGAAATGTCTTACATGAACAGAAATGTAGAAGTGCGTTCCGATTCATCTTTGTTGATTGAAAACGCTAAATCTGTTATCGTTGTTGCCCTTAACTATTTTCCCGAAAAGAAACAGCATCCTGATGCTCCGCAATTTGCTTACCATGCTTACGGCAAAGATTATCATTTGGTTGTAAAAGAGAAATTACAACAACTCTACAACTATATTCAAGAACTATTTCCTGTTGACGGTAGAATTTTTTGCGATACTGCTCCTCTTTTGGAAAAATATCATGCACAAAAAGCCGGATTGGGTTGGATTGGCAAAAACACTCAACTCATTATTCCCGGAAAAGGTTCGTTTTTCTCTTTAGGAGCAATTGTATTAAATCGCGAATTAGATTACGATACTCCCCAAGAAAACAGATGCGGAAACTGTCGCAAATGTGTGGATGCCTGTCCGACACAAGCACTTGTCGCTCCCGGATTATTAAATGCAACTCGCTGTATCTCTTATCTTTCTATCGAAAATAAAAGTATGTTGGGAAAACCATTGTCCAACAATCAAATATACGGCTGCGATATTTGCAACAAGGCATGTCCTCACAACCAACAAGCTAAAGCAACTATGGTTGAGGAGTTCAAGCCTTCTGATGCTTTTTTGAATTTAGATAAGGAGCAAATCTTGCAAATGAATGAGGATACTTTTAACGATATTTTCAAAGAATCAGGTGTTAAAAGAATCGGGTTAAAAGGGTTGCTAAAAAATCTTTAGGTTTCTCGCTGACTCAAAAGCGAAAGCTTAAATCTATACCCAATTGCATAGGTTTACCTCTTTGAGCCAATTTATTGCCCATTGACTCGAAATGAAAGGTGGCATATTTTTCATTCAAGATGTTTTTCATCCAAAAAGCCAAACCAAAATTACCTTTTGATAAAGATACCCTGGCATTGAGAACGCCATAAAAATCTTGGTAAACATCGTTGGCCTCTGTCCAATAAATACGCCCGGCTGCATTGTACCAAACTTGTAGGTTAAAGCTGTCAATCCACTTTTTGTTGAAGTTTTTATTATAAGCAGCGGTCAATGAAAGCGTATTTTGAGGAGCGAACGGCACAAAATTTCCATTATAAAGTGTATCGTTTTTGAAAGTCGCATGAGTATAGCCATAATTGGCTGTTAAGCTGAAATTTTCTGATAAGTATGCGGTCAATGAAACTTCTCCTCCGAAACTTTCGGCACCGGCAGCATTATTGACAATACGTCCCATTGTTGCCATTTGAGTTAATTGAACATCTCTTACATCAATATAAAATCCGGCTAATTCTGCATAGAGAAAATCTTTGATTAACTCGCCTTTGAATCCCAATTCGTAATTCCAACTAAGTTCTGGCTTATATGATGTTTCCGCCAAAATTGCCTCTTGTGTTTCCATTTCTAAAGGCTCATTGGATGGGTTTCTTAGTTGCATACCTTTTTCCATAACGATATTGCGCACAATGTCGGCAAACACTTGAACATTGTATCCTCCGACTTTGTAACCTTTTGCAACTGACGCATAGACATATCGTTGAGGGTCGATTTCATATTTCAAAGCAATTTTTGGTAACCATTCGGTAAACGATGTAGAACCTGAACCAATTGGGTTTGTGGAAATTGGAGCTGAAACAATCGGCCCGCGAGGCGGAATAATATCCAAATTCATTGTTGCAGACGTATTATAATCTAATTTCGTTTTTTCATAATCCAAACGAATTCCGGCCGTAAGCGATAACCCTTCTACAAAGAGATTGTTATAAGTCGATTGGTGAAAAACAGCACCTCCGTAAGTTGGTGTTTTGAATACTCCCGGAATCGGCGTTTCTTTATCAGTAGCCAATACAATCATTGGAGGAGGAATAACACTCTCAAAAATAGATTGTAGAGCCTGCTGTCCTATAGCGGTTAGCACATCGGTGCGTAAATCACTGGCGAATCCCATTATTCCAAACGACCACTGGTAATTATTATTGTTGTTCGATTTGATATTAATTTCCTCTGAAAAAGAATGTTGCCGTTGCTTTTGATTGAGCCAAAAGAGACTATCCGGTGAATAATCCGTATCCATTTTCATATCATCATTGAAATGCTGATAGCCGGTCGAAGAAGTTAATAAGAAATGTTCGGTTTCGTATGAAACATTCAATCCAGTTCCGACGACTTCTCTGAAATAGCGTCCTTCGGAGTTATAATTCGGGTCGGCAATGTTTCCGTCTTTGTATTCGCCATAAGGAAAAGCACCTTGATCGGAATAATCATAATTAGCAACCCATTGGAATTTCAATTTGTTTGAAGCTTTCCAATCCAAGCGGAAACGGCCTCCGGCAGCTTTCAAATCATCAGCCTTTTTGCCGGTGTATTGATTGGTAAAAAAACCATCGTTTTCGTCATAATATCCTGAAACAGACATCCCTACTTTTTCATTAACTCGATAAGATTCGGTTAATTTAGCTTGCTTTAATCCGTAGTTTCCACCGGAAAGCATCACGTTTGTTCGATGAGCATAATCCAAAGGAGAACGTGTGTAAATGTTCACAATCCCACCCATAGCATTTCTTCCGTATAATGTTCCCTGTGGCCCACGAAGGACTTCGATTCGTTGAATATCGGTAAGGTTGAAATCAAAAGTCGTTTTATCCATGTAAGGCATATCATCGACATACAAGCCTATTGTTTGACCGGCTGCACGTTCGCCAATACCTCTGATATACACAGGTGTAGAAAGTTTGGAACCATAATCGGGAATAAAGAAATTAGGCACAATCATGCTCAAATCTTTAATCGTATTCACTTTCAAACCCTCAATTTGAGAGGGAGTCAATATTGAAACCGAGGCCGGTAAAGCCCTTAAATTATTGGTTTCTTTAGATGAAGAGGAAACCACAACTTCTTTTAGAGCGTATGATTTTAGTGTGTCTGAAACACTTTCCGACTCGTTTTCTACATTGGCAAATAACAACTGTTGTCCCATCAAAAGGGATAAAATAATAAGAGATAAAACTTTTTTCATTGTCTTCCGTTTTATAAAATAAAAATCGGTGCAAAGGAACGGGAAAACAACGAAAAAGTCAATCACTAAATGTAGTGATTTTTAGTTGATTGAAAAGATCGTAAAAAAATCCTACCTTTGCATCTGAAAATTATAACTCCTTGAAAAAATATGCAAACAGTTTTAAGCGGTATTCGCTCTACAGGAAATTTACATTTGGGAAATTATTATGGTGCCCTTCGCAATTTTATAAAAATGCAGGATCAATATAATTGTTATTTTTTTGTTGCCGACTATCATTCCCTCACCACACATCCCGATCCGAAAATGTTACATGAAAATGTAAAAAATGTGCTGACCGAATATCTTGCGGCAGGTTTGGATCCTGAAAAATCAACCCTATATGTTCAAAGTGATATTCCTGAAATTTCGGAACTTTACCTGCTGTTGAATATGCACGCATATATGGGAGAATTGGCGAAAACGCCGTCTTTTAAGGAAAAAGCACGCAAACAGCCCGAAAATGTCAATGCAGGATTATTGACTTATCCCGTGTTGCAAGCTGCTGATATTTTGATACATAGAGCCGATTTCGTTCCGGTAGGAAAAGATCAGGAACAACATATCGAATTGACCCGAAAATTTGGACGTCGTTTCAATAATTTCTATGGAGTGGAATTTTTCCCTGAACCTCAGGCATTCAATTTTGGCACAAATTTGATTAAAATTCCCGGATTAGACGGAAGTGGAAAAATGGGAAAGTCAGAAGGGAATTGCATTTATCTGAAAGACGACCCGAAAACAATCGAGAAAAAAGTTAAGAGGGCCTTAACCGATCAAGGTCCTACAGAACACAATCAGGAAAAACCCGAATGTATTGAAAATTTATTTACCATTCTTCGTGTTGTTTCTACTCCTGAAGTTGTAGGTTATTTCGAAGAAAAATGGAATACTTGCGAAATCCGTTACGGAGATTTGAAAAAACAATTGGCTGAAGATATTATCGCTGTAACGAGTCCGATTCGTGAACGCATTTTAGCCATAGAAAATGACAATGATTATTTGCATAAAGTCGCCAAATTAGGTGCGGAAAAAGCAAGGGAAAGCGCATCGAAAACACTGAATGCAGTACGTGAAATCATGGGATTCAAAGCTTTTTGAAAAACATGAGGTAGGATGAGGTTTAAAGAAACAGTAAAAAGTCATAGGTAATCTATGACTTTTTCCAATTTAATTCCTCTTGACCCTTTTATCAAAATATAATACTCTTTCAAATTTTCGTTTTTCAAATCTTCAACCAATTGTTCAACATGAGGGAATGAGGGATATTTATTTTTCGATAAATCGGAAAAAATTTCTCCGCAAAGGAAAACTTTTTCAAATTGGGCTTTATCAATAAAATCAAGAATTTTTTGATGCTCCGAAACACTATCTTTTCCCAATTCTTTCATATCTCCAAGGATAACTGCTTTATGCGAAAAGCGCATCTTGGAAAAATTTTCTAAAGAGGCAAGCATACTGGTTGGATTGGCATTGTAAGCATCTACAATCAAATGGTTTTTTGAAGTTTCCAATAATTGCGAACGATTGTTTTGCGGAGAATAATTGGTTAGTGCTTCGCAAATTTTATCGGGTTCAACCTTAAAATAAGTTCCGATGGCAGCAGCTGCCAAAACATTTTCAAAATTGTAATTCCCTATCAATTGCGTTTTTACCTCATAACCTTGCTGATCAATAAACCATTTCAAGGTCAAGAATGGTGAATCACTTTCAACAATTTCTCCCCTGATAAAAATTCCGGGTTGGGTGCCATAATAAGTTTTTTCCGCATCGACGGGAACAGCGTTCAAATAAGGATTATCTTGATTGATAAAGATTTTTCCTCCGGTTTTTCCTAAAAAATGGTACAATTCGGATTTTGTTTTGATAACGTTTTCGAAAGACCCGAATCCTTCCAAATGCGCTTTTCCGACATTGGTTATCAATCCATAATTAGGCTCGGCAATAGCTGCTAATTCTGCAATTTCTCCGAGATGGTTGGCTCCCATTTCAATAACAGCAATATCATGTTTCTCTGTCATTGAAAGCAGCGTTAGCGGAACACCTATGTGATTGTTCAGATTTCCCTGAGTGTATAAAACATTATACTTGGAAGACAACACTGCGGCAATAAGTTCTTTTGTTGTCGTTTTTCCATTCGTTCCCGTAATCCCAATAACCGGAATTTGTAAGGTTCTACGGTGAAAACGAGCCAATTCCTGCAAAGTGTGCAGGACATTTTTTACCGGAATTATATGATGATTATTTTTCGGAAGTTCGGGATTGTCGCCCACAACATACGCACAACCTTGTTCCAACGCTTGTTCGATATAATCATTCCCATCAAAATTCTCACCTTTCAACGCAAAAAACATCGAATAAGGGACACATTTTCGTGTATCGGTTGTGATAACCGGATTTTGCTTGTAGATTTTGTATAATTCAGTAATTTTCATGTTAGTTGAAAGTTGAAAGTGGAGAGTTGAAAGTGGAAATAACTTTGTAAAATAGTCATTTTCCACTTTCAACTCTCCACTTTCAACTAAATTAATAGTTAGTTTTTTTCGGTTCGAAATACGCTTGTGGATGTACACAGGCCGGACAATTTTCCGGAGCACTCTTTCCTTTGTGAACATAACCACAATTGCGGCATTGCCATTCGATTTCTGTTTCTTTTTTGAATACGCTTCCGTCTAAAATGTTGTCTAACAATTTTCTGTAACGGGCTTCATGTTCGGCCTCAACGTGAGCAATCATTCTGAAAGCAGTTGCAATTTGAGGAAAACCTTCTTCATGTGCAATATCGCCAAATTCTTTGTAAAGGATAGCCCATTCTTCGTATTCACCTTCAGCAGCAGCTAACAAATTTTGAGGAGTTGTACCGATTATTCCGGCAGGATAAGAGGCTGTAATTTCAACCATTCCGCCTTCTAAGAATTTGAAAAAGCGTTTGGCGTGTTCTTTTTCTTGTTCGGCTGTTTCAAGAAATACACCTGCTATTTGCTCATAACCTTCTTTTTTTGCAACACTGGCAAAATAAGTATACCGGTTTCTTGCTTGCGATTCACCGGCAAAAGCTTTCAATAAGTTTTGTTCGGTTTTTGTCCCTTTTACACTTTTTTGTTCCATAATGACTTATAATTTAGTTTATTAATAATTAATGTTGTATAAAGAACTCAAGATGCAAATCTACAGTTTATTTTTTCCGCAAACAAATTCTTTAAAGTTATACAACGTTAAAATATAAACGCTTTAAACCTACTTTTTGTTCACGCTTGTTCAATTATTTTAAAATTCCAAATTTACCTATGGAGAATTCAAAATATTCCGCTTTCTGGAAAGAATGGGCTTTGATGGAAAACCCAACAAACAAATTACTCTTGTGCGGGAAATAATACCGGCATCCGAAACGCTGGTATATAGGTTTCTCATTTTCCCGCATTCCAAGTTCACGATAAAGATAATGTCCGATGGAAGCAGTTACGGCAAGATTTCTGTAATATAACTCCTGATTGATGGCAATACCTGCCGAAAAATGGTCATACCTAATTCCACTGATAGCGTCTTTTTTGGCTTTTTTGAGATCGTATTCATCTGCTTTTCTGAAACTTTCTACAGATGGTATATAAAACAAGTCCATTCCCAAACCGCAAGCATAACGACGCGACAAGCAATACAAAACATCTGTCGACATAAAATATTTGGCATAAATAGGGTATCTTCTATTGCGAGCGTTGAAACCGTCGAGTTGCAAATCTTCCAAATAGGTTTGTATGCCTCCACCGGCAAGCAAATGCCAATAAAAATGTTTATCGAAATCGGATGATACAGTATGAGGACGATTCTTCGCAGGAGGCGAATAATAATAGCGTAGCGAAACATCTCCTCCCAATATATTCATTCCTTTATTCCAGATTCCCATTCTTCCATTCGAGAAGTGTTTGGCTCCAGCCGAAACTCCAATTCCAAAATGGTCGGACAAACGGCATTTCAAATTCAATCCGGCTCCTATATAAATCATAAGCGGAACACTGCTAAAAATTTTGTTTGGACGGCTAATTGAATCGTAAGTGTCTGTATTATAAGCGATACCAGAATCAAGATTATAGCTTAACCCAATAGACTTAAATTGAAATAAAGTCCGGTCGATATAACCGTAAAGAGAATAAAGATTTCCTATATTGCGAGGCTCATCAACCATTCGGGCACGGCTATAATCAACCATTGAGAAACCTACTCCAAATGTCGGATGCCGGCTGCTAATTGCAAAATAAGAACTGTCGGAATCTGTGAAACCCAAGCGTAAGTCATAAGCGCGAACAGTTCCGGTTTGCAAAATAGATTGAAGATGTGGGTCCGGCTTTTTCAAATCGCCTTGAAACCAACGGCTTTCTATCACCATATTCCGTTTGTTTATCAATTGTGCATGGACAGAAAAAGCACATAAAAGAAAACAAAGGATAACTAAAAGCCTTCCCATTAATTTATTGTTGTGTATTTCTAACGTGCTTTTTTTCATTGCAATTTTGTATTACCATTCAGACCTGCCAAACATTTCAAAAATAAAAGTTTCGCATTTAAGTATATCTTCCACAGACATATCCCACGTTGCGCCGACACATTCATGTAATATCAACGCTTCTTCTTCCTGTCCGTCGTATTCGAGTTTAAGAGGGTCAATTCGCGAATACTCAAGTTTATATACTAATTCTTGCAGGTCAAACGACGAGTATCTGTTGTCGCCAAGGCGAAGATAGAGTAATTGATTTTCCGCATCGAGCCGATAGGTTACCCATTGCGAATGCTCTGACCAGTTGATGGAAAAACCAAAAAGACTTTTGTCGTTTTTGTTAAATGTGATACCATCAATAAATAGTTGCCTTGCCTCATCATATAAATTTTCCCCCATTAAATAACTCCAATACAGAGAATTCCAATTATTGAAAGTAAATATAGAATCACAAATCTGTGTTTTGTGATAACTGTCGGGATTGAAAAAATCTTTGGGAACAGGAATATAATTGTTTTGCCTTAACATTCTTGCTTTAAGAATAGAATAAGGTTCTGTGCCTTTGCTATCAAATTCAAAATAAGTTTCTTCGCCGAAATCTTCCAAATAAACTGCGGGAAATGACATTATTGTTTTTATGGTGGGAATGGCGACTAATGAGTCTTTTTCCCAATCATAATAATTCCAATTGCCTACATATTCGCCGGTCAGTAAATCAAGACTTGCCTCGCCGCTTCCGTCATTGGCAGCATTACCAAACGCATATTGGCTCATATAAATCAGTCGAATCCTTTTTGTTTCCGGTTCGTAGCGAAAATAATTGTCATATCCTGCTCTCATCCAATGATTATCGAAAGAAAAGCCGTCTGAGGTTTCGGAAACTCCCATATTAAAATTGGTTATCTCAATAGGTATGCTTTTTATCGGTTCAAAGTTTTGACTCGAAAGTTTGCAAATAATGGCTGATTCTTTGTAATCGAAATAAACGGTATCGTTAATTTGGTCGTTATCCAAATCTATTACTGTTTTTTCGATGTCGCGCCAAATTTCGTCCGGTTCTATTTCTTGGGCTTGCAAGCTACCGGCTATAATTAATGCAAGAATGCTTAATATGATTTCTGTTTTTTTCAGTGTATATTCTTTTCGACAAATGTATGGATAATTCCCGTATGTGCGATTGTTTTTGTAAATTGTTTTCAATAAATAAGTTATCAACAGAGGGGTGTTGATAACTTATTGATAAATATTTTTTATAAAAAGTGGGGAAAAGTGGGGAATTTTTGTACTTTTACGCTGTATTTCAACATAATATCAAAAAATTGGTTAGATTTTTAGGAAATATCGATGCAAAAACAGACGTAAAAGGACGGGTTTTTATCCCTGCCTCTTTTCGTAAAATCCTGCAAACATCAGGGAATACCTGTTTAATTCTGAAAAAAGATATTTTTCAGGATTGCTTGATATTGTATCCTGAAACCGTTTGGAACGACGAACTCGAAAAACTGCGCGAACGCCTCAGCATTTGGAACGAGGAACAACAAAATATCTTTCGCCAATTTATCCGCGATGTCGAAATGCTTGAAATTGATTCGAACGGACGGGTATTGATTCCCAAACGATATTTGCAAATGGCAGGAATTATTTCCGACATCCGGTTTATGGGGATGTTTGATAAAATTGAAATTTGGTCGAAAGACAATTCGGAAAAAACAAAAATGGATGCCGATTCTTTTAAGAGAGGCATTGAAAAATATATGGCATGAACGATTCTCCAACATACCACACTCCGGTTTTGCTGCCTGAAAGCATCGAAGGATTGAGCACCTGTCCCGCAGGGATCTATGTGGATGTAACTTTCGGGGGAGGAGGTCATTCCAAAGCCATCTTAGAAAAGTTGAAGAAAGGCGGAAAACTTTTCGGTTTCGACCAAGACGAAGATGCTGAAAACAATATCCCGAAAAATGAAAAATTCACTTTCGTAAGAAGTAATTTCCGGTTTCTGTCGAATTTCATGGCTTGGCACGGGATAGAACAAATCGACGGATTGTTGGCAGACTTGGGAGTTTCGTCGCATCATTTCGATGATGAAACCCGCGGATTTTCTTTCCGTTTCGATTCGCCTTTGGATATGCGCATGAACAAGCGCGCAGGAAAAACAGCCGCAGAAATCCTCAATAATTGTACTCCGGAAGAATTAGCCGATATTTTCTATTTCTATGGAGAATTGAAAAATGCCCGGCAAATCGCATCGGTCGTTGTCAAATACAGAACGCAAAAGAAAATCGAAACAACAAACGATTTTGTAGAAATCTTAAAACCGTTTTTCGGTCGGGAGAAAGAAAAAAAATACATGGCACAAGCCTTCCAAGCATTGAGAATCTACATCAACGGAGAAATGGATGCTTTGAAAGAAATGCTTTCGCAAGCACTCCAATTGCTCAAGCCGGGAGGAAGATTGGTTGTCATCACTTATCATTCTTTGGAAGACCGTTTAGTGAAGAACTTTTTCAAAACAGGCAATTTCGAAGGAAACGTCGAAAAAGATTTTTACGGAAATGTACTCACTCCGTTCCGGCAAATCAACAACAAAGTTATTGTGCCGAGAGTAGAGGAAATTGAGAGAAATCTGCGCTCACGAAGTGCTAAACTAAGAATTGTAGAGAAAAAGGAGTTATAGGCAAGTGAGCAACAGAAGTTTAATAATTTGAAATAGAACAAAAAAATGATGTTTAGTATCTTTATTCTTATTTTTATTGTAGTTGCGGTAGGTGTTTCTTTTACCGTTGTGGCGAAAAAGAAACAAGACACCAATGGTGCAAACAGATTTTTTTCTGTTAGTTCAATGACCGAAAAATTGTCGTTGTTGGCAAAGCGCTTTCCGATTAGCATTTTGCTTGTTATTGGACTTGCAGTTTTATTTTTTGTGGCAATAAATGGCGATTTCGACGATATTTCATATAAATTTTGGTTTTTTCTCTCGGTAGGTGCGTTCATCAGTATAACCGTAACCTTGTTTGCCGAAGATTTTCTCAACAATTTAAAAACTTACGGAATTACATTTTTTACGGTGTTGCTTTGGGGTGTGTATTGTTTCTTTCTGCCTGAAAAAGGTAGCGATATACAAATAGGCAAGTGGATAGAAATTTTTGTTATTGGCGGAACTGCGTTTCTTGCAATGTTGTTTATTCCTTTTTTGAAAAAGAATAAAGACCGTGCTTTTTGGAATTTTGCCACACAAACGCTTTTTCAAATAGCATTAGCCTGTGTTTTTGCTGCAATTCTTTTTGGAGGTTTGAGTTTGGCGTTGCTGGCTATTGAGAGTTTGTTTAATGTATCGGTTGCCGGCAAAGTATATGGCAATTTGGCGGTAGTTTGTTTTGTACTATTTGCACCGCTTTATTTTTTGGCAAATATTCCTAACAAAACAGAAAAACACAGCGATGAAATTTTTTACACCAAAGTACAAAAAGTACTCGCATTATATATTCTCACGCCTATTTTGGCAGTCTATGCAGTAATTCTGTACGCTTATTTGTTCAAAATCATTATTACTTGGGAATTGCCAAACGGTTGGGTTTCGTGGCTTGTGTCAGCACTTGCATTGGGCGGATTATTGGTTATCATGTTTTTATATCCTGTTCGTGAAGAAAGTGAAAACAAGGTGATCGATTTCCTCTCTCGTTGGTTTGGCTTACTTATTCTGCCGCTTTTGGTATTGATGTCTATCGGCATTTTCCGTCGAATTGGCGATTATGGTCTTACGATTAATCGCTGTTACGTGCTGTTGTTAAATCTTTGGTTTTATGGCATTTATATTTACCTTTTCTTCTCTCAATCACGCCACATTAAATGGATTTTAATTTCGCCTGTCGTTATTGCTTTATTGACTTCGGTTAGTGTTTGGAGCATGGCAAATGTTACCAAAAATTCGTTAACAAAAGAAGTAAGTATAATTTTAAACAAACAAGTATCAGTCGAAGAAACGAAGGCGATAGTTGCCGAAATGACACAGGAAGAAAAAGACAAAATAAGAGATAAACTTGAATATTTGTACTATAATTTTGGAAAAGAAAGTGTTCAGCCGTTTTTTGCCGATACGGTGTCAGATGGCTATTGGAGCTTCTTGTCGGAATTAGGATTAAGAGATACGTTTGACGAAGAATACGAAAGAATTTATTATACAAGTCATAAAGAATTGTGGCAAATTGAGCCTTACACCACTTTTGCAAGAATAGATTATTATGATTATAAAAGAGACTATGATTATGATATAAATTACTCTCTTAAAAAAGACACTGTCGAAGTTTCTATTGGTAATCGTACTTTTTCTCTTCCAATGAGGAAAATAGCTTTGGCATATTTAGCCACAAATGAAAGTTTACGAGATGAGCGAGAATTGGTCATTAAAGGGAAAAATTATAAAGTATTGATTCGCGAATTTTACGGAAGTTATTATCCTGCGAAAGACAGTATTCTTATTAATAGTCTTGACGGCTATTTGTTTTACAAATGAAAATTGCGCTGAAAAACGAAAACAGAAAAGAATATGGAAACGAATTACAAACAGCCGCAAAAAAAGAAGAAAAAGAAAAAAATTTCTGTTCTAAGCATTCTTGGTGGAGATATTCTGAAAGAAGACTTTGTCATCAAACAATCTAAATTAATCATCATGATTGCTTGCTGCTTTATCTTTTTTATCGGAAATCGTTATGCGTGCCTGAAACAAATTACCCGAATCGAAGACTTAAAAAAAGAATTGAAAGACTTGAAATACGAAAATTTAGTCATTCTAACAAAACTCACGGCAAACAGTCGCCAATCTCAGATAGAAGCATTAATCGAATCGAAAGGATTAGATTTGTCCGGTTCAAATTCTCCTACTTATGTAATTGAAAGATAGTTTATGGCAAAATGGTCTCAAAATACTAAGATTCGTCTCTCTTATTTTTCGGTAGCAATTGTCTTCGGATTTATTGTTATTGCTATCATTTTGAAGACTATATATATTTCTTCGGTTGAAGGAGATGAATGGAGAAAACGCGGGAAAGAAGTTATCAAGCAGCCGGCAGATAGAGGAGTGGCAGCTCCAAGAGGAAATATATATTCCTACGATGGGCAACTAATGGCGACTACCGAATACATGTATCGTCTTTACATCGATTTTTGGGCAGAAGGATTAAAAGGAGATACGCTAAAAAAATACATTGAGCCTCTTTCGGTAGAATTGGCTAAAAAGTTCCCCGAAAGATCTGCGGCACAATACCGCTCTCATATCATGGCCGGTTGGAATATGCGGGTAAAAGAAGAGGCTAAAATCGAGGAGGCTAAAAAAAGTGGAAAAAAACTCCCGAAAAAAACTCGGGAATACAAATTATTCGAAAACAATAGACAAGTTAATTATCTGGAATTGAAGGATATAAAAAAGATGCCTTTTCTTGGTCAAAGTAAAAATAAATCAGGTCTGATAGCCCGACCGTTCCTGAAACGAACAAAACCATTCGGCACATTGGCCTCTCGTACTATCGGTGATATCTTCGGAAATTATGCCGAAAACGGAAAAATTGGGAAAAACGGTCTTGAATTAGAATATGATTCTTTGTTGAGAGGAGAACCCGGAAGGAGCACTGTGCGCAAAGTAAATGGAAGAATCATGAGCGTAATAGATGTCGACCCCATCCCGGGAAAAGATATTATATCTACAATAGATATTGACATTCAAGACATTACAGAAAAAGCACTGTTGGACAAACTGAAAGAAATCGATGCCGAATCGGGCACCGCTGTCATTATGGAAGTCAGCACAGGAGAGATCAAAGCCATTACCAATATGGGACGTATTCGCGAAGGCGTTTGGACAGAAACCAAAAATCACGCAGTGGCTGATGAAATCGAGCCGGGTTCTACGTTCAAAGTTGCATCCATGATGGTTGCATTGGAAGACGGAGTGGTTACTCCGGATGACCCTGTCGATGTCGGAAATGGATTATATCAGTATGGTACTGCACTTATGACCGACCACAACGCAAACAGAGGCGGATATGGAAATATCACGGCATCAAAAGCCATCAGATATTCCTCTAATATCGGTGTTGCAAAAATAATTCTGAAAGGCTATAAAAATAATCCTGAAAAATATGTGGAAGGACTTTACCGCATCGGACTAAACGAAGATTTGGGACTGGAAATCCCCGGAGCGGGACGGGCTAAAATCAGGATGCCCAAAAAGGACAGGTCGAATTGGTCGGCAACCGCTCTCCCTTGGATGTCATTCGGATATGAAACGCAAATTCCACCGATTTACATGCTCACATTTTTCAACGCTATCGCCAACGATGGAAAAATGGTCAAGCCTATTTTCGTAAAAGAAATCCAACAAAACGGAAAAACTGTCGAACGGAAAAAAACAAAAGTCGTCCGAAATAAAATTTGTTCGGATAAAACACTGGCTCAAATCCGGGAAATGCTGTATGATGTTGTTAATCAAAAAGATGGCACCGGAAAACCGGCACATTCTAATTTTGTGGAAATTTCGGGAAAAACAGGAACCGCTCAAATTTCAAGAGGAGGAGCCGGTTATGCAGGCGGAGGGCATCAGGTTTCATTTTGCGGATATTTTCCGTCAAGCAGCCCCAAATATTCGTTTATTGTAGTAATCAGGAAACCAAGAAACGGTGCTCCTTCGGGAGGACTTATGTCGGGAGCCGTTTGTAAAGCCATCGCAGAAGGAATTGTTTCCAAATCAATGGTGCAAAAAGTAGAAGATTGTTCTTTAGATAGCCTTATTCCGATGTTTCCGAAAATTAAATCCGGCTTATTCTCTGAAACAAAATATGTTATGGATAAATTGAACATCTCATATAACGACAACGAACTCAACGGGAAATGGTTTGTTGCAAACACAGAAGATGATAAAATTATCCTGAAAGACAGAGTAATCGTTGAAAACTTAGTACCAAATGTTGTCGGAATGGGAGTCAAAGACGCTGTTTTCTTACTGGAAAATGCCGGACTGAAAGTCAACTTAACAGGAAGAGGAACTGTTATTTCTCAAACAATAACTCCGGGAACAAGAGTTGTTAAAGGACAAACAATTGGAATATCGCTAAAATAGCGTTTCGTCATTGCGAGGAGGAACGACGAAGCAAACCAGAAAGACTTGTAAACTGGTTTGCTTCGGGCAAAGCCCTCGCAATGACGAACAGAAAAGTAAAACAAATGATAAAAACATGAAACTGAACGAATTACTAAAAAATCTATCTACTTTCCAATTAGAGGGAGAAGATACAATCGAAATTTCAGGAATCCATTCCGATTCCCGGAAAATCGAAAAAGGTTTCATTTTTGTTGCTATAAAAGGGACGCAATCTGACGGCCACGATTACATTGAAAACGCTATCAAAAGCGGAGCATCTGCAATTATATGCGAAACATTGCCCGAAGAAACAACGTTCGGCATTAGCCAACTTCATAACAACATCACTTATATAAAAGTCAAAGATTCGACAGAAACCTTGGGGAAATTAGCTGCTGCTTGGAACGGAAATCCTTCCGAAAAACTAATTTTGGTAGGCGTTACCGGAACAAACGGAAAAACGACCATCGCTACCCTGCTCTACCATGTTTTCAGGAAATTCGGACATAAAGCCGGATTGATTTCAACAGTTTGTAACTACATCAATGATGACGAAATCGCTGCCACACATACCACTCCCGACCCAATCGAATTGAACAATTTGTTAGCAAAAATGGTCGAGGCTGGATGCGAATGCGCATTCATGGAAGTCAGCTCGCATGCCGTAGCGCAAAAACGCATAGCCGGATTGCATTTCAAAGGAGGCATCTTTACGAACTTAACTCGCGACCATTTAGATTATCACAAAACTTTTGAGATTTATCGTGATGCTAAAAAAGGATTTTTCGACGAACTGTCTGCCGATGCTTTTGCCTTAACTAATGCCGATGACAAAAACGGCATGTTTATGTTGCAAAATACAAAGGCAGTAAAATATACATATTCCCTCCTGACTTTAGCCGATTTCAAAGGGAAAATCCTCGAATCACATTTCGACGGCACTTTGATGTTGATTAACGACAAAGAAGTAAATACACAATTCGTAGGAAAATTCAATGCCTACAACCTGTTGGCTGTGTATGGAACTTCTGTTCTGTTGGGAAAAAATCCGGAAGATGTATTGCTGATACTAAGCACATTAACTTCGGTTTCCGGACGATTCCAAACCATTCGTTCTTCCCAAGGATATACTGCTATAGTCGATTATGCTCATACTCCCGATGCACTCACAAACGTACTCAATGCCATTCACGGAGTATTGGAAGGCAACGGCCGCGTAATCACTGTTGTTGGCTGCGGAGGCAACCGCGATAAAGGCAAGCGTCCGATTATGGCAAAAGAAGCTGTTCGACTCAGCAACCAAGTTATTTTAACTTCCGACAATCCACGTTTCGAAGAACCGCAAGATATTATCAACGATATGGTTGAAGGATTGGATATTATCGAACGAAAAAAAGCAATTTGTATCGCTGACCGTCGCGAAGCTATCAAAACAGCTTGCCTGTTAGTCCAGCCCGGTGATGTTATCTTGATTGCCGGCAAAGGCCACGAAGATTACCAGGAAATCAAAGGCGTTAAATATCACTTTGATGACAAGGAAGAAATTTTGAAAATGATTAAAAATTGAGGATGTGAATAGAAATTTTCATAAAAATTTTGATAAAGGCACAAAAACTAAATTAGAACTTTTTGATGCGTATTTTAACGAAAGTTTGCCAGTTTTTGTACATCAAAAATATTGGTCTGATATTTTCATATATGACCTTTTTGCAGGAAAAGGTTTAAATGATGATGGTGAGTATGGCACCGCTATTAATATTTTAAAAGGCGTATCTCAACACTGTCAATCTATTGTTTCCAATCAGAAAAATCTTTACCTCATACTAAATGACAAAAAAGAGCATAAAGAATTAGAAAAAAACACCAATGCTTTTATTGAAAAATGCAAAAAAGAATGTGAAAACACCCATTGCATTTTTGTAGATACAGAACCTAAAAAACTGATTATAAAAGGTGAAGATTTTAAATCATATTTCAATGATAAAATTTATCCCGGATTGGTTCAGAAAAAAGATGCTATGAAATTAATCTTTCTTGACCCTTTCAATTTCATAATGGATAATGATTTATTTGGGAAGTTAATTTCTTTGCCGAAAACGGACTTTATGTGTTTTATTCCTGCGACTTTTTTGCGTAGATTTCCAACAGAACCAACATTTAAAAAATTTATTGAGGATTATGGTTTGTCTTTTTCAGATACACGGTTCAAAGAAAGCCACAGAATAATTGCCCAATACATCAGAAATCTTATTCCAAAAGACAAAGATTACTACATAGGACATTTTTCAATAGAAAAAACACAAAAGACCGGAACAGGTAAAAACTATTATGGCGTAATTTTTGGTTCAAACAGCGCTTTGGGAGCAGAGAAGTTTCAACGAGTTTGTTGGAAATTAGACCCAACAGTTGGCGAAGCAGATTATAATATAGATAATGAGCCAACTTATGGAGGAGAAACTGATTTATTCAATACCAAACCATTAAAAATTGAAAATTTCGAAAAAGAACTGATAAATAAGATTTTAAATAGAGAATTAAAGACTGATATTGATGTCTATAAATATGCATTATCATCTTGCTTTCAACCAAAATTTGCAACAAACATACTAAAAACGATGATGCAACAAAAACAAATTGGAGAATTCACAACTCATAATTCTGATATTCACAAGATAAAAAACTCAACTAATATTATAATATTATGAAAACAACAAAAATTGAATGGACAGAAGCGACTTGGAATCCTTCAATAGGTTGTTCCAAAGTAACAGCAGGTTGTAAGAATTGTTATGCGGAAGTTATGGCAAGACGGTTACAAGCAATGGGAACTGTGGGATATGAGAAAGGCTTTGAATTTACATTGTTACCCGATAGATTGACGCAACCGATGTCAGTAAAAAAACCGACAAAATTTTTTGTTAATTCCATGAGTGATTTGTTTCACGAAGAAATGCCATTTGAATACCTTGATTTGGTTTTTGATACCATACGAAAAACACCTCAACATCATTATCAAATATTGACAAAAAGAGAACACATTTTACATGAATATTTTTCGAAAAGAAATGTGCCTGAAAATGTATGGTTGGGTGTAACAGTGGAACACGCGAACACAAAACACAGGATTGATTTTTTGAGAAAAATAGATACAAATATTCGTTTCTTATCTATTGAGCCTTTGATTGGCGATGTTGGCGAATTAGATTTAACAGGAATACATTGGGTTATTGTCGGTGGAGAAAGCGGGATGAGTGCAAGACCAATGAAACCGGAATGGGTAGCAAATATTCAAAAACAATGCAAAGAACAAAATGTTGCCTTTTTCTTTAAACAATGGGGAACTTGGGGAGAAGATGGTGTCAAAAGAAATAAAAAGGAAAATGGCAGTAAATTATTCGGGCAAGAATGGAAAGAAGAGCCTAAATGTAATTTTAATTATAAAATAGCAATCTGATATGCTTTACTACTTATTTAACTATCTCGATAAACTCGATTTCCCCGGAGCGGGAATGTTTCACTACATCTCGTTCCGCTCGTCGATGGCGTTGATTTTTTCTTTGTTTATTTCAACCCTTATCGGACGAAAAATCATCAACAAATTGCAGTTACTTCAAATCGGAGAAACTGTACGCGACCTCGGATTGGAAGGCCAAATGAGCAAAAAAGGAACTCCAACCATGGGAGGAATCATCATCATCATATCCATCTTGATTCCTGTTTTGTTATTCGCTAAGCTTGATAATATTTATATCATTTTGATGTTGATAACCACTGTTTGGTTGGGACTTATCGGCTTTTTAGACGATTACATCAAAGTTTTCAAGAAAAACAAAGAAGGCTTAAACGGAAGATTCAAAATCGTAGGACAAGTCGGACTGGGATTTATTGTCGGCATAACCCTGTATTTAAGTCCCGATGTGATGATGCGCGAAAACGTTGAAACCCGAAAAGATAACACTATTACAGAAGTAAAACACAGTCAGGCTATAAAATCTACCAAAACAACTATCCCGTTTTTCAAGAATAACAATCTTGATTATCGCGACTGGGCTTCTTTTATACCTAAAAAATATCGCACGGCTGCAACGTGGATCCTTTTTGTAATCATCACTATTTTCATTGTTACGGCAGTATCTAACGGTGCAAATTTAACCGACGGATTAGACGGATTGGCAACCGGAAATTCTGCGATTATCGGGGTCGCATTAGGCATACTCGCTTATGTTTCGAGTCATATCGAATATGCCGCCTATTTCAATATTATGTATATACCCAAGAGCGAAGAATTAGCCATTTTTGCGAGCACATTTATCGGAGCAACAGTCGGATTTTTATGGTACAATGCTTTCCCTGCACAAGTTTTTATGGGCGATACAGGTTCATTAACGCTGGGAGGAATCATTGCCGTATTTGCAATTATCATTCATAAAGAGCTATTATTACCTATCCTTTGCGGTATATTTTTCGTAGAAAGTCTTTCCGTTGTGATGCAGGTTGCTTACTTCAAATATACCAAAAAGAAAACCGGTGTGGGAAAACGGATTTTCAAAATGACGCCTTTGCACCACCATTATCAGAAAGCCGGAAATGCGGGAATAGATGCTCTCATACAAAAGCCATTGCAAGCAGTTCCCGAATCAAAAATCGTAGTTCGTTTTTGGTTAATCGGAATCATTTTGGCAGCGTTAACAATTGCAACTTTGAAGATCAGATAATTTGTAAGTAAAATTGAAAAAAAACAGATGCAACAAAGACATATAGACAGACAACGTTATTTTGAGGAGCAGAGTTATACGACAAAAAAACATATAATTCCGTATATTGAAAACATTAAAACCATTAATGGCAACATACGAGTACTCGAAATTGGTTGTGGCGAAGGAGGAAATATAAAACCTTTTCTTGATATGGGTTGCATAACTGTGGGTGTGGATATGAATGCAAGAAGCATACAACTTGCCGAAAATTTTTATTCAAACCACCCTTTCAAAAAAAACTTGGAACTGATAAACAAAGACATTTATGATGTCGGAAACGATATTGAAAAATTTGATATTATCATGCTTCGTGATGTTTTGGAGCATATTCATAATCAAGAAAAATTTATGAATTATGTAAAATTATTCTTGAAAGATGACGGATTATTCTTTATCGCATTTCCCCCATGGCAAAATCCGTTTGGCGGTCATCAGCAAGTTCTTAAAAGCAAAGTGTTATCGCATCTGCCGTACTTTCATATTTTGCCAAAGCCAATATTGAAGATTATATTGAAAATTTTTGGTGAATCCAAAAGTATTCCGGGAATGTTTGAATTAGTAGATACAGGAATTTCTATTGAGCGTTACAAAAAAATTATAAAAAAAGAAGGATACAGAACGTTGAAACAAACATATTGGTTTATCAATCCCAATTATGAGATTAAATTCAACCTAAAACGGAGAGAGCAATTGAAAATGTTATCCTCAATTCCATATTTCCGAAATTATCTAATTACCGCTTATTATGCTGTAATTTCAAAATAAAGATTATGATACAAAAAGACAAAATAGTCATTCTCGGAGCAGGAGAAAGTGGTGCCGGAGCCGCCGTTCTCGCTAAAAAGCAAGGATTTGATGTCTTTGTATCAGATATGTCTTCTATCAAAGATAAATACAAAGAATTGCTCAACAAGCATCATATCGAATGGGAAGAAGGAAAACATTCAGAAGAATTAATCCTGAATGCCGGTGAAGTTATCAAAAGTCCCGGTATTCCCGATAAAGCGCCAATCATTCAAAAACTGAAAGCATTAAATACACCGATTATTTCCGAAATAGAATTTGCCGGAAGGTATACCAATGCTAAAACAATTTGCATAACAGGAAGTAACGGAAAAACCACGACCACTATGTTAACCTATCACATCCTTAAAAGCGCAGGATTAAATGTCGGTTTAGCAGGAAACGTGGGAGATAGTTTTGCTTTGCAAGTGGCGGAAAATAATTTTGACTATTACGTTATCGAATTAAGCAGTTTTCAATTAGATAATATGTACGATTTCAGAGCTGATATAAGCATTTTGTTAAATATCACCCCCGACCATTTGGATAGATACGACTATCAGATGCAAAATTATGTCGATTCGAAAATGAGAATACTGCAAAATCAAACAGCAAGCGATGCTTTTATTTATTGGAACGACGACCCGATTGTTTCGCAAGAAGTTGCTAAACGAAATCCGCAAATGCAGCTTTTTCCGTTTGCAGAAGAGAAAAAAGCAAACGTAAAAGCATATACCGAAAATAAACAAATCATTATAGAAACTCCAAAAGGAAATTTTACCATGGAAGAAGAACTGTTAGCTCTGACCGGAACGCACAATTTATATAACTCCCTTGCCTCAGGGATTGCCGCCAAATTGATGGATATTAAAAACGAAGATATCCGTAAGTCTTTAAGCGATTTCAAAGGAGTGGAACACCGGTTGGAAAAAGTCGCACGAGTACGAGGCGTACAATATATCAACGATTCGAAAGCCACCAATGTCAATTCCTGCTGGTATGCTCTGCAAAGCATGACAACCCCGGTCGTACTGATTCTCGGAGGAACCGACAAAGGAAACGATTATTCCGAAATCGAAAATTTAGTGAAAGAAAAATGTCATACGCTTATTTTCATGGGAGTAGACAACAGCAAATTACATCAGTTCTTCGATGGGAAAGTTGCTCATATCATTGATACAAACTCAATGGAAGACGCTGTTAAACAAGCATATAAAATTGCCAAAAAAGGCGATACCGTTTTGCTCTCTCCCTGTTGCGCCAGTTTCGATTTATTCAAAAACTACGAAGACAGAGGAGAACAATTTAAATATTATGTCAGAAGGTTATAATCAATGATTAATGTTTAATGATTAATGATTAAAATAGCGAATCATTAATCATTAAACATTAATCATTAAACATTATTATCATGGATTTTCTAAGTAAGGTGTTCAGAGGAGATAGAGTTATATGGATGATTTTCATGTTTCTTTGTCTGATTTCAATAGTCGAAGTATTCAGTGCTACGAGTACTTTAGCCTACCGTCACAATTATTGGGACCCAATCATGCGCCACTCCTTTTTCCTGTTGGCCGGACTTGGCCTCGTTTTACTCTGTCACAGCATCAAACCGAAATATTTTTCTTTGTTAATTCTCTTACTCCCTCTTTCTATTCTTTTGTTAATTGTAACAAAATTTTGGGGAACATCCGTTAATGGAGCAGAAAGATGGCTTTCCATTGCAGGAATTACGATTCAGCCTTCGGAAATTGCCAAAATTTCATTGATAGGAACCACTGCATTTATTCTAAGCAAAAGAAGGAACAGTAAAGATGATAAAAGTTTCAAATGGATATTAATTACAACCATCGTTACCTGTAGTATTATTTTCATTGATAACTTTTCGACAGCCATAATGCTTTTTGCAATTGTTTTCTTGATGATGTTCATAGGTCAAATTCCTGTCATAAAATTATTGAAACTACTGTTGGCATGTGCAGTCATGGGAATTATTTTTATTGCTTTCTTGAAACTAGCACCTAATAATTTTTTAGAAAAAATGCCAAGAGCAACAACATGGAAAAATCGCATCAATGAACATTTTCAGAAAGATACCGAAGATAAAAGCGCCAAATTCGAAATCACAGACGATAATTATCAGGTTTCGCACGCTAAAATTGCCGTTTCTCGAGGAGGAATTTTCGGTGTGATGCCGGGAAAGAGTCAGGAAAGAGATTATTTACCTCAGGCGTATTCCGATTTTATTTATGCCATTATTATCGAAGAAATGGGATTAATCGGAGGGTTTGCCGTACTCTTTCTATATGTAATACTGTTTATCCGATCGGGAATTATCGCAGAAAGATGTGAAAAATTGTTCCCGAAATACTTGGTCTTAGGCTCTGCCTTACTGATTGTTACACAGGCTTTAGCCAATATGCTGGTGGCAGTTAATCTCATTCCGGTTACGGGTCAACCTCTTCCGCTTATCAGCCGCGGAGGAACATCGACCATAATCACTTGTGCCTACATCGGTATTATTCTGAGTGTCAGTCGCTTTGAAAACCCGAAAGGAATTGAACGCGAAGCCCAAATTTTATCGGAAGCCGAACAGGAAGTTCAAAGAATAAAAACCATCGAAAACGAAGAAGGTTTCATGGAAGAAAATATTAACGCAGGAGAATTTTAATATGAAACGAGTTATCATCAGCGGAGGCGGAACAGGAGGACATATTTTCCCCGCCATATCCATTGCTAATGCTATCAAAGCAAGATATCCCGAAGTAGAAATACTTTTCGTCGGTGCGGAAAACCGCATGGAAATGGAGCGTGTTCCCGCTGCCGGATATAAAATAATCGGCTTGCCCGTTGCCGGACTCGATCGCAAAAACCTGCTCAAAAATATCGGCGTTTTAATTAAACTGCAAAAAAGTCTTTCGCTTGCCCGCAAAGTTATTCGCGATTTCAAACCCGAAATCGCCATAGGTGTAGGTGGATATGCCAGTGGTCCGACATTGAAAGCCGCCAGCCGAATGCACATCCCAACCCTGCTGCAAGAACAAAATTCATACGCCGGCGTAACTAACAAACTATTAGCCAAAAAAGCCGCCAAAATTTGCGTGGCTTACGATGAAATGGAACAATTCTTCCCGAAAGAAAAAATCGTCCTGACAGGAAATCCTGTTCGTCAAGACTTACAATGTTCGGAAGAAAAAAGAAAAGAGGCTTACGAATATTTCAAATTAGATCCTAATAAAAAAACGATTTTGGTCATTGGCGGAAGTCTCGGTGCCCGCACCATCAATCAAAGCATGATTAAAGGATTAGAAAAAATATCTCAATCAGACGTGCAATTCATCTGGCAATCGGGAAAATATTATTTTGAAAATTCAAAAAAGGAAATGCAAAATTATCCTGAAAGTCCGGTATTTTTATCCGATTTTATTTCACGAATGGATTTAGCCTATTCCGCTGCCGATTTGATTATTTCACGTGCAGGTGCAGGCTCTATTTCTGAATTTTGCATGCTCGGCAAACCGGTTATCTTGGTGCCTTCGCCCAATGTGGCTGAAGATCACCAAACGAAAAATGCCTTATCATTAGCCAATAAAAACGCTGCCATAATGATTGCGGATAAAGATGCCGAAAATCAATTAATTGATAAAGCATTGCAACTTATTCACAACGAACAAGAATTACAAAATTTGAGAACAAATATTCTAAAATTAGCTTTGCCTGATGCAGCAAATAGCATTGTAGATGAGATAGAGAAAATATTAAAGAAATAAAGCATGAGAAAAGAAATCGTACATGAATTTGTTAAATCAATAAACGAACATAATGTCAATAAAATCTATGACCTTATGGACAATGATTTTAAATTCATTGACGCATACGGAAATGAAGAAACAGGAAAAGACCACATGCGAGAAAGCTGGATTGGCTATTTCAGTTGGTTTCCTGATTATGAAATAGAAATTATTGATCTATTTTCTGATAATAACATTTTTGTAATTTTAGGATTTGCAAGCGGAACATATCAAAATAAAAAAACGGCAAATAATGAGAACCATTGGCGACTTCCTGCGGCATGGAGAGTTGTCGTAGATGAAAATAAAATTAAACAATGGCAAGTTTACTGTGATTCAAAAATACCGTTTGATATAATTGAAAGAAACAATAAATAATGACAAACTTAAACAACATAAAATCCCTCTACTTCATCGGTGCCGGTGGCATCGGCATGAGCAACTTAGTCCGTTATTTCCTCTCCAAAGGAAAAAACGTAGCCGGATATGACCGTGTCGAATCGGAATTAACCAAACAACTAAACAAAGAGGGTGCTCAAATTCATTATGAAGATAACATCAGTTTAATTCCCGAAATATATAAAGACAAAGAAAATACTTTGATAGTTTTAACTCCTGCCGTTCCAAGTGATCATTCCGAATTAAATTATTTCAAGAACAACGGTTTCGAAATAATGAAACGGGCACAATTGTTGGGCGAAATCACCAAAACCAACCGCGCAATTTGCGTTGCCGGAACCCACGGAAAAACAACCGTTTCATCCATGATTGCCCATTTGTTGAAACAGTCTCATGTAGATTGTAATGCTTTCTTGGGCGGAATATTGAAAAACTACAATAGCAATTTATTATTATCAGATAAAAGCGATTTAACGGTTATCGAGGCTGATGAATACGACCGTTCTTTCCATTGGCTTTCCCCTTATATGGCTGTTATCACTTCTGCCGACCCCGACCATTTGGATATCTACGGAACAGAAGAAGCTTATCGTGAAAGTTTCGAGCACTTTACCTCTTTAATTCGTGAAAATGGTGTTTTGTTAATGAAAGAAAGTGTAGACATTGTACCACGATTAAAAAAAGGTGTAAAATTATATCGTTATTCACCCCCCAGCCCCCTAAAGAGGGAGCAGCTAACGCCTGATAATTTTGCGAACCAAGTCCCCTTTAGGGGATTTAGGGGTGAAAACATAAAAATCGGAAACGGAGAAATATTCTTCGATTTCGTAACTCCAACTGAAATAATCAAAGATGTTCAACTCGGTGTTCCGGTTAAAATCAATATTGAAAATGCTGTTGCAGCTATGGCGATTGCTTGGTTAAACGGTGTAAAGCCGGAAGAATTAAAAGCCGGAATAAAATCTTTTCAAGGAGCCAAACGTCGTTTCGATTTTCACCTGAAAACAGACAAAATCGTGTTGATAGACGATTATGCGCATCATCCGGAAGAATTATTCGCAAGCATTTCTTCCGTTAAAGAACTATATCCCGACAGAAAACTAACGACCATTTTTCAGCCGCATCTTTATTCTCGTACAAAAGATTTCTACAAAGAATTTGCAAAAGCATTATCTTTGTCAGACGAAACTATTTTGATAGATATATATCCGGCACGGGAAGAACCCATTGAAGGAGTTACATCTCAACTGATTCTCGACAATATGCCTGAAATGCCAAAAAAATTATGCAGCAAAACAAGTCTATTGGATGTTATCAAAGAAGGAAATTACGAAGTCGTTTTGATGGCAGGAGCAGGAGATATTGAACTTTTGGTCGAACCGGTAAAAAATTTGCTCGTCAATGATTAAAAAAATAATCGTCATATTATTAGCTGTCGCACTTGCCGCATACATTCTTTTTTCGGTATTCTTCATGGGGTCGAAAACGGACGAGACTGTTTGTAAAAGCATCGAAGTTGTTGTGGTCGATACTTTAAAAAGTCATTTCATCGGCAAAAAAGAAATAGAAAACCTACTCAAAAATTCCGGATTAAGTATCGTTGGGAAAAAAATGAGCGAAATAAACACCGACCTTATTGAGAAAAAATTAGAAGAAAACAGATTGATTAAAAATGCCGAATGTTATAAAACGATTGGAGGCTCGATAAAAATTGAAATTTACCAAAAAATCCCCGTCATACGCGTTATAGGCAACTCCGGAAATTATTATGTGGATAACGAAGGCAGCATTATGCCCGTTTCCGATAACTTTACAGCCTATCTTCCTATTGCAACAGGAAATATAGATAAAGAGTTTGCAACAACCAAGTTATACAATTTTGCATTATTTTTGCAAGATAATAAATATTGGAATTCACAAATCGGACAAATCCACGTTCTGCCGAATAAAGATATTGAGCTAACGCCACGGGTTGGCAATTTTCAAATCGTCTTGGGGTCGTTGGATGATGATTATGAGGAGAACCTGAATAAATTGAAACTTTTTTACGATAAAGGATTAAACAAAGTTGGCTGGAACAGATATTCTGTTATCAACCTGAAATATAAAAATCAAGTGGTATGCACAAAGAGATAATCGCAACAATCGACATCGGTTCGTCTAAAATAATTGCCGCTGCCGGAGAAAAAGACGAAAAAGGAGTTATCCGGATTTTAGCTTTGGAAACAGAGCCGATAAAAACTTCTGTCCGCAGAGGCCGGATTTACAACGTTGGAGAAGTGAGTCAAAAAATTACATCCTTGCTAACCCGACTCAACCGAGATTTAAAAGAAGAAATCGTAAAAATATACGTCGGGGTCGGAGGACAATCTTTAATGACCGAAACACATTCGGTTGTAGAAGAAACGGAAGGAGCCATCGTTGATGAACAACTGCTCCAATCTTTGCGTGAAAAATGCGAAAATTATCAACCCGATTTTTCGGAAGTATTGGATATTGTTTCTCCCGAATATTTTATAAACGGAGAAACCGAAGAAAAACCGATAGGAGTATCTTGCGAAAAAATAGAGGCGCAATTTAAACTCATCTTGGGAAATCCGGCCATCAAAAGAAACATCGATTTGTGTATTTCTAACAACGATGTAGAAATTGTCGGATATTTCATTGCACCCATCGCAACTGCATCTGCCATATTAACCGACTTGGAAAAGAAACTGGGTTGTGCATTGATAGAATTTGGCGCGGGAGTTACTTATTTATCCATTTATAAAAATAATTTACTCAAGCATTTGGTAACGATTCCTTTGGGAGCCAATACCATCACGAAAGATATCAGCAGCTTAAATATCGTAGATGAAGAGGCTGAAAATTTGAAAATAAAGTATGGATGTGCTTTAGTAAATGGCAAAAAGGAGGATAATTATCCGGAAAAAATAATAGCCAACGATAAAGAAATCGACACCAACGAGTTAAACGACATTATCGAAGCACGAGTAAATGAAATTGTCGAAAACATAAAAAATCAACTCGAAATTTCCGGCTTTTCAGATGCTCTCGGAAACGGAATCATTATCACAGGAGGTGGAGCCGCCTTGAAAAACTTAGCCGAAAGCATCGAAGAAAAAATCAAACAAAAAGTAAGAATCGCATCCGTAAAAGATGAATTGGTTGATGCCGATTCGTCAAAATACATCCAATTTCCCGGAATAGAAGAAACCATCGGATTATTATCTTTAGGTACGGAAAATTGTGTTAAGGTTGTTGAAAGACCGATTGTACCTCCTTCCGCACAAACAGAAATTACCAATTTGTTTGGAGAAGTGATTCCTGATGCGGAAAGAACAAGAGGTACAAGAAAACCGCCCGTCAAAAAAGAAAATAAAGAAAGAGAGAACCTCTTCACAAAACTTGCAAGAGGAGCAGTCAAAGTCTCCGGAAATCTTTTCGATAGCGCAGATTCAACGGGAGAAGACGATGACGAAAATCCCAATTGACTAACGTCGAACGTTATTTCGTAATTTTTAATTTGTAATTTTGAAAACAGTCATGAACAATAACAATAACGAACTTTTGGAATTTGATTATTCAGCAACAAACTCCTCTATCATAAAAGTGATAGGCGTTGGCGGTGGCGGTGGAAACGCCGTACAACACATGTATCGCGAAGGCATACATGATGTGTCGTTTGTTCTTTGCAATACAGATAATCAGGCACTAATGAAAAGTGACATCCCTACCAAATTGCAAATCGGCAAAATGATTACCAAAGGGTTGGGTGCCGGAAATAAACCTTGGAAAGCCAAACAAGCCGCAGAAGAAAGTGCGGAAGATATAAAAAGTCTGTTAGACGATGGAATAACCGAAATGGTTTTCATTACCGCAGGAATGGGAGGCGGTACCGGTACCGGTGCAGCTCCTGTCATTGCCAAGATTGCCAAGGATATGGGAATCCTCACCGTAGGAATCGTAACTATTCCTTTTGTTTTTGAAGGTAAGAGTAAAATACTTCAAGCGCTCAATGGCGTAGAAGAAATGAGTAAAAACGTAGATGCGTTACTGGTCATCAACAACGAGCGTCTAATTGATATTTATCAAAAACTTACTGTGCGGGAAGGTTTTGCCAAAGCTGATAATACACTCACAATCGCAGCCAAAAGTATTGCTGAAACAATCACCTTGCCCGGAGACATCAATCTCGACTTTGCCGATGTAAAATCGACATTAAAAGACGGAGGTGTTGCAATCATGAGTACCGGAATGGCTTCCGGAAGCGGCCGGCTCGCCAAAGCATTCGAAAATGCGTTACATTCGCCTTTGGTAAACAACAACGATGCTTTTGATGCTAAAAAAATACTGTTCAATATTTCTTCAAGCGAAAGCGTTCCGCTGATTATGGAAGAAATGCTTGAGATTAATGACTTCATGGCGAAATTCGAATCAAAAGATATTGAAGTTATTTGGGGAACAGCGACTGACAATGAACTTGGCGAAAACGTTAAAATTACGGTGCTGGCAACAGGATTCGGTGTGGAAAGCATTCCTATGATGGATGAAAATACCAAACATAAAAGAGAAGAATTGGCTCGTGCGGAAGAAGATGAAATCAGAAAAAATAAAGAGTTGATGATAAAGTATCATTACGACCCGGAAAAAATAGGCGTGAAAATACGTCCCAAACCTTATATTTTTTCTTTGGAAGATTTAGACAACGACAGCCTCATCGATATTGTCCTTAATAATCCGGCTTATAACAGAAGTTTAGATGTGTTCAGTAAAAATACGAAACGTCCGGAATCTGTGGCAATCGATGAACAGGATACTCAAAAAAATATCATCACGTTTTAATAACTAAAGAATCATTATCCGATATTCTTTTCTCATTCGGGAATTTGTAATTCAAAGTTGTGGAGGAGTTTCTCGATTTTTGGAGAACACCTCTGTTCTTTTAGTCATACATCTTGCACATACAAAATTACCTCTTAATCATTATATTAAACAGAAAATATAATTTGATATGAATACAGCAGACATCTTTAAAAAGTTAAAAATTGATGATACTAAAAAATCATTGATAGTCAATGCCCCATCTGAGTATGAAATATTACTGACAGGGATAAAATATGACAAAGAATACTATCCGACAAACACAAAGACGTATGATTTTATACAAGTGTTTGCTACTTCGCAATCAGAATTGGAGAAACTTGTTACTCAAATTTTTTCTGCCGGAAAATACGATTGTTTGTTTTGGATATGTTACCCAAAAGGTGGCGGGAAAATTAAAAGCGACATCAAAAGGGATACTGTATGGAAAGCATTTGAAATTGCTGATTTACGCCCTGTTTCACAAATCGCCATTGATGAAACGTGGAGTGCTTTACGAGGAAGACCTTTTGAAAAAGTAGGACATTAATGATAGATTATTACAGACAACGAACAGAAAGTCTGCCTATAGCGACTGGAATTCTATGTTTCAATCCAAATAAATTATAAACCTGTCTACGAAAGGACATAAAAACTAAAAAGAAATGAATAAAATTTTGAAAAGAGTATTGATAACCACAGGCATTATCATAGTCGTATTGGTGTTGGCATTTATAGGAATGTCGTTGAAATTGAAATCCGAAATGAAGGAATTTGCACCTATGGAAACAGGGCAGGTTGTTGATAATATTTTCGTTGTAAAAGACGATTTCGCCAACATCTTCATTATACAAGACAGTACGCAATACATCGTTATCGATTGCGCAAACAATCCTGCAATAGTAGCAGAGCAAATGGAAAAATTGGGAATAAATCCCGACAATGTTGTGGCGGTATTTTTAACCCATACTGACGGTGACCATGTTGGAGCATTGAGTCTGTTCGACAAGGCAAAACTTTACATGTCGAAAGAAGAAGAACAAATGATAAACGGCACAAAATCCAAATTCCTGTGGTTTGGCAATTCGATTCCGCGTACCGACTACATTTTGTTGGAAGACCGTGAGGTCGTTCAGGTTGGAAATTTGAAGTTCGAGGCAATTCTCGCTCCCGGACATACAAGCGGAATGACAGCTTATCTCGTGAATGACAAATATCTGTTCACAGGCGACATTGTAAGTTTGAAAGATGGTAAAATTGCACCGATTCCTGCATTCTTCGATATGGATACTGAACAGGCTGTGAAATCGCACGAAATAATTCGCCACATACCGGGTGCCGAGTATATTTTCACAGGACATTGGGGATATACAGACGATTACCAAACGGCAGTAGCAAAAAACGATTAAAATGTTATAAAGTAAAATGGCAAACAACAAAACAATATTTCAAGTGGATGCCTTTACTGATAAACCATTTAAAGGTAATCCGGCAGGTGTGATGATTGTTACGGAAGAAGTTTCTTCAGATTGGATGCAAAATATCGCATTAGAAATGAATTTATCCGAAACCGCTTTTATTTTTCCAAGAGAAAATGACTTTCAAATTCGTTATTTTACTCCGGTAAAAGAAGTTCCGCTTTGTGGACACGCAACATTAGCAAGTGCTCATATTATTTATGAACTCGGATTAAAAGCGGTAAACGAAACAATAAAATTTAAAGCGGAAGGTGCAGACTTGACAATAAAAAGAGAAAACGATTGGATAGTTATGGATTTCCCGAAATATCCTATACAAAAAACAGATATACACAAAGATTTTAAACGTTTGGTAGGATTCGACCCAATTGAAATGTATTCGAGCATTTATGATTGGGTAATTGCGATAGCGGAAACTGAAAGTGAAATTTTAAACTCCAAACCAAACTTTACATTATTAACTGAAAATGGATTGGGACACTTAATGATAACTTCAAAGAGTGATTCGAAACAAGCTGACTTTGTTGTTAGATGTTTTGCGCCAATAGCCGGAATAAATGAAGACCCTGTAACAGGTTCAGCACATTGTGCACTTACTCCGTTATGGGCAGAAAAACTTGGGAAAACAGAGTTAGATTCGTTGCAATTATCAAAAAGAACAGGACATTTGAAGGTCAAGTTAAATAATGACAGGGTTGAAATTAAAGGGAAAGCGTTAACAATATTCGAGGCAAAAATGAAAGTATAATTATAATTTTTTATACTTTTGCATTCATGTTTTACTCAATAAAATACAATTAATATGAACTTATTCGATAAAATCAGCGAAGACATTAAAGCTGCCATGTTGGCCAAAGATAAAATCCGTCTCGACGCGTTGCGCGGAGTGAAAAAAGAATTTTTAGAAGCCAAAACAGCGAAAGGCTCGGATGGAGAACTAACCGACGAAGCTGCTACCAAAATTATTCAAAAGCTGGTAAAACAACGTAAAGACAGCGCCAGTATTTACACCGAGCAAAACCGTCCCGAATTAGCCGAAAAAGAATTAGCCGAAGTGGTCGTTTTGGAAAATTATCTTCCCAAACAAATGACTTCCGAAGAACTCGAAACCGCGCTGAAAGGAATTATCGAAAAAGCTGGAGCCACTTCTGCCAAAGATATGGGAAAAGTAATGGGCATCGCATCGAAAGAATTGGCCGGAAAAGCCGAAGGAAGAGCAATTTCCGAAACAGTAAAAAAATTGTTGCAATGAGGTTTTCTGCGTTTTTGTCAATGAAAAAATGCTTGTACTTCTGTTTTCTTGCTTTATGGTTAGTTTCATGTAATAATGATGCTAAACTTGCCGGAAACCTGCTGAATGAAGCTCAAACTTATTTCGACTCACAGGAATATGCCAATGCTAAATTGTATTTAGATAGCCTGAAAGCTACTTTTCCGAAAGAAGCTGCCATCCAAAGAGAGGCATTGCAATTGATGCGTAAAATCGATTTGGGAGAACAGATACGAAATCTCAACTATTGCGACAGCATGCTGATTGTATGCCAAGTTAAAGCCGACTCGTTAAAACAGTATTTCATTTTTGAAAAAGATGCAGACTACGACGAAATCGGAAAATATATCAGCAAGCAACAAAAAATTGAGAATAATGTACAACGGTCGTACATCCGTTGTGGTGTAAACGAACGAGGCGAAATGTATCTGGCAAGCGTATATTACGGAACCAATCCAATAAATCACAGTCGACTTAAAGTTTCTTCTCCCGATGGTAAATATACCGAAACGGAAAATATCCCCAGAGATGGCGGACTCAATTATGCTTTCACAGATTTGGGAGCAACAAGCGAAATTGTAACTTACATGAGAAGGAAAGATGGAGGCATTATCCAATTTATTTGCGACCATCGCAACGAAAAACTCAAAGCAGAATATCTTGGAGACAAGAAAACTTATGCGTTCATAATTACAACCAACGACAAAAATGCAATCGTCGAAACCAACGAATTAGCAATTGTACTCGGTGATATCGACCGGTTAAAAAAGGAAATTCAAAAAGCACAAGGCAGAATTGAATACTTGAAAACAAAAATGCCGTAACAAATTATTGTTAACTTTGCATTCTTATTCTTAGCATATTATAAACATGTCAGACGAAGGAATTTGGTATTGGGTCGGGTTTATCACATTTGTTATTATTATGTTGATGCTCGATTTGGGCGTTTTTCACAAAAAAAATCATGCTGTAAAAATCCGTGAAGCAATCTATTGGAGCTTATTTTGGATTGGATTAGCCCTTTTATTCAATGTCGGTACCTATTACGTTTTAGGAAAAGAAAAAGCCTTTGAATTTTTCACGGCTTATGTTCTCGAAAAATCGCTGAGCGTTGATAATCTTTTCGTCTTCATCCTGATATTTTCTTATTTCCAAATCGAACCGAAATATCAGCATAAAATCCTGTTTTGGGGAATTTTAGGTGCTTTGGTTATGCGTGCCGCTTTCATTTTCGCAGGCATAGCGCTCATCACCAAATTCAGTTGGATTATGTATGTTTTTGGGATTTTCCTTCTTTACACAGGAATACACATGCTGTTTGAGAAAAAAGAAGAAGATTTCGACCCAAACAAAAACCTTATCATAAGGTGGTTTAAGAAAATTATGCCGGTAACACACGAAAACCCCAAAGCCAAATTTTTCGTAAAAATAAATGGCAAACATTATGCCACGACATTTTTCATCACATTGCTATTCTTGGAAGTTTCTGATTTAATTTTTGCGGTCGACTCCATTCCTGCTGTATTATCTGTTTCTAAAGATACATTTATCGTTTTTACATCTAACATTTTTGCCATTCTCGGTTTGCGTTCGCTCTATTTCGCCCTGAGTGGAATCATGCAATATTTCTATTATTTGAAATACGCTTTGGCAGGTATTCTTTCCTTCATCGGTATAAAAATGTGTATTAATGAACTTAGTCATGAATTTGGATACGCTTTCCATATCAGCAACTATGTTTCGTTGGGAGTAATTTTAGGATTGCTTTCTATTTCTATTATTTTTTCGATTATTGTAAAAAAACGGAAAGAAAGTAATTGACGATAAAATCTTGTTTGGGAATTAAATATTTTAGGTTGAAAACACTATCTTTGCGTACAACTAAATTTAGAACATGAAAACCGAAACAAACATTAAACTTTTTGAAAGTAAAAAAGTACGTTCCGTATGGGATGCAGAGCAAGAAAAATGGTATGTATCCATTGTAGATGTAATTGAAGTGTTGACCGAAAGTCCCAATCCTCATAAGTATTGGAGCGTTTTGAAAACTCGTCTGAAAAAAGAAGGAAGTGAGTTGGCTACAAATTGTAGTCAACTGAAAATGCAATCAGCAGATGGTAAATTTTACAGAACAGATGTGGCTGATGTTGAGCAGCTTTTCCGACTGATACAGTCCATTCCTTCGCCCAAAGCAGAGCCGTTTAAGTTGTGGCTGTCGCAAATTGCACGTGAACGGTTGGAAGAAATCGATGACCCCGAATTGGGGATTGAGAGGCTTATGGAGTATTATGTTCGTAAAGGTTATTCTGAGAATTGGATAAATCAACGGCTTAAAAGCATTGAAGTACGAAAAGAATTGACAGACGAATGGGAGCGAAGAGGAGTAAAAAAAGGACAAGAATATGCCTCGCTGACAGATATTATTACAAAAACTTGGTCAGGAATGACTACCAAGCAATATAAACAGCACAAAGGGCTAAAAACTGAAAGTCTGCGTGACAATATGACTAACTTAGAACTTGTTCTCAATATGCTTGCTGAAGCCTCAACCACCGAAATTTCTAAAGAAAAACAGCCGAATACCTTTGCAGAAAACTCAAAAGTAGCTAAACAAGGTGGCTCGGTGGCTGCTGTCGCACGTCAAAAATTGGAATTACAAACAGGTAAAAAAGTTGTTTCTGAACTTAATGCGAAAAATCTGAAATCAATGAAATAACGTGCTGTTAAGTATGCAAATTGACTATTGTAAAAAAATGGAAGAACTAAAACAATTATTTCAACAATATACCGGAAAATTGCCCGAAGCAATAATCCCTTTTTCCGGGTCAGGTTCCAATCGGAAGTATTTTCGGTTATCAACTCCCGAAATTTCTGTAATTGGGGTTGAAGGAACTTCCGTTGAAGAAAATAAAGCCTTCATTGAATTATCTAACCATTTCTATAAACAAGGTTTATCGGTTCCTCAAGTATTTGCTAAATCGGAAGATAGTCTTTTTTATTTGCAGGAAGATTTGGGAGATATAAGTCTGTTTGATGTTATTTCAGAAGGAAGAAAGACAGGCATATTTTCCGAAGGAGAAAAAGAATTGCTAAAACAAACGATTGCTGCGCTTCCGGAGATTCAATTCAAAGGCGCTGAAGGTTTGGATTTTTCGATATGTTATCCTCAACCGAAATTCGACAAACGGACTATTTTCTGGGATTTGAATTATTTCAAGTATTACTTTCTGAAAATGTCGAATGTCGATTTTCAGGAAAATTTGTTGGAAAACGATTTTGAAAAATTTGCCAATATATTATTGCAAGAACAAACCAATACATTTCTTTATCGCGACTTCCAATCCCGAAATGTGATGATTCATAACGGGAAACCCTATTTTATCGACTTTCAGGGAGGAAGAAAAGGCCCGGTTTATTACGATGTCGCTTCTTTTTTATGGCAGGCAAAAGCGAACTTCCCTGATGAATTGAGAAATGAATTGTTAGACGTTTATTTGAATGTCTTAAGTAAATATCAGCCTCATATTGATTCGGTTAATTTCAAAAAGCAACTGCGATATTTTGTTCTTTTCAGGATATTGCAAGTGTTGGGCGCTTATGGTTTCAGGGGATATATTGAGAAAAAATCCCATTTTATCGAAAGCATTCCTTTTGCATTGAATAATTTGAAAAAGTTACTTCAAAATGATTTTCCTGGAATTCCGTATTTGCAAGAATTATTAGCTAAATTGTCTGGTGTAAGCGTTCAGCATAGTTTTTCTGGCGTAAGTGTTCGGCGTAGTCTCCGACTACGTCGTGTTAAAAGCAAAGCTCTGCTTTGTGAAGATACAAGTCAGAGACTTGCTTTTAGTAACGACGTAGTTGAAAACTACGCCGAACGACAGAGCAACATTCTTGCAATAACAATCTACAGTTTCTCTTACAAAAAAGGAATTCCTGAAGATATTTCCGGTAATGGAGGAGGCTATGTTTTTGATTGCCGCGCGATTCATAATCCGGGAAAATATGAGGAATACAAAAAGCTTACGGGCTTAGACCGGCCGGTTATTGATTTTCTCGAAAAAGACGGAGAAATCCTTACTTTTTTAGACGAAATATATAAGTTAGCGGATAAACACATCGAACGATATATTGAACGAGGATTTACAAATCTGATGTTTTCTTTTGGCTGCACAGGAGGACAACATCGTTCGGTTTACTCCGCACAGCATTTAGGAGAACACATTATGAGGAATTACAAACTCAATGTAACTGTTATTCACAGAGAGCAAGGTATTTATTTTGATATGACAAAGAATCCAAAACAAATATTACCTTTGCGAAAATTTTAGTAATACACTTTTTATTAATTTGGAATAAATTTTATTATGAGCACAAAAAAAATGTTTTCAGGCGCAGTAATCGCCTTGAGTTTAATCGTTTTTATCAGTATGTTGTCAAGTTGCGGAGCTGCTGTCGAAAAATTACTTGACCAAATGGTTGTAGAAGGCAACAAACAATATCCTATGCAAATTGACAGCGAAACTCGTTTAGATAGGATTGCACACCCGGAGAAAGGTGTTTTGGAGTATTTATATACAGTTAACATCTCAAAAAAAGACCTTGATGCAAGTCCTGTAAGTATAGACGACATCGTTTCCATGATGAAAACAATGTCAGTTACAACTCTTAAAAATACAACCGACAAAGCACTGAAAGCGATAATAAATTTTGGTACCGTTACTTTCAGACATACTTATTACGACAAAGACGGAGAATTATTGTTTTCTTTCGATGTTACTCCCGAAGATTACAAATAAGTGAAAGCTTTAATCTTCGCTGCAGGATTAGGTACACGGCTCAAACCGCTTACGGAAACCATGCCCAAAGCATTGGTTCCTGTAGGCGGTAAGCCTTTATTAGAGCATGCTATTTTGAAATTAAAATCTGCCGGTATAAATGAAATTATCATCAATGTACACCATTTTGCCGACCAAATAATTGATTTTGTCCGTTCCCGGAACAGTTTTGATATTCACATTGAATTTTCCGACGAACGGAATTTATTGTTAGATACAGGCGGAGGACTTAAAAAAGCATCGCATTTTTTTAATGACAATCAGCCTTTTTTTGTCTATAATGTAGATATTCTTTCCAACATAGATTTGAAACAGATGTATGTTTCTCATCTTCAATCAAAACCTTTGTCTACAATTTTTGTGAGCGAAAGAAAGACAAATCGCTATCTGTTATTCAATGACGAAAACAGACTAATCGGTTGGTACAATCAATTAACCGGAGAAACCAAACCTAAAAATATTGCTATTATTCCCGAAAAACACAATCAGTTGGCTTTCAATGGAATTCACATCATTTCTCCTGAAATATTTCCTTTAATGGAAAATTGTCCGGATAAATTTTCCATCACGGATTTTTATCTGTCAATCGCAAAAGATGTTAATATTCAAGCATTCCAACAAAAAGATTCCCAAACAATTGATGTGGGGAAAATAGATACAATAAAAACAATAACAGATAATTCATGTTTTCTAAAATAAGAAATTTATTTTTAATCGTCTTTTTATTCTTTTTCTTTCATACTTCTGTTTTTTCTCAAAAAAGCGGAATAACACAAAAACCTTCCGAATCTTTCAAGGATACCGTCAGGCTGCGTGAAGTTATTATTTCAGGCAAAAAAGGCGATGAGAATATATCGAGCGTTAATATGGGAGTTGAAAAACTAAGTATCACGGCGATCAAAAAAATGCCGGCATTGATGGGCGAAGTCGATATTATCAAAGCCATTCAATTATTGCCGGGAGTACAGGCCTCTTCCGAAGGAAGTTCGGGATTTAGTGTACGCGGTGGCTCGCCCGACCAAAATTTGATTTTGCTCGATAATACAACTGTCTATAATCCTTCGCATATGATGGGATTTTTTTCCATTTTCAATAACGATGTCATCAGCAGCTTGGAACTTTACAAAGGAGATATTCCTATCAAACACGGTGGACGGCTTTCTTCGCTACTCGACGTGCAAACGAAAGAAAATATGCCCGACTGTTTTTCCGGTTCGGGAGGATTGGGATTGATTTCCAGTCGGTTGATGTTGGAAGGGCCGATAGGGGAAAATACTTTTTGGTTGGTTTCCGGCCGAAGGAGTTATGCCGATTTATTTCTGAAACTTTCAAGCGACGAATCCATTAATAGCGCTATTCTTTATTTCTACGATTTGAATTTCAAAATTTCGCACAAGTTGTCGAATCGCGACCGGCTGTCGTTAAATGCTTACTATGGCAAAGACGCATTTGGAGCTAAACCCGGAGATTTCAAATATGGCAATGGAACTTTATCGCTTGCGTGGTCGCACATTTTTTCGGATAAACTTTACAGCAAATTCAGTCTGAATGCAACAAGCTACGATTATGGCATGGCTACTCATCTCGAAGGAATGCAAATGAGTTGGGAAGCAGATATGTTAGATTTGATGTTTCGCGCTGATTTTTCACAGTCGCTCAGTGATGCGGTCAATTTAAACTACGGATTTACATCGACTTGGCATCGCATTAATCCCGGGCTTGTCGTATCGTCGATGATGGAAAATGATTACGATGTGGAAAATACTTTTGCCCTCCAAAACAGCCTTTATTTGGGCAATGAGCAGAAAATAACAGATGCTTTGGCGGTGAAATACGGTTTACGTTGGACTGTCTTTCAAAATCTCGATTCGGGAAAAATCCAGCATACTTATAACACCTTCGAGCCGCGCACAGGGTTGGTTTATAAACTCAACGACAACTCGTCGGTCAAAGCCAATTATGCACACAATGTGCAATTCATACAATTGGCCAACAATTCGGCATCGGGTTCTCCGATGGATATTTGGTTTTCGGCAAGTCCGAATGTAAAACCGCAACAGGTAAATATGTTTTCGGTAGGATATTTTCGGAATCTAAAAAACAATATGTTTGAAACTTCAGCCGAAATTTATTATAAAGATTTGAAAAATGTAATCGATTTTGCCGACCATGCTCAATTGCTGTTGAACAAGGAACTCGAAGGAGAAATCCGCACCGGAACAGGAAAAGCTTATGGTTTAGAATTGATGGTAAGAAAAAACACCGGCCGGTTGACAGGTTTTGCCAATTACACGCTTTCACGCTCCGAGCGCACCATTCCGGAAATCAACAACGGAAAAACATATCTTGCTCCTTATGATAAAACGCATGTCTTCAACATTGTGATGAATTACGAAATATCTCCTAAAATCAACGTTTCTGCCAATTGGGTGTTTGCAACCGGAAATCCGACCACCTATCCTACCGGCAGAATGGAAATCTTAGGAGAATATTTTCCCATCTATTCGGGAAGAAATGAATACCGGATGCCCAACTACGACCGGTTGGATTTATCTCTCAACTTTATCCCGAAACCCAACTCTAAAAAGAGATGGAAAGGCGAGTGGAATTTTTCACTTTACAATGCCTACGGAAGAAAAAATCCGTGGATAATCAGCTACAAGCAAGAAGATGGAAATCCTCCGACAGCAGAAATGCTTTATTTGTTCAGTGTTGTTCCATCTGTAACGTACAATTTTAAATTTTGAAAAAATGAAACATACAATATCCTTAATGTCTTTAAAGTCCTTAATCTCCTTATTACTCCCGGTTTTATTCTTCTCTTGCACAGAAGAAATAATAATCCACACCGATAACTCCAAGCCGGTAGTAGTTATTTACGGAGAATTGACTGACGAGTTTACGCACCAAAGCGTTAAAATCACTTGGTCGTCGCCTTATTTCGACAATCAACCTAATGCCGGCATATCCGGTGCTGCGGTAAAAATTGTAAGCTCTGATGATAAAACTTACGAATTTTTTGAAAATGATACGGTTCCCGGTTTGTACGAATCAAAAGCGAAATGGGCAATAAAGGCAGATATTACTTATTCGTTAAAAGTCGAAATTGATTCGGAAGGAGATGTAAAAACCTACGAAGCATCGACAACGATTCTTTCTCCCATAGCAATTGATTCCATAGCGATTGCCCCTATCGACATTATGGGGTATAAACACTATGCCGTGAATTTATTCGGAAACGAGCCCGAAGGAGAAGATTTCTACTTGTGCAAATACTTGGTCAGAGATTCTCTTATCACCACTAAAATAAGTCAATACCTTATGCTTAATGACGTTATGTTTGACGGACAATACGTCGATGGATTTACCCTGAGTTTTTTTGATAGTATTGAGAATTGGGAAAAAGTTCCGGAAAGGATGAGGAATCAATCGGTTTATTTATCACCGGGCGACAAAGTTGAGTTGCAAATGAGTAGAGTTTCTAAAGGTTTTTTCGACTTCGTTATCCAATGTCAGAGCGAAATGCATGGCTCTAATCCTTTTTTCGGTGGCCCGCCCGCTAACATCACTACCAATATATCAAATGGCGGAGTCGGATATTTTTCCGGATATTGCATCAGTCGGGCAGAGGCCGTAACACCATGAGATATCATAACCGCCTCACCACAAACGTTGATATTTTCTCTTTTTTTATGTTAAATATACTTCATTTATAACGGAGTGAATAAAGTTTATTATTTTTACGCAAGAAATCATTTTGTATCATGAAAAATAAAGTAATAAAAATAACAGCAGTAGTTTTCTGTTTCTTGTTGGTAGCAGGATGCAAGGAGAAAACAATTGACTATCCTGTTGTTGAAGTAGAGCCCGTAGGTGTAGATAATATAGAAATTTACGGAGATTATGTAGGCCTTATCAAGGCTGCTCAAAGTGTGGAAATACACGCAAGAGTGGAAGGTTTTTTGGAAAAAATGACGTTTGGCGAAGGGAAAAGTGTCAAAGCCGGAGAACCTTTGTTCTACATCAACAACAAACCTTACAAAGCAAAAGTAGAAAAAGCAAAGGCGCAACTTCAACGGTTTGAGGCGCGAGCATTAAAAGCCGAAAGCGACCTCAAACGGATAAAACCGTTGTATGAGTTAAACGCAGCAAGTCAGCTGGATTTGGATAATGCCATAGCCGAACTGAATATGTCGAAAGCCGATGTAGCGATGAGTAAGGCCGACCTTGACCAAGCCGAATTAGAACTGAGCTATACAGTTGTTCGTTCTCCTATTTCGGGATATATAAGTGAACGTTATGTCGATATCGGCACTTTGGTCGGAAATTCCAAATCGTTGCTGGCTACAGTCGTGAAACGGGATACGGTGTTGGTTAACTTTCAATTAACTTCTCTTGATTATCTGCGAAGTCAACGGCGCAATGTGCATTTGGGAGAGTTAGACACTACCCGTTCATGGCAACCTTCCGTAACGGTTACATTAGCCGATAATTCTGTTTACAGGGAAAAAGGAATCGTTGATTTTGCATCTCCGCAAGTCGATCCTAAAACAGGAACATTCGGGGTGCGTGCCGTTTTGCCTAATCGTCGGCAAGTGCTTCTTCCCGGACAGTTCACGAGAGTCAGGCTTCTATTGGATGTAATGCAAAGTGTGCTGGTGGTTCCACGCAAAGCCATTTCGATAGAAAAAGGAGGAGTATTTATTTTTGTTGTTCGTCCGGACAGTGTGGTAGAGAAAAGATTCATAGAAACTGGTCCCGAACAAAACAATAATATTGTAGTAACCAGAGGTTTATCTCAAAATGAAAATATTGTAATCGAAGGTTATCAGAAACTAACACACGGACAAAAAGCAATCGCCCACACAAAGGAAGAGGAAGTAAAATTTGAGGTTCTGGAAAAAGAAAAGGAGGCTAAGCGATGAAGTCGGGATTTTTCATAGAAAGGCCTGTTTTATCTACGGTAATATCTGTATTGATAGTCATTCTGGGGATAATAGGTTTGTTCTTATTACCCATTGAGCAGTATCCGCAAATTACTCCGCCTGTGGTGAGAATCAGTGCATCTTATCCGGGAGCAAATGCCACGACTGTGTCGCAAGCTGTTGCCACACCCATTGAACAAGAACTGAACGGAACACCCGGAATGATTTATATGGAATCAAGCAGTTCTAATTCGGGAGGGGTATCGGTTACGGTTACTTTCGATGTAAATACCAATGCTGATTTAGCTGCAGTGGAAGTACAAAACAGGGTGAAACTTGCCGAATCACGTCTTCCTGCCGAAGTACTTCAAAGCGGAATCACTGTAGAAAAACAAACTCCCGGGCAATTAATGACTATCGCATTAACATCGGATGACCCGAAATACGACGAAATATACCTGAGTAATTATGCCACAATAAACATCTTGGATGTAATCAGACGTATTCCCGGTGTGGGACGCGTATCGAGTGTGGGTAGCCGCTATTATGGTATGCAAATATGGGTTTACCCTGATAGACTTGCAAGCTTTGGATTGACTATCAAAGATTTGCAAAATGCAATTAAAGACCAAAACCGAGAATCTGCCGCCGGAGAATTGGGTAAACAACCCATCGAAGACGTTGATGTGGCAATGCCCATTACTACGCGAGGGCGTTTATCTACCGTGAGCGAATTTGAGGATATAGTCGTAAAAGCCGACAATAGAGGTTCCTTTATCCGGATGCGAGATGTGGCAAGAGTATCTCTCGAGGCATCTTCTTACAACACGGAAAGTGGATTGAACGGAAAATATGCCGCTATGCTTAGTGTTTACCTGTTGCCGGGTGCCAATGCAATGGGAGTAGCAAATGAAGTGAAAGCGGCAATGGTAAAAATCAAACAGGATTTTCCCGAAGGACTTGATTATATTATTCCTTTCGATATGACAACGTATATCTCCGAATCTATTCACGAAGTATATAAAACTCTGTTTGAAGCTCTGTTCCTTGTTATATTGGTTGTGTTTTTGTCTTTGCAAAATTGGCGAACAGCGCTTATTCCGATAATTGCAGTTCCCATATCTTTAATCGGCACGTTTGGATTTATGCTGATTATGGGATTTTCTTTGAATATGCTCACGCTATTAGGACTTGTACTATCTATCGGTATTGTCGTAGACGACGCTATTGTTGTCGTCGAAAATGTGGAGCGTATTATGGAAGAAAAGAAAATAGGAGCACGGGAAGCTACGCATTTAGCGATGAAACAACTAACAGGCGCATTGGTTGCGACCTCGTTGGTATTGGCAGCCGTGTTTGTTCCGGTAAGTTTCTTGGATGGTATCACAGGCTCGTTGTATCGACAGTTCTCCGTAACGATTGTTGTATCGGTACTTATTTCAGCAGTTGTAGCCCTGACGTTAAGTCCTGCTTTGTGTGCGATTTTACTCCGTCCACCGAAAGAAGAAGGAAAAAGACATATCGTTTTTCGTAAAATCAACGAATGGTTATCACGAGGGAATACGCAATATGGCCATATTTTAACGAAATTATTAGTTCATCCGCGTCGTGTGATAGCTGCTTTCGGAATGGTGCTGATTTTCATATTTATATTCAATCGTATCGTGCCGGGTAGTTTCTTACCACAGGAAGATCAAGGCTATTTCACCGTAGAATTGGAAATGCCCGAAGGTGCAACCTTGGAGCGCACGCGCATAGTTACCAACCGGGCAGTAGACTTTTTGAATAGTTGTCCCGATGTTGAATATGTACAAAACGTAACAGGCTCAAGTCCTCGCGTCGGAACGAATCAAGGGCGTGCTACATTGACTGTCATACTTAAACCGTGGAAGAAAAGAAACAAAGGGGTGGAAGAAGTCATGCGTGACGTTCAGAAAGAATTTTATAACTACCCCGAAATAAGGTCGTTTGTGAGTCGTCCACCCGCAATACCCGGTCTGGGCT
>JAIRVZ010000135.1 GCA_031253625.1 Dysgonamonadaceae bacterium
TTCATTATTGATATATCTGATTGTTATTTCTTCTGTTTCATATATTATATTTCTTTCAATATTATAATCTAAATAACCCTTAGGTGCTAAATGATATGCTATTCTCCCACTTTGATCACTAACTCGGTTAATTCTATTACATACAAACCGAAACATATTTTTATATAAATAATCAGTAAACCACTCATCATTATATATGTTATTAGAATAATTCTGACTTATTTTGCCAAATCTATTTTGATATACATAGTTTATTTTTTTTCCATTTATTAAGCAATTTCTAATTTCCGAAATAGATAATATATCATTTTCACATGAATATATGCAGTTCCTCGCCGAATCTAAAGCTATCCATTTATTTAAACTATTTGAATATACTGATGTCATAACATGACTTTCGACCGGAAGAATATCAATCGGCAGACATCCTATAGTACGCGCTTTAAAATTTAAAGATAGTAGAGCTTCTGTCAAAACAATCGCGTGTGAACGACAATTAACAGTAACTTTGTTCTTTTTGCAATGATTTATAATATTTATTGCGTTTAATGCTTCAGTACATTCCGCTTGTTCTTTATATAAAAGAATTTCATAACTCCAGCGTAAAAGATTTCTATAAGTATTAAATTCGTTATTTTTATCGACAAAACGTTCCAATTCATACTGTTTATACAAATCATTTAAACAGGTATCATTAAATCTGTTAAAATAAATAAAATCATTATTCCATAATAAACTCCATTCCGCCGCAGTCGCGAGCGGCACAAATAGTGATGAAAACGAGGTGCGACAATCCATCGTTTTATGGTATAATTGAGTAGGAGGAAAGACAACTACAAAGCACGGTAGGAGGAGTTGCAGATTGCTTTCTGGGGTTCAAGCCAGCATAATAAACAGTGTAAGAATCGCCGTCAAGCACAAATAAGTGGAGTGATAAACCCGCACGCTAATCATTGTTTTAGCCTATCGTTAAATGTGTGGCGGTTCAGTCAATGTCTTTCCTTCGCCAAATATTATTACAGGAGGGATTAATTTGAACATTGTATATCCGATATGTTGCGGAGTGGATGTACACAAGCGTTTTTTTGTCGCTACGATTATCACTACCAAAGGCATTGAGCCCATATATCAAAAACGACGCTTCTCCACATTCAATAACGAAATTCTAAAATTCAAGTCATGGTTGCTGGAAAATAACTGCCGGGACATCTGCATGGAATCTACCGGGAAATATTGGGTTCCCGTGTCCAACTTATTGGAGGATTCCGTCAATGTAACCATCGCAAATCCAAAGTGGGTGAAAACCGTCAAAGGAAACAAAGACGATGTCAAAGATTCAAAATGGATTGGCGACTTATTCCGAATAGGGCTTGTCCCCGGCAGTTTCATTCCCAGCAAAGACGTCCGCATACTGCGGGAATATACGCGGTATCGCTTCAAACTGGTTTCAGCCAAAGCCAGTGAGAAAAACCGCTATCAGAATGTGTTTACTGTTTGTAATGTAGCTCTTGATGCTGTCGTAAGCGATATGTTTGGCAAATCTGCCTCGTCTATCACGGACTACATCATAAACTCAGATACTTTCGATCCTGCACATTGCGTTTCTCTGCTCCGAGGTTCGCTAAAACAGAAAGCCGACGAGGTTATGGAATCTATCGAAGGTTTTCAAATGACCGATTCACAGAAAGAACGCGCTAAAATGGTAAGAGAACACTATGATTATTTGGCGGTGCATATCAAAAAATTAGACGCAGTAATTGATTTGCTTGTTAAACCGTTTGAATCCGCCGTAACACTTCTTTGTACCAATCCGGGAATCAAGCGTAATTCAGCTATCACGATTATTTCGGAAATTGGTACGGATATGTCGCAATTTGGCTCATCGAAAAGATTGTGCCGCTGGGCGGGCTTAACTCCCGGTAACAATGAATCTGCCGGCAAGAAAAAGTCGGTTAAAATTTCACGCGCCGGCGTTTATCTCAAACCCGCTTTGATTGAAGTTGCTCACGCTGCCGTCACAGACAAGAAAAATCCTTACTATCGAATCAAATATGAGCGGATTGCCAAACGCAGAGGCAAGAAACGCGCTATTGTCGCTATCGCAAGAATGATTTTGACTGCTGTTTATCATATGCTTACCACTGGAGAGGTTTGGAATCCTGTTGACCTGAAACAGATTGATATGCCGCCCGAACTTCGGGAAAAGGAAATTCAAAAATCTTTACACCGTGCCGTTAAACTCCTTGTTGCTCACGGTATCATTGCTCCCGATATTATTCATTTTCCAGAAGCTGCTTCAGGTTGATTTTTTTTAATTCTTCTTTTTATACCAAGGGGGGACTATGTCCTTTTTTAGAGACTGCGACTGGCAAGGTTGTTTTCACGCTATAACTCTCCTCTTAAAAAACATTTAATTTATATTTTATAAAAGATACAGAGCCTGCTTATTTTGATAATATTCGCGGCGATTATTTAGTTTTCTCCATACAAAGCATCGTCGCTTATGCAGACTCTGTATGGGCAAATGCACTATCAATAAAATCAAAATATGTTTTCATTTTCATATCTTTCTCCTTTTTTTATTGTTGGTATAAATATTATATCATAAAAATATAGAAAATAATATG
>JAIRVZ010000079.1 GCA_031253625.1 Dysgonamonadaceae bacterium
CTTTGGCGTACATAATGGGGTACAGGCGGTGCATGTTCGTTTCATGATAACTTGTTTTTAGGGCAAAATTATGTACTATTTTTTGAATTAAAAAATTTTTTCCTTATATTTATTATCAGATATGCAAAATTTATTTACATTTGTATTCAAAACTTCAATGAATTGTATGAAGAAAGAAAGTTTTGTTTCTGTTGCCGATTTATCGAAAGCGACTATTATCCAGTTGATGAAAAAGACGGAATCCTTCGAAAAAAATCCGAATCAACAATTATTAGACGGAAAAATTTGTGCTTCGCTTTTTTTCGAGCCTTCCACGCGAACTCGCTTGAGTTTTGAAACTGCCGTAAACCGTTTAGATGGACGTATTATCGGATTTTCAGATGCTGCAACAACCAGTTCGGCCAAAGGAGAAACATTGAAAGACACTATCCTGATGGTCAGTAATTATGCCGACCTTATCATCATGCGTCATTATTTGGAAGGTGCTGCCCGCTATGCCTCCGAAATAACAAACGTCCCGATTATCAATGCCGGAGATGGGGCCAATCAACATCCTTCCCAAACATTGCTGGATATTTATTCCATTTATAAAACGCAAGGAACATTGGAAAACTTGGAAATAACCATCGTCGGAGATTTGAAATACGGTCGCACGGTGCATTCACTTATCAACGGAATGTCGCATTTTAACCCGATATTTCATTTTATTTCTCCCGAAGAATTAAGAATACCCGAAACTTACCGGAATTTTTGCGAAGAAAATGGAATTAAATATGACGAGTCGTGCGATTTTTCTAACGACATCATCAATCGTTCGGACATTATATATATGACGCGTGTACAGCGCGAACGTTTCACCGATTTAATGGAATATGAAAAAGTGAAAAACGTATATATATTAAGAAACGAAATGCTGAAAGACAGTAAAGATAACTTGCGCATCCTGCATCCACTCCCACGGGTAAACGAGATTGCATACGATGTTGATGATAATCCGAAAGCATATTACATCGAGCAAGCCAAAAACGGAATGTTTGTCCGTCAGGCAATTATTTGTGAAGTGCTGGGAATTAACATAAACGAAACGACCGCGTAGCGGTTATATATTTATAGCCGTGGGTAAGCGATAGCGCAGCCCACGGAAAAATAATCCCAATACGACCCAAGCTCCGTAGGAGCGTTATATCATTTATTAATATTATGACAGTAAAAAAAGAATTATTGGTTGCTGCATTAGAAAACGGAACGGCAATAGATCATATCCCTTCTGACCATCTATTTAAAGTGGTCGATATTTTGGGTATAGAAAAATTGAAAAACAAAATAACTATCGGCTGCAATTTGGATAGCAAAGCGATGGGAACCAAAGGAATAATCAAAATATCCGACAAGTTTTTTGAAGAAGACGAAATTAACCGGATTTCCTTGATTGCTCCGACTGTTAATCTGAACATTATACGCGATTATGTCGTTGTAGAAAAAAAACGGGTGAGTTTGCCCGATGAACTGAAAGGATTGGTCAAATGCAATAACCCCAAATGTATTACCAACAACGAACCGATGTCTACTCGCTTTTTGGTAATCGACAAAGAAAACGTTACGCTTAAATGCCGGTATTGCGGAATGAAAATCAAAAAGGAAGAAATCGAATTATTATGAAACAAAACTGGAAACCCGGTACAATGGTTTATCCTCTTCCTGCCGTAATGGTTAGCTGTGGTGCGGAAGAAAGCGAATACAACATACTGACAATCAGTTGGGTTGGGACAATCTGTACCAATCCGGCTTTATGTTACATATCGGTAAGACCTGAACGCCACTCTTATTCGATTCTCAAAAAAAATATGGAGTTTGTGATTAATCTCACGACCAAAGATATGGCATTTGCAACGGATTGGTGCGGAGTAAAATCCGGAAAAGATTTCAATAAATTCAAAGAAATGAAGCTAACTCCGGGAAAAGCTACTATCATAAATGCACCGATTATTGAAGAATCACCTTTATGTATCGAATGTAAAGTAAAAGAAATCATTCCTTTGGGTTCACATGATATGTTTATCGCAGAAGTGGTAAATATCTTGGCCGACGAAAAATATATCGATTCTCAAACGGAGGCTTTTGATATGGGAAAAGCCGAATTGTTGGCTTATTCGCATGGAAAATATTATGAGTTGGGAGAAATGATCGGCAAGTTTGGTTGGAGTGTAAAGAAAAATAAGAAATGAATTATGCGTAAATATTCCGTTATATTACTGTTATTCATACTAATATGCAATAACTCGACAGCACAAATCGGACGTTACATCGATGTTGTACAGAAAAGATTCAATTGGGGAGTGCGGGCAGGATTCAATGCCACGAATCCCACCGCTTATCAAATATATCAAGATGATACGAAGATAAATGGTGAAGTTATTAATCAAGTGGGATTTCAGTGCGCCTTTTTCGGCAAAACCAATCTTGGAATCTTTTTCATTCAACCCGATTTCAGCTATTATCATACGAGAGGAAAATATAACTTGAGTATACCTACGGTTTATGTTAATGAAGCAACCGGTGTGCAGCAAGACGCTATCCAAAATATTTCGTTGAATAAATCTTCTCACTCTTTAAATGCTGCTCTATTGCTTGGCTACAACGTTTTTAAGGATAATGCTTGTCTTTTTAATCTTCTTCTTGGCCCTAATTTCGTTTATAATTATGCAAATAAATACAACGCAAATAATAATCCGTTTGAGGATGGAAATTCGTACCACAAGCTAAATGCAGTTGCCGGTGTATCAGTTAATATTTCTCACTTTTATTTCGACTTCAGATACGAACTCAGTATTCCCCAAAGAAACATTAATTTCTCAGCCATAGAATCTGCACCTGATTACTTGAAAGATATTACTATCCGAAAATCCGAAAGTACACTGAATTTTTCTTTTGGGATAATGTTTTGAACGCTTTTACTATATTGATACCAAATATTTCATTACCGGTATTTTCTTCAAAGTTATTGTCAATAATAATGAACATAATAGTATGATAAAAGCATATATGATATTTGCAATTAACATAGTTGAACATTCTAATTGTACAAAAAAAGGTTTTAAAATATACCCTGCGATTATGTGAATTAAATAAATTCCAAGAGAATTTTTACCCACAACGCTTATGAACTTTCCAAACCAACCAACGGATTTATAATGCATGGAAATAATGTAGAGAGCAATGACATTTATGAGTGTAAAAATTGTATCATAACCGCTCCAAACAGGATCCCACATCTCATTGCTTCTCAGCGATGCAATTATTGCATATAAAAACAAACAAAGCGTTGAAATTGGTAATGCTACAAATGCCATAATTGTAACTTTTTTCTTGTAATCATTTAATACGGAATAAAGTATCTTACCCATCAGTCCTCCTAACATAAAGTAGCCTATTGAATATCCAAATTGATTGAATGGATTGAAATTAGTTATGTAACTTATGTGAAATTCAGCGTCCGTAAATTTATTAGATAAATACGATATCACAGTAAGAAAATTTACTAATAAAGTTTTACCGAATGTAAAAAACATCACACAAGCAAAGAAAAAGAAAAAGATCTTTTTATTTGAATGATAAGCGGTATAAATTAATGGATAAAAAACATATATCATAACTAAGGCACATAAAAACCAAGAATAATTCCAACTAGGCTGAAATATCCAACTTCCTTTTAGAATATCTATAAAAGTAAATGATATTATTTCTCCTCTGATATACATTAATGGCATTAACAATATAGCTCCCCAAAGTATTGTTAATATCATGATTTTGATAATTTTCTTTGTGTGCTTTTTTATATCAATTTTTTCCTTATTAAGCAATAAAGATCCATTTACAAAAAAGAAAATAGGGACACAAGTGCTAATAATTGATTTAAAATAAAGATTGAAATAATTCGCAACTCCATCATATTTTATGATATTGACAGGGATATTATTAAAATGATAAATGATTACAAAATAAATAGCCAATGCTTTGAGTAAATCAATGTTATCGAGCTTTTTTTTGTTTTTACACTCTTCTTGTTTCATCAGTTACAGAGTTAAAAAGCATTTATCTGTTTTACTCTTTTTATATTCCGCTGAAATTAACTCCGTTGAACAAGATAGAAGGAATTCTCCACGATGAAATATTTCGTGGGTCGTTTCCTACTTCAATGATGTTCTTCCATAAAGTCAATAAGTTACCGGTAATATTCATCTCACTCAAGGGCTTCACCATTTTCCCGTTTTCGATAAGAAAACCTTCGATACCGAAAGAAAAATCACCTGTCGTGCTGTTGCTGTTTCCACCATTGAAACCTGTAACCCAAATTCCTCTTTCCATTGAGGCCAATAGTTGGTCGAAATTTTTATCTCCATGTTGGCAAGTCAAGATAGATGGTGATTGAATCGTTGGTTCCATATTTAGTTTGGCACCGGTATAGGTATCTATATAGTACATCTTAAGTACGCCATTTTCAATCACATGACGTTTTTTGGTAGCTACGCCTTCTGCATCGAACCAGCGAGCACCTCTCGCCTGTGGGATATGTGGATCATCAATCAAAGTGAATTTATCCGAAACGATAGATTCGTCTAATTTTCCTATCAGGAAGGAATTTTTTTGCTGAATAGAACTGCCGTATAACGCTGAGATAAGAGGCGAAAGCAAACGAGTGATTTGTGTGTTATCAATCAACATAGGATAAACACCCGATTCGATTTTCACTTGTCCCAGTTTGCGTAATGTTCGTTCAAAAGCCTTTTTAGCAATACCCGATTTTTGCAAACGCTCCCAAAAGATGGCCGAATCAAACCAATCGGAAGAAGGACGCGCATCTCCTTCTCCCTTCATAGACGTTTCGGAATAGAGACTGAAATAAGTAGTTGCACTTTCTCCTTCAAAACCGTTACTTACAATCATATACGAGTTGTCTGTACCGTCGCTATATCCCGAAGATACCGAAATCAAGCGTTCGTCGGTTCCGTACACTTCTAAATTAGCATTTCTGATCAAAGCAATTTTATCGTCGACCGAAATATTGTCGAAATTGACATCAAAAATATCCAAACCTTTTCCATCTCCTTTGTAATAGCGGGAAGGATCGGGCAATTTCCGGAATTCGTCTTTTTCCAGTAAACGAGCGGTTTCGATCCCCTGCGAGATAAAACGTTCCAATTCGTTTTTATCCATTCGATTGGTAGAAAATGAGGCGAATCTTCCATCTACAAAAAGCTGAATATTCATTGAGTTTTCAGACGATTGTTCCAATTTATCCAATTGGGTATCGCGATATTCAAACGAGTTATTTGTTCCCGAATTAATTGAAATGCGGGCATCCGAGCAACCGTTTTCAAGGGCAAATTTCAATGCCCATTGAGCCAATTCTTTATGTTGTTGTGAAATCATTTTAATTATCAATTATTAATTGTCAATTATCAATTAAATTACTCTCCTCCTACTGTTAAACTTTTTATTAATGCAGACGGCATGCCCAGCGACACCGGCATTCCTTGTCCATCTTTTCCACATGTTCCTGCTCCCTGATCGATTTTCAAGTTATTACCAACCATTGTTATATCGGCCAATGCTTTAGGCCCGTTACCAATAATGTTGATGTCTTTAATGGGTTGCGTTAGCTTGCCGTTTTCAATCAAATAGCCGCTTTTAACGAAGAATGTGAAATCTCCGGCACCGATTTGGACTTGTCCGTTGGTGAACTTGTTGACAAATACGCCTTGTTTTACACTCGAAATAATCTCTTCCTCCGAATAATTTCCACTTTCCATATACGTTACACGCATACGAGGGATTGGCATAAAACGGAACGACTGCCGGCGACCGTTTCCTGTTGGTGCAACGCCATAAAATTTGGCACTGATTCGGTCGTGAAGGTACGAATTTAAAACGCCGTCTTTCACGATATATGTCTTTTGTCCGGCAACACCTTCGTCATCAAAATTAACGGCTCCCCTTGCAAATTCAATGGTGCCGGAATCGACGACATTGATGTGTTCGTCGCAAATTTTCTTTCCCAATTTATCGGAGAAGATAGAAATATTTTTGCGATTAAAATCTGCCTCAAAAGCATGACCGATAGCCTCGTGTAACAATATTCCGGAACCTCCGGCTCCCATCACTACCGGCATTTCTCCGCCTTTCGGTTTAATGGCCTCGAACATCAATGCAGCATCTTTCACTGCTTCTTGGGCAATCTCTTCTATGAGGGCATCGGTAAGAAAGCTCACATCTTTTCGGGCAGCCCTCGAAGAACTTGCATTTTCAATTTTATCTCCTTGTTGCATAATACACATAGCTGATAAAACAGCCATCGGACGTGCATCATGACAGAGCAAACCTTCTGAATTAAAATAAAGAATATACGATGTAGAATCGTTCATCGAGGCATTCACTTTAATAACTCTCGGATCTAAAGCGAAAATGCGTTCGTTTAACTTTTGCAGATAAGGTATTCTTGTCTGAACCGATTCGTTTTCCCACGAATTGATGATAGGATAGAAGTTCTTGAAAGTTTTTTCTTCGATATTAATAGGAGGCGTTTTGGCAGTCCCTGACGCAATGCGCGAGGCCGTGCGAGCGGCTCTGATCATTTCTTCCAAATCGACGTTTTCGACAAAAGCATATCCGGTTTGATCTCCCGAAACAACCCTTACACCTACACCAAAATCGATATTGGCTCCTGCCCGGTTAACTTTTCCGTCTTGCAGCGTTAAATTGTTGTAAAATGTATGCTCAAAGAATAAGTCAGCATAATCACCTCCTTTTTCGAGGGCAACTGTCATCACTTTTCTTAAGTCCGATTCGCTCACACCAAAATGGTCAAGCATCTTGGGCAAGTCTTTTTTTTGAGAGGTAATATCTGCGTATACCATTTTTGGGAATATTACAGAACCGGCCAATGCTAATCCGCCTGTTCTTAGAAAATCTCTTCTTTTCATGAATTACTATTAAAAATTAGACAAATTTAGTATAGTTTTTTTCATATCCAAATAGTTTATGGCTAATTAGAGCGTTTTTTATTCAACAATATACTTGGAAATTCATTTTTTTCCGTGTATGTTTGTAAAGAAAATACAAAAACAACTCCATGAAAAAACATTTTTTTATTTTATCAATCTTATTGTTCATATTCTCCGTGAACACTTTTGCTTCATCATTTACAATTGAAGCCGAAAACATGACTTTAGGCGGACCTTATGCAGGAAAAATCAGTAGTCCGTTTTCCGGAATCGCCCTGTATGCAAACGGAGATAAAGGAACTACCACACATGCCTTTCCTGATGGAGACGGTAATTACAAGGTAAGCATCGTTGGTGCATCCAACAATTCAAATGCTGCCGGTGTTTCGCTGTATGTCAATGATGTAAAACTGAAAGCATTTACTTTTTATGGTACAACCCCTTCTACTCTGGAAGCAGAAGTAAAAATAACAGGCCTAAAAGCGTCAAATACGATTGTTCTTTTGCTCGAAACGGATAACGGTTCGAGCGACACGTTTATAGATAAAATAACTTTCACATTTCAAGGGGCAATCGTAGTGAAAAATCCTCCTGTCCTGCCCACTAAGGGTGCATATTTTTCCGGTGAATACCGGAATATGCTTGCAGAGGCAGGATATAGCGCAACGCAGATTAATCAAAAATTAAATAATCTTTGGAATCATTTTTTCTACGGTAATGCCTCAACTCAGGCGATATATTATCCTGTTGGAACAGATGAGGCATACATATTGGATACAGGAAATGATGATGTTCGTTCGGAAGGCATGTCTTATGGAATGATGGTATGTGTGCAAATGAATAAACAAGCAGAATTTAACCGGCTATGGAAATGGGCTAAAATACACATGCAGCACCAAAGTGGAGCCAGAAAAGGCTATTTTGCTTGGCAAGTGGATAAAAACGGAAGTATGAGAGATCAAAATCCGGCATCCGATGGAGAAGAATATTTCATCATGGCTCTCATGTTTGCCTCCGGACGCTGGGGCGATGGCGATGGAATATTTAATTATTGGAAAGAGGCCGGCGATATTTTGAAAGCTTGTTTAAGCAAGGAATCCGGAACTATACAAGAATCGGTAACAAATTTATTTAATTCTACTCATAAGCAAGTGGTTTTTACGCCTTATGCCAATGCAGCTACTTTTACGGATCCATCTTATCATTTACCTGCTTTTTATCAGTTATGGAGCTATTGGGCTGATGCTAACCGCCCTTTCTTTGCTGAATTAGCTGCAAAAAGCCGTGAAATGTTCCCCAAATTTGCTCACTCCACAACCGGATTAATGCCCGATTACGCTAATTTCGATGGCTCACCTACGGGAGGTAATCATGCGGATTTCCGTTTCGACGCATGGAGATGTATTATGAACATGGCGGTAGACTATGCTTGGTTTAAAGCCGATGAAAAAGAAGTTGAACAAGTAAACAAAATGCACAATTTTTTCGCAGGAAAAGGGCTTGATTCTTACGTTAACCAATATTCCCTTGCGGGAAATTCCCAGTCATCGGAACGCTCCCCCGGATTATTCGCCTGTAATGCTGCCGGAGCTTTAGCAAGCAATCAAGCAGTTGCATGGGATTTCATCGACGAATTTTTCAATGCGGGAATACCAACCGGAAGATATCGATATTACGACGGTTTACTGTATTTCATGAATTATTTACACTTGTCGGGTAACTTTAAAATATATTCCGAATTGGCTCCCATTAAAAACCCCGGAGATCCCAACGATCCGGATGATCCCAACGACCCGGGATATACTACACCTGACGGTTATTATGTTATCAATGATTTCGAATCGTATCAATTGAATCATGAATTGTATGATGGTGGCAATGTAACCGCAACAGTTAAAGCTAATCCTACAATTGCGAGTCAAAAATCGGCCAATGTGATCATAAAAAATTATGATTCATACTGGAGAATCAGCGTAAAACTACCCAAAGGAAAGACATTGGCAGATTATGAAAAACTGATGTTCGACATTTATTTGCCGACAGGTTATGACAATGGATTTAAAACAACGTATGCGGCTATCAATTCAACAACTTTAAACCTCACTCCGGGAGGGAATATGGATCTCGACAAATGGATTACCAAAGAATGTGCGATACCAGCAGCCGTATCGTCTTTAAGTACTTTTGAGCTTTATTTGGGATATCGCACCGGCAATGGATTTTTCTATATCGACAATATTAAATTAAAAGGAGAGCCTGATCCCGTTACTGAAAAAATCCCGGTGGCAGACGAAAACAGTTTCTATTATTCCGACAATATGCTATATATAAGAAATGCCTTCGTCGACAATGTTTCTATTTTTGGCATTAGTGGGAATTTACTGGTATCAGAGAATAATATTTCTTCATCTTTGGATATTTCCGACTTAAATTCGGGGGTTTATTTAGTAAGAATATCTACAAACGGACAGGTTTATAATATGAAAATTGTGAAATAGAATAACAAATTTGGCATCATTACCTTATCTTTTTGTCCCTAAAATAACATTTTTGATGCTCTCTGCATTCATTCCGCAAAGTTTGTAAAGTTCGGGAATAGAACCATGTTCTATGAATTTGTCTGGAACTCCGATTTTGTGAATTTCCGGATGATAATTGTTTTTAATCATGAAATCGGAAACCGTTGTACCCAAACCTCCGATTACAGTGCCGTTTTCTACAGTAATAACATGTTTATAATTCTTGCCGACTTCGTGAAGAATATCTTCGTCTATTGGCTTGAGGAAAATCATATCATAATGTGCAGCATCGACATTCGATTCCTGCGCTTTTTTGATAGCCTCTTTGGCGATATAACCAATCGGGCCTATTGATAAAACAGCAATATCTTTACCATCTTTGAGTTTACGTCCTTTTCCTATGGGTAATATTTCCGGAGTATTTCGCCAATCTTTCAATTCTCCTTTTCCTCGTGGATAACGGATAACGAAAACGCCATTTCCTTTTTGTGAGCCGGTAAACATCAGATTTCTTAAATCGTGCTCATTGATAGGCGAGGCGATGGTTATTCTCGGAATGCAATTCAGATAAGCCAAATCAAAAACACCATGATGTGTGGCTCCGTCTTCGCCAACCAATCCGCCACGGTCGAGGCACAATACCATATCGAGATTTTGCAATGCTGCATCATGAATCAGTTGGTCGTAGGCGCGTTGCATAAAAGAAGAATAGATATTGCAA
>JAIRVZ010000113.1 GCA_031253625.1 Dysgonamonadaceae bacterium
AAATATAGTGCTTCAGAAAAACGTTATCGACGTACTCTCATAGAAGACAGACCGCGTTTAGCGGTAATTTTTCTTGCGATATAAGGATGCGAGATCTCCGAAGTTTATACTTTCTTATATCTTCAGAACAATTCTCTATCCTCGAGTTTTGAAGTCGAAATACAATGGTTGCGATTGTGCAACCTTTTCAGGCGTTTCGTGGTGTGGCAGGCAGAATTGATGCGAGAGTGCATCCTTTTGACCATGAATGACCTAATTGCTCTCAGAAAAAAGAAAAAGCCTGCACTTTCGCAAGCTTTTATCCAAATCAAGCCGTTGTGTCGTAAATAGATGCACTTTTGCATCAATTTCGCTATTTGACGGGGTGCAGTTCACCTTTTGAGACACCCTCTCTTTCACTATAAAATGATCTATTTGTTAACCAACGAGAAAACCTCCCTCACACGATCTGATTTAGTCAGATACTGCAAAGGAGGGAGGTTATTATAAGCTACTTAAGCTCCTTATTTGTCTTCTTTTGGCATTGGCAATGGTACTTTCCAATCCAGGTCATAGCTCTTTTTTGCCAATTCTGAAGTAAGACTGAGCTTTTGAGGGAGTTCTTTCATTTCATTACTTTGCAATTTTATTCGGATATGGTTTCTGCCTTGTTCATCCTTTCCTATCATTTTAAAATCTCCACCTGTTACGTTGTATATTTTGCCCTTTTCATCCTTTATAGTCCAACCAAAACGATTAATAATTTTATCTGTGCTATCATCCATTAAAATCGTATCTGCTATATTAATATATGATATATCCTTTAAATAAGCCTCTAGTAAAATAGTAGCGTGCTTCTCATTCTTTGGAGATGCTTCATTTAATGGTTCGTCAAAGGTTACTGACATGATCTCAATCGTTTTGCCATCCTTATCTACTCTTACAGGCTTTTCGGCAAGCTGTTTTGGCTCAAATGATGCGCCTAACTCATACGGTTCTGTTTTTTCTAAAGAATCCAATACTAGCATATATTGATGATCAGGAGACAGTGGAGCAAATCCATAACTCCGATTAGAATGAAGAGTACCAAGCTCCCAAGTTAAATCTTTTACTTTCTCTCCTTTTTCATTTTCAACATGAAAATTCAGTTTAAAATCATTAGAGCGAACAATAGGAACAGCTGAATCTACTTTCCCTTTCACTTGTTTGCTTTCCTGTACTAATCTTTTCTTTGCCTCTTCCGTCCATTTCGTTTCATATTCCACACGAGCAGCTGTCGGTGAATGCATAATGCTGTTTAGCTTGATTTGCAGTCCCTGTGGTGTGGTATACGTCTTATCGATTGGTAGCACCTTTGAAGCCTTACTTGTTTTTTCTAAATCAAAAGGAATCTTTAAGGCCCAATTTCCCTCAACCGAGTCGATCTGATTCCCTTCGAAATGTAATACAAGCTTCTGTTCTTCTGTTTCCCCGGGTTTTTTAAGAGTGAGATATCCGTAATTTTCTTGGAGTTCTACCCCATACATTTTAGTTTCTTTAATTACATTCCCTTTCAAATCTGTTACCTCTACGTTACTTATCTGAAGCTTATCCGGATGAATAAAGTTCTTTTGCTGATCCTTGATCGAATAAACGGCCATAATTCTCATTGGATCAGCCAAAATCTCCTCTATTTCAAGGGTATAGCCCCGATCAGTAACAGAGGCATTTACCTTCTGTGAAAAACCCTTCTGTACTGCGTATTGTAGTTCTTTATGAGAATCATCAAATAACGATTTAACATAGGCCGCAAAGGTAGGGTTCACCGAGATCGTTAAAAGCAAAACGCAGCCAATTGAGGCTGTAAGAACCAAAGTGCCTAGTAAACGCGACCTTTTTCTTTTATAGGCTACCACTTGGTCAGGCATCACAAAATTAGGCTGATCCAATTCTTCAGCTACCTTTTTTAGAGTTTGTGTAATCTGTTTGTCAAGATTAGTCATGCATGATCACTCCCATCTCGGTAATTACCTGTGTTTCCTTCTTAACTTGTATTTTTTCAGCAATTAACTTTCTGGCCTTATGTAGCCTTGATTTTACTGTTCCCTCAAACACACCAAGGATTTTTGCAATTTCAGCTATACTAAATTCCTCATAATAGTAAAGAATAACTACAGAGCGATGCTTCGGCGGCATCAACTGAACCGCTCGCCAAATCTGTTGCTCTTTCTCCTTTTGAAGAATACTCTCCAATGGGTTTTGCCCTGGGTCAATAGAGTCCATATATTCTTCCGTTTTTTTCTTTCTACGCACCATATTAAGTGCACGATGTGTCACAATTTTTATAAACCAAGCTCGAAACGATGCCCCTTTTCGTTTATCATATCGATAAAGTGATCGATACGCTTCCCATAGTGCTTCTTGAACGGCATCCTGAGCTAGATGGTAATCATGGACGATCAAAAAGGCGACTCGAAATGCACTAGTTAAGTGAGGTTGAACAAGTGTTTCAAAATCAACTGAACCTCCTTCCTCGGGGTTTGGAAAATGGTGACTTTCTTTCACTTAAAAGACCTCCTCTTTGTTCCTTTCACTTCTTATTCACCAGTTCTCGTATTTTGGTTCATAAAAAGAGGAAAAAACTTTTCCCTCGCTTGGGTGAACTGCTACTTGAGGGGTTTATTTCGAAAGATTATGAACATAAAAGAATAGCTACTTTCAATTGATTCTATTATATGGTAATGTGTGAGCATCAAAAACGTTTCTAATCACAGATAAAGTGGGAGAACATCTTAGGAGGTATTTATATGGAATTCAATTTTATAGAAATATTGCTATTGTTTATTGGTGTTTATTTGTTCTATTCAGTAGGTAAAATTGATAGCCGCATCAATAAGATTGATAACAATATCAAAGGTATCAAATACACTTTAGACCAAATTTCTAAACAAGTAGATGTTCCAGAAAATCCGATAAATAATGAATTGCGACAACTACTTCATGCAGGCGATGATATTAAAGCAATAAAGAGAGTAAGAGAAGCATTAGGGCTTTCATTATTAGAAGCTAAACAGTACGTTGATTCTTTGAAAGCTGAAGGCATATAGCTTGTACATATCCACTTTTTTGCGAAGTATCCGTTAAGGTATAGCCGGGGGAATAATGTATTCTTTTATCTTTTTTAAGAAGTGTATTCAACGGACTCTAGCCAAAACAAAAAACACCTCTCTCCGTCTAAAACGAAGATGAGGTGTTCTTTGTCAGGTCCTGTGTAGTTGCGCTTAGTGGCGTTTCAACTACACAGAACCTCCAGCCTTTTAACGGGAATTAATTGTTGATGTAATCGCGATTATTAGTGTGATGCCGAGGACCAGGATCGAACCGGTACGGTAGTCACCTACCGCAGGATTTTAAGTCCTGAAACAGGCCTATTAGTGCCTTTTCTGCACTACGGGAAGGTCGAGCATAAAGCCTTTAACCATAAGGGTTAAAGGCTCTCTTTTATCCTCCAGACTCTCTACGTTCAGAGATTTGGATATGAAGCCGTGTTAGCAAAAATTTTAGCAAATTAAGGGCAGAAGCTTTGTATTTCTACTTCTTGTGGATGAAGCTACACTCCTAGCTGCCATTGTAGGATAAGATTTCACATTCCAAATAACAACATAATAAAACCTTTTTCATAAGCTTTATCCATTTCTTATTTCAAAAATTAATCGTAGATCCGAGTGATCAAAACCAATTGAAAATTCAAACAAAACTAATATTTGTTCCACTAAAATTGGTTTCTTTAGACCTATCATACGTAAAAGTTAGCATATTCAAACCCTTTAAATCAATTTGCAAATGAGGATAATAATTAAAAAGTATATAAGCAATAAACCTGTTAAAACATATAGGAGAATCTAATCTCATTCTACACTCATGATGTTGGGTATGCATATGTACAGCTGGATGAATATCACTTGCTGAAGTTGGATCAAAGTCTATCCTTACAGGACTCCTCATTCTAATTCTTGAATCCCAGTGACTATCCGTTACAAAATCATCATACGCATCAATTGGAGTATAGTTTTCATTAAATTCAACTCTGTAATCATAAGGAGAAGGCCACCATAAATGACTATGATTTATAATTTTATTTTTTTCAAATATAAACGAAGAGCGTATTAATGATCCATCATAGAGAATGCAATGAAAACTATCATTTTGTAAGATATGTTTATATTGATCTAGAGTAGTAAAAGACTTTCCAGAATTAAGACGACTCGAAATATGGTTTTTCCAGGATATCATAGTCTTCTCTTTACTCCGATCCAGCACCTCAGCACCAGCTACATTAAAAAAGTATACTATTCTATTCTCATACAAAAACCTGATCGAATTATTCATCTCATTCAATGTATTCTCAACATTTGTATTTAACTTTTTAAAATTCTTCTGGGTCATCATCAACACTCTTTTGTGTATTATTGATAATTTTTAAAAGTTCACGCACTTCTGGGAAGAGTTCAGGATCCAACTCACCACTTTCGAATCCAGCTATAATAGTTTGTAAAGACTTTTGAGCTTTAGTGAATTTCTCAACTTCTTCTTCACTACGCTCTCTATTTATTCGACGCATGTTGGTGAGTTCTTTTTTTGTAGGCAACTTAAAATCAAGAGCATATTCTTTATTTATACAAGATCTTATTTCAGTTTCGAGTGAATCCATACCAGGACCTACTCCACAAATTCTTACCCATCCTCTTGAACGAGTAATTGCAGTGAATAATGTATTTCTAAGTTTTATTAACTCAATCCCTTCAGCACAATGCTCAGCGTTAACGATATAAACCATTGGTGATTCGTTGCCCTTCGCCCTATAAATTCCTGAACAAGATACATGATCTAATAATCTAAAAGTTTCTTTGTCTGTATTTACTCCTACAAGTACAGACTCGATACCTTTGTGTAATAAAAACCTTCTGAAATCTGTATATTGTCTTTTAGAACGAATTGCATCAGGAAAGATTACAAGAATATCGTCTGGATCAAGTTCATCTTCGTTTATATTCTTCTCAATTTGCTCTGAAATCCATTTGTACTGATCATCTGTAGAGGAAAATACTTTTGAATATATACTTGTATCAGGAGATAGCAATTCATTAAAGTACTTAGGGGTTGATTCAGTTTTTCTAGATAATATGACGTTTGAACCATAACTTAGTTTTCCACGGTCTAATTTATACCCTATTTCTCCCCATAATTTTAATTCATCAAACATTTGTATTTTTCCTGTTTCTCTATAAATACCAAAACCAAGAGCATGTGCCATCGCTAAGGTCCAGGGTGGATTGCGATAACATACAGGAAGAACTATATCTCGTTGTGCTTCATCTTCGCCTGTCTCTAGATTAACTTTTAAATCCCCATTTTCATCAACACCAAACATTTCTTCTAATGATGGCATTGCTGTTTCGTTTAAATTTTGTAGTTCATCATACGCCCAAGTAATTCTTTTAGGATTTTTCACTAATTCGTATGCGACTTTAAAGAAAGATATCGGCATATCTTGAGCTTCATCTATTAATAAGACTTCGTAAGGGGAGGCAAATTTCGAATCAAACAAAGGCAATAATTTATTACAGATTCCTTCAAAGGCATCATTTCTTCCAAACTGATTCACAGCAGAAGTATACGTATATGGGGTTTCATTCAAAAGTGATGCAGCTATTGAATACACCCCTTTTTCTTGATATGAACCCCATGCATGTATAATGTGTAAATTGTCCCAATTCGGTTCCTCTCCTGAAAATTCAAAAGAAAATTGCCGTATAAGATCATAATATTGTTGCGAAAGTGCACGCGTGTAAAACGTCACCGCTATCTTCCAATCTGGATTTTGGGAATGCAAATATGCTGCTTTAAGTGCCAAAACAATTGTTTTCCCTGAACCTGCTAGCCCTCTTATTCTTTGCGGTCCCTCTGGTATCTCTAAAGCAGCCTTTTTTTGCCATTGATCTAAATTCGCAATTTCCTTTTCAATCTTTTTTATTATACCTCCCATAGACATTTCATTTTCAACGTTATCACGTTTTTTTCTTGGCTTTATATTAGAAACTCTCTGAAGAACTTCACATAAAACAGGGTAAATACTCTTATCAAATTCATCTAAAGAAGAATCAAATATCCCCTTAAGTTTTTCATAAGAAGCCATTAAGTACTCATCTTCTATTTGAGGTATATCGTTACTTGGGAACATTGTTACAACAGAAGGTTTAAACGAAAGTCCTCTTCCTTTTCTAAGGTTATTATATTTTTTGAAATTAAAATCGAGTTGATAATACATTGTATCTTGCTCTTCTTTTATTTTTGCTATGTCGGAAAAACTTTCAGGGAATATAAAACTTACAAGGCCCTTCTTTTCAGTCACAAGAAGAGCATCTATTGTTATTTTTGATTCAGAATTGGCACTTAAGGGGTAACCTAAGTACAACGTACCATTGTCGGAAATTTCATTTATTATCTTAGTCAAACTTAAAATAAGATTTTTTGTTGGTTGTATTTTTGTAATATTCCCTCGTACAATTTCTAATGCCATCTAGAAACCTCCCTTTTTTTAAAACATTTTAAAATCATTAATGATAAGTGATCAATCCGTTTTAACATATATCCAAAATCAAAATCAAAATTAAGGCCTAGGGAAATAATATTCCCCTAGGCCTTAAAATCGATACTTTCGATTCCATATTATATCATTTATTAATTCTAAATGTCAATGGTTGGAGACAGTGGAAAATTCACATGCCAATTCATCAGACATTCCACGTATATGCTGACAATAAAGGGTTTACATGATTAAGAAGTCAGCATACCCTCTGCAACAAAGGATAAATTCTTGATTTAATTATTCTCGTTATGGAAAAGTACTGCTGTTACAAAATAAAGATGCGTCGTTTACAGCCTTTTATGGTGATCTGGATACAGCAGAACACTTATTAACAACAGTCCCATCTCGATGCACTAACTAATCGCGATTCTCAATCGCTTGAAACGTCGCTGAATTCGATTTCGGTCCTGTCAGTCTACCCTCCTAAATTAAAGCTCTACCATCTCTCCAATTACCTCGAGTATGCTTTTTAAATTCTTCTTTAATTTCCAATTCTTCTCCATCAACATGATCAACAATTATTACCTGGGGTCTTATACCTGTTAGCTTTTTTATATCATCCACCTCATCAAAAATCGTTTTATACATGGCATTTACGGCATCAATATCTCTTTGTTTTTTTGGTTCGTCGTCATCAGTATCCATCACTTTTGTTCCTTGCGGAAAGTAAACTTGACTTGGTTGATCGAAAAACAATAGTAATGGCATTGGTGACTTTTCACTTTGCTTAGCAAAGAATCTTAAAAGGCTTAAGAACAATACGATATGACAGGAAACCCAGTTTGCTCCACTCCCCATTTCACTTAAATAGATCTTCTCATAGCCATTAACGTGATACAGATCAAATGTTGACAAATCAAAATTCAAATTAATTGGTTTAAATTCTTCTTCAAAATCAAGTTTCTTTGACAATCTATTCATCGTTGCCTCTATTTCCAACTTCGCATTTTTTTTCTTTTCTTCGATTTGGAAAGTTTTAATTTTGGCCTCAAGTAAACTTATAGTGTTTTTTAATTTTGCTATCTCTTCATTAGTATCTTTAAATAATCCTTCATTAATAGTTTCTACATAAAATTGAATTTTCGCCTTAGCAAATCCAATCTTTTCTTGTAGTTTATTTAATGTATCTGATTTCAAATATGACCGTTCGATATTTTTAATTTGACCATACACCCGTTTAATTTGAGAAATAATATTAGTCTTTTCAATTTCAATTTTCCTTACATCCTCTAAGAAATTGCTATTATATAGTTTTGTGAATTCAATCTCCTTATCAAGCCAGTTAACAGACTCAAGTATTTTATCATTAAAATGATTTAAAGATTTACACTCTTCTCCACAAAGAGGACAACTATATTCCTTTTTTAAAGGTTGAGAAATATTTGTTTTTTCTTTCAACTCTTCTAGCGTTTCAATGTATTGATAACCAATACTATTTGTACTTACCAATTCTTTCATTTTCATTGTAAGCTTAGTTTCTTTCTCTCGTAATATTTCAATGTTTTTATTAAGTTTATTATAACGTTCCACTATGTCTTGGGACGAGTATTGCGAAATGTCCAAATCAGGTAAATTCCCAGACATTTTTTTTAATTCTGAGATAGACTTATCTGTTTCAAAACGCCCCCCAATTAGCGCGTAATAATCTTTAAACAGAGAACTCAATTCTCTTCTGATTTTTTTATCAATATTTTCATTTTGCTTTTCGTTTTTTTGTAATTTTTTCAACTCTTTATTTAGTTCGCTTAATTTAATTAAATCAGTATAATATTCTTGGCCTATGTATCCAGCAAAAATGGGGAATTGATCAATAGTATCTTGTCTTTTGTAGAAATCAGAAAATCTATAAAATAAGGCAAACTTACTTGCCATCAAATTCTGATGCTGGAACATATACGATACCATATTTCTAAGAGATGCCTTTTTAGGCTTTTGGCCTTCATCAATTTCCAAATTGCTAACTTGTAAGCCTAATTCTTGTTCTAAACGATATTGTACATCTTTTACGGAATGTTTCTGTTTATCAGAGAAATAAGTGATCTGCAATTCTTCTATGAGAATTGAATTCTCAACAATAAAATACATTTTTCCACCGAGTTGCCAACGTTCTCTGCCAATAATAAGTGTTTTATTATTAACAACAAATATTAAACAAAAAAGATCACCGAAATCTGTTATTCGTCCTTTTGGGATTGTACAACGAGAACTGCAAAGACAATAGTCAATTATTTCAACAAGTGCACTCTTTCCTGTTTTTGAATCACCAGTGATTATATTAACACCTTCGGTTAAATCTACATTTCGTTTTTCTCCGTTTTGGTTGAAGATTACAATGGAGCTAATATAACTTTTCAACTGCTCTTCACTCCTAAATAGTTATCAAGATATTCTATAGAACTTTTTTTGAAAATAACCCCTAAGTAAAAGCTTGCCCTAAGAGTTTCCTTTATATTTTTATTTGAATAATTTGAATAATTGTCTTTTTCTATCAATATAACAGAATTGTTTATTTTTATTTTATTTTCATTCACCAAAATAATAATAGATTCTTTAGTTAAAATTTTTAATTCATTATACCTATCTATGAATCCAGCTAAATTAGCTTTGCCAGATAACCTTAAACCTTCATGAATATCATAGTTCTCTTTTTTCCCAAACAAAGAATCAATTTTACTTGTACTTCTCGCATCTAACAACCTATCTCTTGAATCTTTATTTAGAACTATAGGTAGAACATAAAATAAGAGTTTTATATCAACAGGCGCATTGTATCCTTCTAAAAAACTCTGGATAATTTTACTCATCATATAAGGATTCAAAGATAATCTTTTTATATGTTCAAAGCCCATTTTCATCACCTATATCCCATAAAAAATCTTTATTTTCAATAATGTCATGAATGATCCCTTTTTGAAAAAAAGGCTGATTGGGATTTATTGAACCAAATGGATCTGCATTCCATGACATCACTGCACTATATAATTTTTTAGATTCCTTTATTTGAAGATTACGGTCACTTTGTCCATGTTCAATAACATATCCTTCTCTTGTGTAATTTAATTTTTCGGTAAGGTTTGTTTTATAAACTGTGATGTCTTTGTTAAAAACTAAATTGTCTTGATAATACTTTGTTATAGTCATATTACATTTCCAAACATCGCTTATAGCTTTGGGTATTTCCTTGTCATATTGAATTTTTCTAATTGCTTTAACAAATTCTTTATCTTGATTTTCCTTTTCAATCTCTAAAGGAAGGGTTAGTTGAATATACTCAGTAGGCAGTGGAACAAAATGCTCCTGAACATATAAAGGGGTCGTATCTTGGAGTAGCTTTACAAATGCTTTATATGTTATTTTCCATATGTGAGGCTTCTTTTTCACGTTAGATACGACAATGCCAAGCAAGGCGGCAATAAAATGCTTTCTATTTTTTTGAGGAATATATGGGATATATCTTTCAAATTCGATATCAATTTTATCAATTTTTTCTTGCCTATTTATTATTTCCATTCTGCTTAGAATGGACTTTAAGTTACCCTCGTTATAATTTCCTTGTAAAAAAATATCGTTGAAAAGAGGGCGGAACGTAGTCTCTCTATTTTTAATTTCACTACCAATGTTTTTCAGAATATTTAATTTCCGCTCTGTGCTTTCCTCATTCCAATTGTACAAAGCAGATTTAGGATCTATCTCCGCTGTTGTAAACAATATTAGCTTTTTATGATCTTTGATTCTGTTAAATTCTTTAAACCAGTTTCTAACAGTATTCCAAAAGTCTACATTTCGATCGATTATAGGAGTCTTTTTTAAATGGTGTTTAATTTCCATTTGAAATGAATCATTTTTAGATAATTTTGTTACATCTCCGGCAACTTCAAATAATATCGTCTCTCCTTCTTTCATCTTAAAACACTCTAATAGTCCGATATATTGTTGATATAAATCACCTAATTTAGAAAGAGTAGCATCGTTACTAGCCCTCTTCATAGAAACACCCCACCCACAAACTTTTTCTTTGTATATAAATTGTTTTGAAACACAAAATTAAATAAAATATCTGAAGATCTGATAGTACCTCTTAATAGCAAGAATGGACTTTAGAACTAAGACAAAATACATATTTCGTCAAAAATATACCATCTCCTTCCAAACGTGCGTTCTATTTAAGGGAATTATGTAAATATGTCGCAATCTCGAGAATTTTAAATCTATATTATACATACGATAATCAGAAAATACTTTGGAGGTTACACATTATGCGGCAGGCACTAGAGAATGATTTGAGGCAATTAGTATCTGAATCTCTACAAGAAAGTAATGATAGCTACACAATTCAAGAGCTTTTCGAACGTTTTCCTAAAGCTACAGAACTAATCGATGTATCAGAACAGCAGTTGGTATCTATAAAGGGCATCGGTAAATGGCATCGGTAAAGGAAAAGCCCGACAAATTACAGCTATGTTAAAGCTTGCGAAGGTGTTGGCTTTACCTAACGAGAATCAACGCGTCGTTCGTAGTCCCAAAGACGTTTTTACCCTGCTACTGTTACCAGCAGAAAGAACACTTCATCTGCCTCTTCCTCAACACTAAGAACCGCCTTATCTTCAAGGAAGTCATTTCTATTGGCTCTCTAATCGCAGCTATCGTCCATCCAAGGGAAGAGACGCTGTAGTGCCTCGCTCATTTGCGCTCACAATCACCCGAGCGGAGACCCAGAGCCGTCAATTGAGGACGTCAATTTAACAAAACGACTCATAGCCGCTGAGGAAATCATTGGAATAGAAGTCCTTGATCATATAATTATTGGCGGCAATCGCTTCTACAGTTTAAAGGAGCACGGCTTGATATAATCCAACTTTCAACCGGTTAATGTATGTTCCTCTTACTAAAAACCTCTACATAAATACCTCTGGCATCTGAATTGCCACACCCTGTATTAATTCATGGTTATAACCACTTAAATCCTCACTATATCCTGTTGAGCATCCTTCCAAAAAGTTCTATCGTTTTGTTAGGGGTGAGGGGGAATTGAACAACATCGAATTTATCGGAGGAAGCATCCGAATTCTGCGCACTGGTAAAGGACCGAGCCAGGAACAGCTGGCTTTGAATGCAGGAGTAAACACCTCCTACATCGGCCAGATCGAACGCGGAGAGAAGAATCCAACGATTAAAACTTTGGAGAAAATAGGCTAGCTCTCGAAGTAACCTTACTTGATTTACTTTTACATTCAAATCCGAAGAAAGGAGTAAGTATCCAATCAATGCAAATTCTTACCCCCGCTAGAATCAAGCAATGCCTGTTGGAAGTACTTATTGAGCACACAGATTTGGTGACATTGAACGCTCTGAAATCATATCGACACTTCGAAGAATGATTTCGAACGTCCCCAACAGCTACATAGCTTACCAAATTTCAAAACTCCACAAAAAAGGATGAAAAATAATGCGAAAATGGGTCGTGGCGATAACCGCTGCCTCTATAATTATGGCTTATGGAAATGCCGTTTCAGCAGAATCGGTCATAACTCCCAAAAAGGTTATTTTGAAAGTCAATGACACTGGAATGTTTGTAGATGACGCTACTACCTCCTCTACACTTCTTGATCCACAATTGTATGCAACTCCTGAGATTAGAAATAACCGAGTTATGATTCCTATCGCAAGTGTTATTAAAGAATTTGGCGGTTCATTAAGCTGGTCAGCAAAAGGGAAAAAAGTATCGCTGACATTGGCAAAAACAATATTATTCTGTATTTAAATAGCACTAAGGCCTATGTAAAAGGAGTTTTAAAAACGTTAGACTCTGCTCCCATTACTTCATCTGGAGGACGCACACTTGTTCCATTGAAATTTGTAAGTGACAACCTTGGAATTACACTTATTTGGGATAGCAAGAATCAAGTCATTGCGTTATATCGCGGCGAATTCAATACTTACCCAAATGATTACAGTAACTACTTTATTCCTATGTCTGATCCAAATGAAAATAATAACAATAGTAAGCCCGATACTTCTGGCAGTAATAAACTAATAGACCAGTACGGAGTTCAGATTAACGTAGGAGATCGAGTATCAAACGGTTTCTTCTACAGAGAGGTTCAGAAGGTGGATGGAGGAAGAATTCTTGTCTATTGGGATAGCAAGAACAACTTGTATATTAGCAATGAAGATGCCGACTATTGGGCAATGCTTTCAGGAGTAAGGTACCTGTCAAGCAGTTGGGTAAATGCCAGTACGTTGAGTGTAGAATCTTAAATTTATAAGAGAGTACTTAATATGAAGATAGAAAAGAGGAGCGTTTATTAGCTTCTCTTTTCTATTTTGAAGGGAGGTGATAAACATGGATAGAGCAATTGAAGCCACTGGAAAATCAGCGCTGACTGCAGCTGGCGCACTCGTAGGAGGGGGAGTAGGAGCTGCACTTGGCACAGCAATACTCCCCGGTGCAGGAACAACCGTTGGTTATTTATTTGGTGTTGGATATGGGACGCTTAGCGACCTTAAAGCTTGGAAACATTAAAAATATTGGAGGAATAAAACAATGAGTAGTTTTGGGGAACGTGTAGTAGAGTCTGCTGTAGATGCAGTAAGTCAAACAATTGAAAACAAATTTGATGTGGTTGAGACTGCACAGGATTTGTACGATAAGTATAAATAAGAACTATAAATGAGCAAATTCACTTCCAGTAAACTGTAAACCAAATAAAAATAGAGACATAGCCATCTCCTTGTGGTAAAAAGTAGTCACCACAACACTTTCACACGAGGAGGAATTGCT
>JAIRVZ010000070.1 GCA_031253625.1 Dysgonamonadaceae bacterium
GTTTTTTGATTTGATGTTTTATGCCTCTTCCTTATCAGAGAACAGCAGTTTGGAGTATCTGGTATCTTATCTGGCAAGCCGGTATGGAATAGAGATGCGTAAACAGTCGCTGGATGAGCGTTTTTCCGAAAAGACAGTAAATCTTGTCAAGAGCGTATTGAGCCGCTTGATATCCGAGCAGTTTTCGGAGTTGCTTTTTTGCGAAGACTTTCTTTCGTCGTTCAATCATGTCCGGATAAAAGATTCCACCAAATTCAATGTTCCGGATAATTTGTCGTCCCATTACCGTGGTAGTGGCGGCAGTAGAGATACATCGTCTTCAGGCATTTCCATTCAATATGAGTTTGATTTGAAAACGGGCAAATTTCTTGACCTGGCTATCACCGAAGCTGTTCGCAATGACCAGAGCGATGCAAGCGAAACGGCAGAAAATGTTTGCAAAAACGATTTGGTAATACGAGATTTAGGTTATTTTTCAACATCTGTATTCCAAAGAATTAAAGACAAAGAGGCCTTTTTTCTATCCAAATTACATTCGGCAACGACAGTTTACGATGAAAACAATGTTGAAATTGATTTTAAGAAACTTCATGTCTTTATGGCAAAAAATGGGATTGAAAAATTGGAGAAGCAAGTCTTTATCGGAAAAGACCGCTTACCGGTTCGGATGGTCATCGGACTTGTTCCGCCAGAAGTTTATCAGGAACGAATGCGCCGTAAACAGAAGGAAGAAAAGAGAAAGGGCTGTCAAATGAAAGAGAGGACAAAGTTGTTGTTACATTTTAACCTCTTCGTTACCAATGTTGAAGCCAAAGATATACCTTCGGAAAAAATCATGCCGCTCTACCGGTTTCGCTGGCAGGTGGAATTAATGTTCAAAAATTGGAAATCTATTTTTTCGATACATAAACTTCAGAAAATGAAATATGAGCGTTACACTACCATGTTGTATATACGTTTAATATTGATTCTTATCAATATTCAAATCATCAATGGAGCGCAAAGCGTTATCCCAATGCAAGGAGAAAAAGAAGTCATATTAAGTTATCACTATCAACCGACTAAAAATTAAATTAAATTTTGTATAACTGTTATTCAATCACTTACGATTTATAATCTGCGATTTTAAAAACCTACCCCCCCCTCCTCAAAACAATGACAATTGTACGGTTGTCGGGCTTTTATTTCGGCTCTTCGAGCGTTTGGGGTATGCGCGTCTACCTTCCGTTATTACCCATTTCAAATCTAAATAGCTTATCAAATGTATCCTTATCAATGCTGCTATGGTGGAGAACGCTTTTTCGCTTTCCATTTTTGTTTGGACTATCTGTAAAAGTAAATAGGCTATCAACGTACACCATACCTGTGTTTTTATTCCATTCTCCGTATCGGAATAGAAATAAGTCAGTTGAAAATTTTGTTTAATTTTTTTGAAGCACGTCTCAATAGACCATCGATTTTTGTAAAGCAAGGCAACCTCCTCGTTGGTGATATCCCAATTATTTGTGATAAATTTATATTTTCTGCCCTGCTCATCTTTATACCATACTAAACGTAAGCACAACATTTTTTGCTGCTTGGATTTCTTGGTTTTTTTCTTTCCTTCGACTTTAATTTCAACCCTTTCAGTATACATGATGTGAATATGCTCTACTTTATAAACACCAAACTCGTCTTTTCCCAATATCTTTTCAAACAACGGATCGCCCTGAACTTCATATTTTGCGTTATCTTTCAAGCGGCAAACAAAATTTACACCCGACTCAGTCCATTTGGCAAATTGCACATAATAATTGTATGCCTTGTCAAATACGAGCATACTGCCCGCAGGCAAATTCAGATACCGGCAAAAATTCTTGTCGTGCATTTTTGCTTCGCTTATCTTCACAAATTGAGGCGTATCGGCATGGACGCCGGTCAGCATATGAACTTTCAGACCTCCTTTCTTCTTCCCATCCCCTTTTGGATTGCGGCCGACGCCTTTCATGATGTCGGAAAACAACGTTATTGTTGTGGAATCAAAAGCAAAAAAATCATCAAAACTGACCCCTTCTTTGCGATGCTGCTTTTTACGGCTGACCGACAAAAGAGGTGAAAAATACGTGATCAGGGTAAAATAAAACAGACGGAACAACTCCTCGTCCCGCTCACGTAAAGCATCGCCGGCAGTACTTGGAGAAGGAGAACAGTCCATGGCAAGATAGTTTAACTTGCCGGCCAAAGCTCGCATTCCGTCACACACCTCCCGCATGGAATCACAACGGGAAAATATACCAAAGAGCATCGTTACCAACTGATCCCAAGAGAAAAATGCCTTATAATACTTATCACTTTTGCATTGGTATACTAATATGTCGAACCGGTCCTTGGGTATCATTCTGATTATTTGTTTGAAGATCGGCTGACCGACTAAATTTTTATTACTATCTTTGCCCATGAGTTGATATTTGTTTTGTTAGATTACAAAAATACAACTTTGGGGGCGAAACCATATAAGGGAGTAGTCCCTTTATTAAAATTTTAGTCGGTTAGTAGTGATTATTTTTATAAATTTTTTCTTGTAATATCGAAAATATGTCTTAACTTTGTGACGTATTAGAAATAATACTTGCCCCCCTTAGTTGGGAAATACTAAGGCAATCCC
>JAIRVZ010000003.1 GCA_031253625.1 Dysgonamonadaceae bacterium
GTACTGCGCGTTCCTTAAAACTTCTGTCATAACGACGCTTAATCTTTTTTTCCATATTGCAAAAGTAAAACTTTTTAAGGTCTTAACTTTTTATGCGGGTAAAGTTAGGAATTCCAAAATAGCCAAACTGGTCAATCAAAATAAAAGAAGAAACGGTTTGTCCCTGTAGAGCAACCGGCAAAAGGAGTATCCAAAATCCTTTCATCACAAAACGAAAAAGCATTTTCATGACATTTTTAGTCTAAATTTTTCTATGAGTTACAAAGTTAATAAATTTTTCTCACCTTATGTTTTTCCAAAGCTTACCACAAACGTTAAATATTGTCAAAAAGCGATTAATATTGTCAATGTGCCCGCGCACGAATGGAATTAAATTCATAACTTCGCGGCTAATTTTTGTTTTTAAAAACATATCAAATATCTATGGGTAAATTAAAATTTTTATTGATGTTCGCAGGACTATTTCTGTTCTCAGGAATTTCCTTTGCGAGTGAAGCAAATTTAGCTATTCCCGACCTGCATAAAGGTACTTTTCATGTGTTCGGAATAGAAATGTCTTCTTGGGATTTCCTTTTTTATGGAGCTCTGATTATTACGGGAACTTTGTTTTTCAGTCTACTGTTGTTCTTTCAAACTAAAAAGTTACCTGCTCACAATTCCATGTTGAAAGTAGCAGCTACTATCTATCAAACGTGCAGTACTTATTTGAAACAGCAGGGAAAATTTCTGTTAATGTTGTTTGCCTTGATTGCATCCGTACTCTGTTTGTATTTCTTTGGTTTACTGGGCGAATCGTTTTCTGTAGTATCTAAAGTGTTATTATTCTCCATTGTTGGTATGGCAGGTTCTTATGCCGTTGCATGGTATGGAATCCGCATCAACACTTATGCCAACGCTCGCACAGCTTTTGCATCGCTTAAAGGAAGACCGTTAGACGTAGTTAATATTCCACTGCGTGCCGGAATGAGTGTCGGTTTATTCCTGATTTCTTTGGAATTGGTGATGATGGTGATTATCCTGTTGTTTGTTGACCGCGAAATCGTAGGAATCTGTTTCCTTGGGTTTGCTATCGGAGAATCTTTGGGAGCCAGTGCATTGCGTATTGCCGGAGGTATTTTCACAAAAATTGCCGACATCGGTTCCGACTTGATGAAAGTAGTTTTCAAAGTGAAAGAAGACGACCCTCGTAATCCCGGAGTTATTGCCGACTGTACGGGCGACAATGCGGGCGATAGCGTAGGTCCAACTGCCGACGGTTTTGAAACATACGGTGTAACAGGAGTTGCATTGATTACATTTATCACTTTAGCCGTAGCCGATCCTGCTATTCAAGCTAAATTGATTGTTTGGATTTTTGGTATGCGCTTTTTAATGGACTTCCTTTCAGGATGTTCTTTCTTCATCAATCAAGCCATTTCAAAAAAATTATATGGTGATAAAAAAGAATTTGATTTTGAATCTCCTTTGATGCGTTTGATTTGGATTGCTGCTATTCTTTGTATTTCAGCTACATTCTTCATGAGTCATTTATTATTGGGTGATATGGCAGATTCTACTTTATGGTGGAAATTGGCTATTATCATCAGTTGCGGAACACTAGCAGCCGTATTGATTCCTGAATTTACGAAATTTTTCACCAGTTCGAAATCAAGACACGTACAAGAAGTCGTAACTGCATCTCGCGAAGGTGGCCCATCTTTGAATATACTTTCCGGTATCGTATCCGGTTATTTCAGTGCTTTCTGGACGGGCTTGTTGGTTGTTGCATTAATGATGGTTGCTTATTTCACTTCCGGATTAAACGATGGATTAAGTTCTATTATGCCGAGCCATGCTCCTATCTTTGCATTTGGTTTGGTAGCATTCGGATTTTTGTGCATGGGTCCGGTTACTATCGCAGTAGACAGTTACGGCCCTGTAACCGACAATGCTCAATCGGTTTTTGAACTTTCTCAAATTGAACAAGTTCCGAACGTAAGTGAAGAAGTCGAAAAAGATTTCGGTTTTACCCCTGATTTCGAAATGGGAAAACACTACTTGGAGGCAAACGACTCTGCCGGTAATACATTCAAGGCAACAGCTAAACCGGTGTTGATCGGAACAGCTGTGGTGGGTGCTACGACAATGATTTTCTCCATCATTCTCTTATTGGAAAAAGTCGGCCTGTTACAATTATCATTGACAGATGCTCCGGTTCTTCTTGGTTTGATTTGCGGTGGAGCGGTTATTTTCTGGTTCAGCGGTGCATCTATCCAAGCTGTAACTACAGGTGCTTACCGTGCAGTAGAGTTTATCAAGCGGACTTTCAACTTAGATAATACAGAGGCCAATCCGGAAGATTCCAATACTGTAGTAAAAATCTGTACTCAATATGCTCAAAAAGGCATGTGGAACATTTTCATCGCATTAATTTCCCTTACATTGGCATTTGCGTTCATGGATCCGAACTTCTTTGTAGCATACTTGATTTCAATTGCTGTTTTCGGATTATTCCAAGCTGTTTATATGGCTAATGCCGGTGGTAGTTGGGACAATGCCAAGAAAGTAGTAGAAGTGGATTTGAAAGAGAAAAATTCTGCATTGCACGAAGCAGCAGTAATAGGAGATACTGTAGGCGACCCGTTCAAAGATACCTCTTCTGTTTCACTGAACCCGATCATCAAGTTCTCTACTTTATTCGGTTTGTTGGCAACAGAAATCTGTATTGAAATGAGGGCATCAGAACACGATTATTCTATGTATATCGCTGTTCCGTTCCTTATTTTAGGTTTAATCTTTGTATGGAGATCATTCTACAAAATGAGAATTCCATTGGACCAAAAATAAGAAATAATTAGTATAAAAGTTAAACGGTGAACGATAGGAAATCAATCCTATTTTGTTCACCGTTTTTTTGTGTTGTATTTTGTGATTGATTTCTCTTAAAAATTAAATCCTATATACACATTGGGTTCAAAGAGAAAATAGTTATTCCATCTGTTTTCTATCTCCCTAAAATCTTGAGGTTTGTTTGTGTCAATCGGCCACCATTGACAATGAATTTGAGGTTCTATAAACATTCTGTTGTTGAACAAAGGAATATGATAACCAAGATGATAAGATGTATATAATTTGAAACCATTAGCAATTTTCTTATTGTCTTCGTCTAAATATGTCTTTAATTGAGGTAATATTTCTACCGTCGTGAATAAACCCTTCCACATCATACGCTGATAGGTAACGCCAAGGCCGGTTTCTCTGAGCCTGCCGGGGTAGAATTCACTTTCTGAGTCTATCTTTTCTGTAAGTCCATCCCACCAAAGTATGCCCATAGGTTGAAACAATTTCCATGTGGCGAATTTGATACCAATTTTGTCTTTTGGAGTAAGTTTATATTTAAAATGAAATTCATAGTGGTGTGTATTTGTTCTCTCCTCTCCAAAATTGGTAAAACTCAACCACGTTGTGCTCACTGAAAATTTGTAATCAGGAACCGTTTGACTGAGACAAATACCAATAAAGCAACACGTAAACCCGAAAAATAAAAGCCATCTTTTCATCTTATTACATTTTAATGATTATTAAATTAACGATGCAAAGATATATAACGGCCTTTTCAGAATTCGTTGACTTTGGATAAGAAATGAAAAATCAAAAATTAAATCCGAAATGAAGCCCCGGCTCTCCGAAAAAGAATTTTGACCATTTGTTGTCCTTTTCTGCAAATGATTCGGGCATTTTCGTATGTATCGGTCGATGGGTGATGGCAATAGAAGGTTCAATAAAAAATCTGTTCTTAAAAAAACTCAAGTGATAGCCCAAACGATAAGTCATAAACAGTTGATACCCATTTTTAATTTTTATATTATCTTCATCAAAAAACTGTTGCGACGCATTCAGTGCATGAATACCTGTGTATAAACCTTTCCACCAAAAACGCTGATAGGCAAAACCGATACCAAACTCTCTGATGTAACCCGGAAATTTTTCTTCGGGAGCGTCGAATGAATCTCCCCATGAAATGCCCAAAGGCCATGCATATTTCCACGTTATTGCCTCAATCGAAACAACGTCTTTGGGAGTTATTCGATAACCGAAATTGAGTTGAAAAAAGTCGGTTTGTTCGTCGGATAAAAGATTACCCAACATCATAAAAGTGCTTCCAACAAAAAACTTTCTGAATGTAGTGTCTTGTTTGATAGATTGCCCAAAAACACTATTAGTCGTTATAAGTACGACTACAAATAATAAAACAATTTTCCTTTGCATATATTTTTGAATTAAAATAATACGACAAAGGTAGTTTGCTTCAAGCGGTTGTTTCGTTCACCTAAGTTAATAAAATTCGGTTACTCTGTTCTTTTATCAACTATTCTTGCCCTCAAACGGCTCAACGACTGTGGAGTGATGCCCAGAAAACTTGCCAATTGATATTGCGGAACCCGTTGTAATAAATCGGGGCGTGTCTTTAACAAATTCAAATATCGCTGTTCGGGGGTGGAAGTTTTATATTCATCGAATATCATCTGACTTTTTGCTAAAAGTTGTTCCGACATTATTCTGCAAAGCGTTTCAAATCTTGGAAATTTCTCAAATCCGGTCGTTTCCATTTCAGTATCCGACGCCACAATGATAGAATCTTCCACACAGGAAATATAATAATCCGAAGGTTTTTTGTTAATGGCGCAGTGTGGCGAAATACCTTCCATTTCGGTGTAAAAGGCAGTTGTTTTTTCTTCTCCGTCGATGATATAGTAAATTCGCAGGCAGCCTTTTAATACAAAAAAGCTTTTATTAGACATTTGTCCTTCTTTCAGCAAAATAGTGCCTTTTTTGACGATACTGAAAATGTCCAAATCTATTATTACCTGTTTTTCCTCATCGGAAAGAGGCATGTATTTTGAGATAAAATCAAACAGTATGTTTTCCATTTTTTCTATTTTGATTTCATTTATAGAATCTATGATGATTGTCTTTTAAGCAATCGTTTTCTGATACGGCTCAACGATTCGGGCGTAACGCCTAAATAACTTGCCAATTGATATTGCGGAACTCGCTGAATTAAATCGGGTCTGTCTTTCAGTAATTTTAAGTAGCGTTCTTCGGGTGAAGCGATTTTAAAATCAGCTAGAGTGTCTTGCTGTTTGACCATTATTGTTTCGGTCAATGCCCGCGCCAATGATTCCCCCTCGGGAAATTTTTGATACATTTCGATTTCTTGTTCGGGAGTACCAACACCTGCAATAGTGTCTTCGATACATTCTAAATAATAGGTAGAAGGTATATTTTTCCCATATGCAGACGGTGTTACCGATTGTTCTTCTGTGAAAAAATCAGTTGTCATTTCATTTCCGTCTTTGATATAATAACTTCTGATACACCCTTTTATGACAAAATAACATTCATTTGAAATTTTACCTTCTTCAAGTAAAATAGTCCCTTTTTTATAACTTCTGATAAATGCACTTTCAATAATAGCCTCCTCCAATTCTTTGGAAATTGTCATATATTTTGAAAGGTATTTTATTATTTCGTTTTCCATTTTAGTCCCACCACAACCAAATTCCATTCATCCCCTTAATTGCTTCTTTTAAAACCTCAATTGTTCCAACACCTTGATCAACGACATCAGGACAAAATTCATAAACCTCTTTCGCAAAAGTATCTAAATCTGTTGGCAATCTATCGAACTCTACTTCAAGCCAATCTCTGCCACAACCGATTACGATTAGTCCATATTGTGTTTTCCATTCAGAAATTTTCTCAACTATATCTTCATTTGTTAAGCCGTAGTTTATTCCATCAGTCCTACTGTATCGCAGAATATCCAAATCGTTTGTTCCTTTAATAACAGCTACACTCTTTTTATCATATCCAACATCAAATACAAAAATTAAATAGCCATTTTCTCTGAATTTGTTTTTTAGTTTTTCGACAATTTTGACAGCTTTTTTTTCAGCAACTTCCGAATAAAGTCCATCATACAGTTTGTCATTAAGAATCTCCCCTGTTTCTTGGTCAATTGCAGGCAATTGTTTTAAATCACTTTGGGTTAAATCCTTTAATTCAATCAGCAAACTTTTCTCAAAGTTCACATTGTTTATTAATTCCATTTCAACTTTTGTCAGACTGTTTTTTTGTTCACAACCGAATAATAAAAACAGCCCCATTGTCATAATAATTAATCTCTGTTTCATTCTATGATGTTTTAAATTGTTCCATATTGTTTCTCACGAAGACTTTCTTAATATCCTTCAATATTTGTCACTATTGCGGCATAAACCTGCTATGATCTTCTTTCTCTGCTCTTCTTTTTAATAATTCTTCTTCTGTCTCTCTTGTATCGTTTTCAGACAAAGACAAGCCTGTTTTAGCATTTGTAACAGAAGAAGTAGGCTGTTCAACATTCAATGAATATATTATCTCTTGTGTAACATCTTTACCTCCTGTCAAATTGGTAAAAATTGAGCCGATAGTGTAAATCGGCCCCCAAGGAAATCCCCACCAACCAAAGAAAAATGTCAAAAACGTATAACCAATGCTATGTTTGATTGTTGATTCGCCTGCACGAACAAAATGTATGTCACTTCCGCGCCTAAAAGTCATGACAATTCTCTGTTTAACTCGTCTACACTCATTCCTTGAATGTTTCGTATTTGTGCCATTCTCTTGTTGTTTAATGTTTATGTTACTTTCATATTTTTTTTGCATTATATAGTTTTAATAACCACTCTTTACAGCATCTGAAGAAAAACCTAAAACTACCGGAGTAGAACGATAACCAATTCCCATTCTATCTATTCCCATATCTATTAATCTAAAAAAATGTTCCTGATCACGAATACCACCGGACCCTTTTATTTTACAACGTCCTTTTGCAGTATCAAGCATTGTTTGAATTACTTCAACAGTAGCACCTTTGCTTGATCCTCCGGTA
>JAIRVZ010000019.1 GCA_031253625.1 Dysgonamonadaceae bacterium
TACCGGAGGATCAAGCAAAGGTGCTACTGTTGAAGTAATTCAAACAATGCTTGATACTGCAAAAGGACGTTGTAAAATAAAAGGGTCCGGTGGTATTCGTGATCAGGAACATTTTTTTAAGTTAATAGATATGGGAATAGACAGAATGGGAATTGGTTATCGTTCTACCCCGGTAGTTTTAGGTTTCTCTTCAGATGCTGTAAAGAGTGGCTATTAAAACTATTAATGCGAACAAAATAAAACTGTATTTTTGCATCTTACTTGTGTATAATTATGGAAAAAGGAATTCAGAAAAACGGTAATCAATATAATTCTTTGGTTGAGCAAATCGGTGGTTTGTTGCTTCAAGGACGTAGGCAAGCGGCATACGCTGTGAATAACGCTTTAGTGCAAACTTATTGGCATATAGGGAAATATATTGTTGAGTATGAACAAGGAGGATTAGAAAAATCTGAATATGGCTCAAAGTTATTAGACAGGCTATCAAAAGACCTTACAATGTTGTATGGAAAAGGTTTTAGTCGGTCTAATTTGATGTATGTAAGGAAGTTATATATTGCATTTCCAATTGGTCAGACACTGTCTGACCAATTCGAAAATAAATTGACTATCTCAATTGGTGAAACAGTGTCTCACCAATTGGAAAAAATCCAGACAGTGTCTGACCAATTTAGTGGGACACTGTCCCACCGATTGAGTTGGAGTCATTATGTTCAAATTCTGACAGCCGATAATCCTCTGGAAATCAGTTTTTATACTAAGCAATGTGAAAAAGAAAACTGGAGTGTCCGTGAATTGAAACGCCAAATGAACAGTATGCTTTTCCACCGTTTGGCATTGAGTAAAGACAAAAAAGGCGTATTGGCGATTGCTGAAAAAGGGGCGGAAATTCAAAAACCGGAAGATATTATCAAAGAACATTTTGTCTTTGAATTTTTGGGTATTCCGCAACAACAACAATATTTAGAAGGTGAATTGGAAGAAAAGCTAATTCTGAATTTAGAAAATTTCTTGCTCGAACTCGGCAAAGGCTTTGCTTTCGTGAAACGGCAATACCGTGTTCCTGTCGGCAACAGACAATTTTCAGTCGATTTGGTGTTTTATCATATCATTTTGAAATGTTATGTTCTGATAGACCTGAAACGTGGAGAAGTAGAACATGGCGATATTGGTCAAATGAATTTTTACCTCAACTATTTCCGTAAAGAGGTAAATACCGAAACCGACAACGAGCCGATTGGCATAGTATTGGGTGCATACAAAGACCGTATTATGGTTGAATATGCAATGGATAATATTAATAATCAGTTATTTGTAAGCAAATATCAATTATATCTTCCGCCAAAAGAAGATTTGGAAAAAGAATTAATAAGATTGTTAGAAAACAATAATTCAAACTAATATGAAATATGTAATAGGATTAGATTATGGAACCGACTCCTGCCGCGCCATTATCGTAGAGGCGGAAACCGGAAAAGAGATTGCAACCGCAGTGAAATATTATCCCCGCTGGGCGAAAGGAAAATATTGCGACCCCAAGGCGAATCAATACCGCCAGCACCCTCTCGATTATATTGAAGTATTGGAAGACTCTGTCAAAGAAGCTTTATCAAAAGCTCCTGCCGGAATCGCCGAAAATGTGGTGGGAATGGCATTTGATACGACCGGTTCAACTCCTGTCTTAACTGATAAAGAGGGTGTTCCGTTGGCTTTATTACCCGAATTTGCAGAAAATCCCAATGCCATGTTTGTATTGTGGAAAGACCATACGGCAATTAAAGAAGCTGCGGAAATCAATCAATTAGCCAAAGCATGGGAAATTGATTATACCGCTTATGAGGGAGGAATTTATTCTTCGGAATGGGTGTGGGCAAAAGTTTTACACGTTCTCAGAGCAGACGAAAAAGTGCGCGTCGCTACTTACTCTTGGATTGAACATTGCGATTGGATGTCTGCTCTGATTACGGGTAAGCAAAAACCGGAAGAAGTGATAAGAGGTCGTTGTTCTGCAGGACACAAAGCGATGTGGCACGAATCGTGGGGCGGATTGCCGTCCGAAGAATTTCTTACTAAATTAGATCCTCTACTCGCAGGATACCGTTCTCGTTTGTATAAAGATACTTATCCAAGCAATACTAAAGTTGGAAAATTGACCGAAGAATGGGCGAAACGTTTGGGATTAACCACTCAAGTAGCAGTAGCCGTAGGCGCTTTCGATTGCCACATGGGAGCCGTCGGTGCGCAAATCAAACCGGGCGATTTTGTCCGCGTAATCGGAACTTCCACTTGCGATATTATGGCGGTTCCATACGAAGAAATCGGCGATAAACTGATTCCCGGAATTTGTGGTCAGGTTGACGGTTCGGTGATTCCCGGAATGGTAGGGTTGGAAGCCGGACAATCCGCATTCGGAGATATTTACGCTTGGTTTTCACGTTTTGTCGGTAAGGATATTTCCGAATTGACCAAAGAAGCGGAAAATTTGCCTATTTCCGAAAATTTGATAGCTACCGACTGGATGAACGGTCGCCGCACACCGGACGCCAACCAACTGTTGAAAGGCTCAATTACCGGTCTGACATTGGGAACTACTGCACCGATGGTTTTCCGTGCATTGGTCGAAGCAACTGCTTTCGGTTCTAAAGCAATTGTAGACCGTTTCTTAGAAAACGGCGTTGAAATCAAAGAAGTTATCGGTATCGGTGGAATTTCGCTGAAATCTCCTTTTGTGATGCAAACATTGGCCGATGTATTAGGAATGCCTATCAAAGTGGCTAAAACAGAACAGGCTTGCGCATTCGGAGCAGCCATGTTTGCTGCCGTAGTAGCAGGCGTATTCTCCAAAGTTGAAGACGCACAAAATGCCATGGGACAAGGATTCGCTTTTGAATATTTTCCAAATATGGAAAATCATAAATTATATGCCGAATTGTATAAAAAATACTTACAAATTGGTACTTTTACAGAATTAATAGCAATTAGTTAAGCAAATTTCGGTTTACCGTCATTGCGAGGAGGAACGACGAAGCAAACCAGTTTACACAATTTCTGGGTTGCTTCGGGCAGAGCTCTCGCAATGACGAGCACACGCTTTGCTTAACTAAACAACATTGAATTTAAAATTAATATTATGAACTGGAATTCACATGAATTTTTATGGATTGACTGGGTAATTATCGTGGTAGGAATACTTGCGGTATCGTGGGCTGTATGGCGTTCCATACGAAAAGACAAACGTTTGCAACAAGGTGTCAGCAGCGAGGATTACCTGTTTGGTAAAGGTGAGCCATGGTATATCATCGGTGCAGCTATCTTTGCTGCCAACATCGGCTCAGAACACCTTGTCGGACTTGCCGGAACAGGTGCAAACCATGGTGTAGGTATGGCGCACTGGGAGATGCAAGGCTGGATGATACTTATCTTGGGTTGGCTCTTTGTGCCGTTCTACCAACTGATGAGCAATAAAATGGGGAAAATCATTACAATGCCCGACTTCCTCAAATATCGCTATACACCAAAGACAGGTTCGTGGCTATCTATTATCACTCTTATAGCATACGTATTGACCAAAGTGAGTGTAACAGCATTTACCGGTGGTATCTTCATGCAAAGTCTTCTTGGCTTGCCTTTCTGGTATGGCGCTATCGGATTGATAGTCTTGACAGGAATCTTTACCGTTTTAGGTGGTATGAAAGGAGTAATGACACTGTCGGCCATTCAAACACCTATACTTATTATCGGTTCGTTCCTTGTGCTTTTCTTGGGATTGTTAGCCCTCGGAGGCGGAAGTGTAGCAGATGGTTGGACTGCAATGATTGACTTTTCTAAAACGCTAAACGTGGGAGCAGACGGTGTTGCACATGGTACAAACCACATGTTCCATTTCAATACGGGCAACCCGTTGTATGACGAATATCCCGGTTTCTGGGTGTTTATTGGAGCGTCGATTATCGGCTTTTGGTATTGGTGTACCGACCAACATATCGTTCAACGTGTGCTTGGACAACGCAAAGGCGAATCTAATGAAGCAGTAATGAATCGTGCACGCAGAGGTACTATCGCTGCCGGTTATTTCAAATTGTTACCTGTATTTATGTTCTTGATACCGGGTATGGTAGCTGCTGCATTGGCAGCACGTCCCGATAGCGGCTTTTCATTGGATAATCCCGACACTGCCTTTGGCGCTATGGTAAAATTTGTCTTGCCGGCAGGTGTAAAGGGCATTGTTACAATCGGTTTTATATCGGCATTGGTTGCTTCTTTGGCGGCATTCTTCAACTCTTGCGCCACGCTATTTACAGAAGACTTCTATAAGCCCATGTTCAAAAATAAGAGTGAAGCCAGATATGTATTTGTAGGTCGTGCTGCGACGGTTGTTGTAGTAATACTTGGTATTGTATGGATACCAATCATGATGAGTCTCGGCAGTCTTTACTCCTATCTGCAAGGTATTCAGTCGCTACTCGCTCCTGCAATGGTAGCCGTATTTGCATTGGGTATATTTTCCAAAAAAATTACGCCCAAAGCCGGTGAGTGGGGTATGATAGGGGGATTTATTATCGGTATGGTACGCTTACTGACCAACATCTTTACAAATACAGGTAAAGACTTAATGACAGGCTGGTACTGGGAACATACAAGCTGGTTTTGGCAAACCAATTGGCTTATCTTTGAAGTATGGTTGCTTATCTTTATCATATTACTGATGATCGTAGTGTCGTTTTTCACTAAGAAACCAAGTGCTGAACAAATTGCAGCTATCACCTTCGATAAAGAATTTAAAAAACAACTTGGCAAGAGTTGGAATTGGGTTGATGTTGCCGCATCTGTCGGTGTTGTAATTTTTTGCGCCTTATTCTATTGGTATTTTTGGTAGGTTCCTCACTACGTTCGGAATGACGCGCCACTTATGAGGATAGCAGCGGTGTCATTTCGAGCGTAGCGAGAAACCTCCTCCTAAACATTACAAACTAAAAAAGAAATATAATCATGAACAAAAAACATTTATTAATCGCAGTATTAGCCATTTTTGCGCTAACATCTTGTAAGTGTAATAAAAAATGTAAAGAATCCGAAAATACCCCGGAAAAAACTCAATCAGGATTGTCATTTTCTGCGTTCAAAGCCGGAGTTGACGGGAAAGAAAATAACCTGTATGTTATGAAAAACGCCAACGGAATGGAGGTTTGCGTAATCAATTTCGGTGCAAGAATCGTATCTGTTTTAGTCCCTGACAAAACCGGCGAAATGCAGGACGTTGTATTGGGATTTGACAATATTAACGATTTTCTAAACAACAAAACCGACTTCGGCGCTGCCATTGGTCGCTATGGAAACCGCGTTGCTAAAGGTAAATTCAATCTCGACGGAGTTGATTATCAATTAACCGTAAATAATAACGGAAATTCATTGCATGGCGGAATAACAGGATTTCAATATCAAATGTTCGACATTACTCAAGTTGATTCCGTAACATTAGAATGCAAATTCTTATCTCCTGACGGCGACAATGGTTTCCCGGGAAATTTGGATGTAAAAGTGATATACAAATTAACCGATGATAACGCCATTGATATTTCTTATGAAGCGGAAACAGATAAACCGACAATTGTAAACCTGACAAACCATTCTTATTTTAACTTGTCAGGTAATCCCAATAATTTAATACTTGATCATATCCTATTCATGGACTGTGATTATTACAACCCTGTAAATGCAAATATGATCCCAACCGGAGAAATTGCCAAAGTAAAGAATACACCAATGGATTTTACACAACCAACAATTATCGGAGAAAGAATCGACGATTATACATTTGAGCAATTAAAGCTGGGAAATGGATACGATCATAACTGGATTTTTAATACTCCAGGGGATATAAATGTATTGGGATGTCAAGCGGTTTGTCCCTTAACAGGAATCACTTTAGAAGTATACACGACAGAGCCGGGCGTACAATTCTATTCGGGAAATTTCCTTAATGGAACTATAACCGGAAAAAGAGGCATCGTTTACAACAAAAGAGCCGCACTCTGTTTGGAAACCCAACATTATCCGGATTCTCCGAATCAACCGAATTTTCCGAGCACAGTTCTTAGACCCGGAGAAAAATATACCAGTAGATGTATTTATAAGTTTGGAGTGAATAATAATTAATTAAAAAAATGGAACTGATTATTTGGGCTATTGTTGGCCTTTCAATAGGGGCGTTAATAACTTATCTTTTTCTTCGAACAAGGTACACGAAGTTGGAATCTGAATTCCAATTCGCTCAAAAAGAAAAAAGCTTGATTGAAAACAATCACGCTCAATACCTACAATCGCTCAAAGAAAACACCCAAAAGGAGATAGAAAATCTCAAAGAATCTTTCGACGTAGAAAGAAAAGCGATGGCCGACTCTCAAAAAGTGATGAAAGAAAATTTTGAGGAAACCAAACTCCAAATGGAAAAACAATGGAAAGAGAAAATCGAACTGCTAAAAGCAGAATTCCAACAATTGGCCGGTGAAGTCCTCGAAAAAAAATCCGGAAATCTCCAAAATGCCAATAAAGAACAAATTGATGCGATATTAAATCCCCTGAAAGAGAAAATTCAGAGCTTTGAGAAAGCTGTAAAAGACAACCAAATATCAGGAGCCGAAAATAAAGCCTCTCTCGAAAAAGCCATCGAAGAAGTGATGAAAAGGGCGCAAGAAATTGGGGCTGATGCCGTGAATCTCACAAAAGCACTCAGAGGAAATTCTAAAACGCAAGGAGATTGGGGGGAAATGGTACTGGAAAGTATCCTCGAAAAATCGGGATTGAGAAAAGATGAAGAATACTTTGTTCAGGAAAGTACAACCGTAGAAGGCGAACGGGTCAGACCCGACGTGATTGTCCGTTTTCCTGAAAAACGGTCTGTAGTCATCGATTCAAAAGTTTCTCTTTCTGCTTATGTCAATTACATGGAATGTGAAAATGAAAAGGAGCGAGCCGGTCATCTGAAAAATCACATCAAATCAATCAAAGACCATATCGATGAATTAAGCACTCGAAATTATTCACAATATGTAGAACATTCCATCGGTTATGTGCTGATGTTTATTCCGAATGAGGCATCTTACATTTTGGCGGTACAAAACGATGTCTCGCTCGGTAGTTATGCGTACGACAAACGGATTGTGCTTATAAGTCCTACCAATATGATGATGGCCTTACAATTAGCTTACAATTTGTGGCAAAGCGAAAAGCAGTCACAAAACGTTCGTGAAATCGTCAAAATGGGCAACGGTTTATATGATAAATTCGCAATTTTTATTGAGAATTTCGCAAAAATGGGAGCCCAGCTCAACACCGTACAAAACACTTATGATGAAGTATCAAAACAATTATCCGAAGGAAAAGGCAATTTAGTCGGCCGAATCGAAAAAATGAGAGAACTCGGATTAAATCCTAAAAAACAATTATCCGGAAAAATCACGAATGAATTCGAAGAGTAAAAAACCAAAATGACACCTGAGAAATTATTAACCTTTAATACCTTTGTGTATAAAATCGCTTTTGTTTTGTTTGTAAAATTTGTTTTCGTATATTTTGAGAAGGTTTTTGTGTGGCAGACATCTTGTGACTACATTGAAATTAAGATACAATTCATCAAATTATGAACATATGAAAAAAGTTGTGTGCACGTTAACATTTATTGTTTTTGCAATAATACAAGTCTTGGCTCAGTCGCCAAGTATTACCGAGTCGGAAGGTTGGCTAGAATCTGCGTTTATTAAATGGACGCCTGTTGAAAATGCTGAAAGCTACAATGTATATTATAGCGGAGAAGGCATAACGAATCATAAAATCGACAATCAACTTATTCGCAGTTATGGGAGTTATTTCCGTGCCGATGTTTTAGGTTTAAAACCCGGAATTTATACAATAAAAGTAGTACCTGTACTTTCCGGAGTAGAAGGAACCGGTGCCGCATCCGGCAACTTAACAGTGAAAGCACACGATCGTGCCGGTTTTGCCTTTATGAACGGACGTGTTCCGGGAGCATATAAAGCCAACGGAACATTGAAAGATAATGCCGTAGTGTTGTATCTTACCGAAAATACGAAAAATACGGTTTCAATGAATGTGACAACTTCTTCAAAAGGCCAAATCTCAACTTGTACCGGTATTCAAAATATTCTCGATGGATATAAAAAAGGATATGATTCACGACCTTTGGCAATCCGGATGGTTGGACAAGTAAAAAATCCGACCTATTTGCTTGCCGGTGATATTGTGATTGAAAACAAAAACAACGAATCTGCCGGAATCACTTTCGAAGGCGTAGGCGATGACGCTGTTGCTGATGGTTTTGGTATCCGCATAAAAAACGCAACAAATATCGAAATACGCAATATCGGCTCGATGAATTGCAACAGCAAAGAACGTGACAATATCGGATTACAGCAAAATAACAGCTATATTTGGGTGCATAATTGCGATATTTTCTACGGAAAACCCGGCAGCGATTCCGACCAAACAAAAGGTGACGGTGCTCTCGATTGCAAATTGTCTAACTACGTTACATTTTCGTACAATCATTTTTGGGATTGTGGTAAGGCTAATCTGATAGGTTTAAGCGGTGGCATCGAAATAGGTGCTTATGCGACTTATCATCACAATTGGTACGACCATTCCGACAGCCGTCATCCGCGCGTGCGCTACTACACAGTGCATGTTTACAATAATTACTATGATGGTATTTCGAAATATGGCGTAGGAGCAACTTGTGCTTCTTCTATCTTTGTGGAAGGTAATTATTTTCGCAATTGTAAATATCCGATGCTTATCTCCATGCAAGGTTCTGATGTGTGGAACCCGTCCACTCAATCAAACGACTACAAAAATGCGCCTACTTTCTCTAAAGAAGATGGTGGTATCACAAAGGCCTATAACAATTATATGGAAGGTCAAACACGTTTTATTGCTTATGGAGAAACAAGCACCGGCAACTATAATACGACAGTAGATTTTGATGCTTATGTGGCATCGAGCCGAAATGAAACTGTTCCCAATACGGTAAAGTCTTATCAGGGAGCCAAGATTTACAATAATTTCGATACCAACAGTACTGTCATGTACACTTATACGGCAGATTCTCCCGATGATGCAAAAATCAATGTGATGACTTATGCCGGACGTGTTTTGGGTGGCGATTTCAAATGGAGTTTCAACAATGCGGTAGATGATGTTTCTTCCGATGTAAATGCAGCATTGAAAGCTGCACTCGAAAACTATAAAACCAAACTGGTTGTCATTCAGGGAGAAACAGGTGGACAAGGTGGCGAAGAACCTGCTATCGAAGCACCTTATTTGAATGAGGCTGAAAACATTACCGATACCGGATTCAATATCAATTGGGATGCCGTCGAAGGAGCAATACAGTACATCGTAAGTATAAGTCATGTCGAAGAACCAACTACGGAAACAGAGTCAATATTCGAAGAAACATTTAATCAATTTACTACCGATATAACCAAAAATGCGTTAACATCAGGTTTGACAGATCATCCTGCAAGCAAATACAATGTAACAGGCGGAGGAAGTGCGATGGCATGTTTAGAAAACGGGACAATGGATTTAACCGGAGGCCGTTTCAGTATATTGAATCTTGATTTGTCTTCTACTCCTACATTATATTTAACTTGTAAATACATCAGTGGTAGCGGCAAATTTCTTGTAAGCGTAGATTATGAAGGAACCAGCGGTTCAACAGGTAATGTCTACAATGTTGCAGCCGGCACAATATCTTCAGATTATATCACGCTTGCCATATCGTTAACAGGCGGCAAAGCAAATTCTCTTATTCAATTGAGAACGGAAAGCAGCACAACAGTTCGTATTGATAATATCACAATTGCAACGTCTGATCTTTTACCAAAAATTATTACAGAAACATGTACAGTTAATGCGCCTGCAACTACCTATCCTTTCACAAATCTTATTCCGGATACAGATTATACCGTAAATGTTGTTGCAAAAAATGCGACAGAAACAAGTCTTCCTTCCAACAGTCTTTATGTAACGACGCTCAAAGCCGGACAAAATGCGATAGGTAATATAGAGAATGATGCATCTATTCGTGAAATTCAATTCTATACCATTACAGGAGTTAAAGTGAAATCTCCGGCAAACGGTATTTACATTAGAAAAATAATTTATGAAAATGGCACTGAAAAAACAGAGAAGATATTTATAAAATAAGTTTATTTCCTTTTTTTCTTATATTTGCAAAACTTTAAGAAATAGTTAAAACAGTAATTAAAGATTTGTAATATGAAAAAGTTCCGTCTTGCCGTCCTGTTCTTTTTGCAATTTTTCATTTGGGGAGCGTGGTTGATTTCGTTGGGAAGCTACCTGGGCTCTGTGTTGGGATTTCACGGGGGACAAATAGGCAGTTTCTATGCCACAATGGGAGTTACTTCCTTGTTTATGCCCGCAATAATGGGTATTGTTGCCGACCGTTGGATACCTGCTCAAAAATTGTTGGGAATTTGCCATTTTATTAGTGCTATTTGTATCGTGTATGCCTCTACTCAAACAGAGTATGCCTCGCTTTATTTTGCAATGCTTATGGCGGTAGGTTTTTATATGCCCACAATAGCATTATCTAATTCCGTAGCATATAATGCGTTGGAAACCGCAGGATTGGATACGGTGAAGGCATTCCCGCCCATTCGTATTTGGGGTACGATTGGTTTTATTGCGGCTATGTGGACGGTGGATTTTACAGGATTTGCCAAATCAAACATTCAGTTTTATGTATCTGCTGTGGCATCGGTTTTATTGGCTGTTTATTCGTTTACATTGCCGGCCTGTCCAATTAGTGGAAAAAAAGAAAATGATTCGTTTGTAGAAGCTTTTGGATTAAAGGCATTTACATTGTTTAAACAAAAACGAATGGCAATATTTTTTATTTTTTCCATGCTGTTGGGAGCCGCTTTGCAAATAACCAACGGCTTTGGCGATTTGTACATTGGTAGTTTTGCAAGCGAGCCAATCTATGAAAAAACATTTGGAGTACAACATTCTGTGATGCTTATATCATTATCTCAAATATCCGAAACACTATGTATTTTGTTAATACCCTTCTTTTTACGGAGATTTGGCATTAAAAAGGTAATGCTTATCAGCATGTTTGCTTGGGTCTTACGTTTTGGGCTATTTGGTTTGGGCGACCCGGGAACAGGCGTTTGGATGTTTGTGTTATCTATGTTGGTTTATGGAGTGGCTTTCGATTTTTTCAATATTTCGGGCTCGTTGTTTGTAGATAAAGAAACGGATACGTCTATTCGTTCAAGTGCGCAAGGCTTATTTATGATTATGACGAATGGTTTTGGAGCAACAATAGGGTCGTTAGCAGCAGGTGTAGTGATAAGGCATTTTGTCCCAGCCCCTGCAACAAGTTCTGTTGGTTGGGACGTGGCTTGGTTTATTTTTGCCGGATATGCCGCTGTTGTTGGAATCCTGTTTGCTATTATGTTCAAATACGAGCATAAGAGATGAAAACGGTAGTATTACTTCGCCATGGAGAAAGTGCATGGAATAAAGAAAACCGGTTCACTGGATGGACTGATGTCGATTTAACTGAAAAAGGAATAGAAGAGGCCAAATCTGCCGGAAAAATCTTAAAAGAAAAAGGATTCATACTTGAAAAAGCTTATACCTCTTATCTGAAACGTGCAGTCAAAACATTAAACGAAGTATTGGACGTAATGGATTTAGATTGGATTCCTGTTGAAAAATCATGGCTGTTGAATGAAAAACATTACGGTATGTTGCAAGGTTTGAACAAAGCCGAAACCGCTGCAAAATATGGCGAAGAACAAGTCATGGTATGGCGAAGAAGATATTGTTAGCTTAAATCTGCCAACAGCAGTGCCTTATATTTTCAAGTTCGACGACAACATGAACCTAATGAAAGATTATTTTCTGGGAGACCCTGATGAAATCAATCGAAAAATGCAAGCTGTAGCTAACCAAGGGAAAGCGTAACTTATCTTTTCCCCGGAGATGGAGATGGTGCAGGCGAAAGAGCCTCTCTTGCAAACAGGTGTTCAGCTCGTAGATACTTAAATACTTTTTCGGGAGAAAGTATTTTCCGTATTTTTTTGAGAGCCTCTCTTTCTAATTCGAGTTCTTTTTCTCTCGCATCGATAATTATATTGGTAATGCGATCATATTCTGCGGCAGAAACATTTTTACCATCTCTTTCGAGATCACGAATTTTTCTGACTTCCTGACGCATATTCCGGTTAACCTCAAATTTTTTTTCTTCCAATTCATTGTAAATAGGCCAAAATTCTTTGGCTTCTTCTGCTGTTAAGCCAATTTCTTTTGAGAAGAAAGCGATGCGTTTTACTCTGAGATTCTCAAAATCCTGACGCACTTGCCCTTCTGTTCTTCTGTTTTGGGCAGAAAGAGAGAAAACAGTACAGAGAGAAAAAACAATTAATAATACAGATATATGTCTCATTTTATATTATTTTTTAATAGTTAGTTATCCGGAAGATTTACAAAATTTCATCATCGTACAAAGTTTCCAAGTAAGAAGCATATGCCATTCTTTCTTGGTAATAGGAATTAAACTCGTCGATCTCATCGATAGAAATATTATTCACATCTTCGCTGAAAATCTTTGAAGATTCAGGTCTTTGAATAAAAATGTTGACCATCAGTGCAATACCTGTAAACATGGCAGCCATGTAAAACCAAGGTTTCGCACGTTCCCACAAACCGATAACTTGCGGCTCTTTTTGCTCCTTTTCCGGTAATTGAGACATTACACTACTTGAAAAGTTCTCAAAATATCCTGTTGGGACTTTGAAAGGGTTTATTTTCCCGATGTTTTCCAAATTGTTACCTGTTGTTTTCATTTTTCCTATTATTTAACATTGCTTAGACGATTTGTCTTTAAAAAGGTTTAATGCTCATTCAACAAAATATCCTCTATTTTTTTTACTGCATGATGATAAGATGCTTTCAATGCTCCAACCGAGGTGCCCAATACTTCTGACATTTCGTCATAAGGTATTTCGTCATAGTAGCGCATATTAAATACCAACCGTTGTTTTTTGGGTAATGTTAGAATGGCTTTCTGTAATTTAGTTTGAGCCTCATCTCCATCGAAATAATCATCACCTTCAAGTTTGTTAAGCAAGAAAACATCCGTGTCGTCGATTGATATATTATTCATCGACCGTTGTTTATTGAGAAAAGTGATACATTCATTAATGGCTATTTTATAAAGCCAAGTCGAGAGTTTGGCATCTCCCCGAAATGCATCGATATTAATCCAAGCCTTGATAAATGTGTTTTGCAGTACATCATTGGCATCATCGTGCGATAACACCATCTTACGAATTTGCCAGTAAATTTTTTCGGTATAAAAGGCGACAAGCTTCCCGAATGCTATTTTTTGCACTTCGGAACTACCGGATTTTAATCGCGACAAAACTTCCTCTTCGTTATAATTTTGCATAAATCGTAATTTATCAGCTCGCAAATTTAGCAAAAAAACGGAACAGTAGCCTAATAACAGCACACAGAATACACAGATTATTACTTTTTCTTTCGTCTTCGTTTAAACTTTTTTCGATACGAAACATCTAAGTTGAAAATTAAGACAAAAAAGATTGTTTAATTAAAAATTTAGAAAGAACATTATGAAAGCATTAGTAAGAAAAAGTTTAGTTTTAGTGTTAGTATTTGTATTTGTTATTAACGTTTCGGCTCAAAACCCTAACAGAAAGTCAAGAATGACAGCAGAAGAAAGGGCAGCCAAACGAACAGAAATGATGACAAAGCAGTTGGACTTAACAGAAGACCAACAAGCTAAAATCAAAGAGATCAACCTTAAACATTTTCAAGAAAGGCCTAATCATCAAAGGCAAGTCAGAGAAGAAAGGAGGCAAAACAGGGAAAATATGAGATCCCAAATGACAGCCAGAGATGCAGAGCTCAAAGAAGTGTTAACTCCTGAACAATACGAAAAATGGCAGGAGAAAAAACAAGAAACGAGAGAAGATCAGGCAAAAGGAACAAAAAATAGTTCAAAAAAAGCCAATAGATTTAAAAAATAAAAAAACGGCACATAAATTGTACAAGCTTTCATGAAATCACAAGTAATAAAATCATGAAAGTTTGTACGATTTAAAAGTTCCTTAGTTAAAATTACAAAATCTCTTGCAATGTCCTTTCTTTTACTTATTTTTGTAGCTTAATGATTTAATTTGAAAATTAAAAAATATGATGAATAATAACTTAAAAATAAAGAATATGAAAACAGTCAACAAATGGTACTTGTCAATGTTAGTGCTTTTTTTGACATTTTCCGGATTTGCTCAAAATCGTTCTTTTGACGATGATATTTTTTTCTCTAGAAGAAATTCAAGAAATGTAGAGCAAACAGAAACAAAAGAAGCAGTAGTACAACAACCTGCAGTACAACAGGAAGCAACACCTGTTATTATCGCAGAATTTTCCCGTTCAACGAGGGATATCGACGATTACAACCGTAGATTTACGGGAGGAGATGAATTTATAGATGATGAATTCGCAGATGATGATTCTTTCGTTGAATTAATAGAAGGACTCTCGCCTACAGAACGAATTGTTAGATTTCACAATCCTGCAAAAATTGCCATTGTCGGAGCCGATAATGCAAATATCTCAACAGATGGAGAAGGAGGATTTATAATTGATTTCCAACAACCACAACAAACTTCCGTGAATGTTAATGTCGGATTTGGTTGGGGTTGGAGCAGCTGGAACAGTCCATGGTGGGGCTGGAACGACCCATGGTGGGGCCCGTCTTGGGGCTGGGGTTGGAACAGCTGGAACAGACCGTGGGGTTGGAGCAGTTGGAATCGCCCATGGGGCTGGGGTTGGTACGACCCGTGGTGGGGCCCGTCTTGGAGTTGGAACAGGCCTTCATGGAATAATCCTTGGAACCGTCCGTGGTGGGGCAATAGCGTTGTCCATAGAAATTTCCCCGGTGGCCGCAGCAGCGGAAGTACAGTGGGACGTAGCAGCGGTGTTTCCGGACGATCGTCCGCAGGAGTCGGAGGCAGCAGTGGCCGTTCATCGGTTGGAACTACTACCCGTTCTTCAGCTGGAGTACGATCATCTGAAGGTACAACAACAGGTACAAGATCAAGCGGAAACGTTAATAGTTCAACAAGAGGTTCAGGTGCTGTAACAACAACTCCTTCAAGAACAACAACAACTCAACCGACAACTCGCACACGTGTTGCGACAGAATCAACCGGCACTACTAATAGTAATAGAAGTTCATCCGGTACGGTATCAACTCCTTCACGAGGTTCAAGCCAACAAAGTTCAAGTCAACAAAGCAGTGGAACATCCTCTTCTCGAAGCTCTGGTAGTTTTGATAGTGGAAGTAGTAGATCCGGCAGTTCCGGTTCCGGCAGTTTCAACAGTGGTTCATCCGGTGGCGGTAGCAGATCGTCAGGCGGCTCATCCGGCGGAAGTAGTGGCGGAGGCGGACGCTCATCCGGTGGCGGCGGAGGCGGTGGAAGAAGATAATCCACATTTTTAGACTATTATTAAATTAAGAAAATTGGTTATGAAAAAGATTATATTACTTTTTGCAATAAGTTTTATTGCGGTACAGATTTACGGACAAGGACAAATGGATGCGCTTAAGTATTCGGGAACAGACTTGTCGGGAAGTGCACGCGGAGTTGCAATGGGAGGTGCTTTTGGTGCTTTGGGTGGAGATATTACAGGTATTGCTCAAAATCCCGCAGGTATCGGAGTATATCGATCCTCGGAAATTGTGGGAACTTTAAGTCTTTCTTCTGTCAACACAGAAACAAATACTTTAGGTTCAATAACCAAAGACAATAGGGCCAACTTTAATTTTAGCAATATCGCTTACGTTGGCTATATGCCGTTAGCCGGAGATGTTAGTGCTGTTAATTTTGGATTTTCCTATAACAGACTAAAAAACTTTGGCAGAAATTATAACTCTATAGGAAACGGTTTAACATCCTCTCTTACGGATTATATCGCCGAATATACAACAAGAAATGCTAATGTTCCTGCCGAGAAATTCGAAGCAAATAATGCTTACAGCTTATTTCCATGGATCAGCGTTTTGGGGTATAATGGAGGATTAATAAATGACAACGGTAATGGATATATAAGTTCACTGATGGGACCTCAAGCAACAAGAGAAGATGGAACCTTGCAAACTGTAGATAGAATGTATTCCGTTTCGGAACGAGGACATATTGACTCTTACGATTTCACAATGGGTACTAATATTTCGGATATGGTGTATTTGGGTTTGACTTTTTCGTTTACGGATATGCGTTACAACTTAAATTCTCGCCATACTGAAGAATTTGAAAGAGGAGGCGAATTTAAAGGAGGAGGTTTTGATTTTGACAACAGTTTAGAAACATCAGGAGCAGGCTATCAAGTATCAATTGGAGCGATCTTCCGACCCATTGATGAACTTCGTCTCGGAATTGCCTATCATTCACCAACATGGTATAATTTAACTGACTCTTATTCTGCTAGAGTAAATTATGAAGGTTGGCTTTTGGATCCCAATAATTTAGAATGGGATTGGGACAACATAAGTGCAACTACACCAAGAAATGCATTTACTGAGTACAGACTTACGACTCCCGATCGTTGGGTTATGAGTATTGCAGGTGTGATAGGAAGTAGAGCAATCATAAGTTTAGATTATGAATATAGCGATTGTTCTAAAATAAGATTGGGAAATGCGAATAATGGATTCAATAATGAATATAGAAAACAAAACGAATATATCTCTCAAGACTTTGTAGGAGCATCAACTCTAAAAGCCGGTTTGGAATACAGAGTTACTCCTCAGCTATCGTTACGAGCAGGTTACGCATGGATGCAAAGTCCGCTCGAAAAATCATTTAAAGCAGGATTGCAAGAAGTATTGCCATCAGGAACAGTAACAGCATATACGTTGGATGGAGATATTAATTATTATTCTGCCGGTATCGGGTATCGCTTTACTCCTAATTTTTACATGGATTTTGCATTCTCGGTTAGACAGCAAACAAGTGAACTTTACACATACTCTCCAATCTGGAATGATATGAACGAATTAGTCGTTAGTTCTGATCCTACCGGATTAAAAAACAATACTTATACCGGACTTTTAACTTTAGGATATAGATTCTAAAATATGATGAACTGTTTGAAGATTTATTTCAGCAAACTGCAAGAAGTTCTAAAGAAACAATCAACATTACACTTTGTTTTGTTGGTTGTTTCTGTTTTCTATTTGTCTCGTTATAATGTTTGGGTGGTTAAATGGTTAGGAATCTTGTTTTTTTCGACATTCATTCTTCAAAGCCTCATTTTAAAAAGGAAATGTTATCTTCTGTTTATTGTTCGAGTGCTGATTGTAATTTTCTTAGGGTTTCAATTTGTAAATATAGCGCGCAATAAGACGATAGAGATACATGAAGGAATAGATGCTCCTTTACTTGAGGTGCATGAAGTGTTAGGTTTTCGATTAAAGCCAAATCTGCATGACACTTGGTTTTTGCACTGGATAAAAGAAGATACCGTGAAAATGTGTACTTCTACCGATGATTTTAGCCGTCGCATTCCGGATGATGCTTTTATGGAGGAATATTTAGTAAATCAAAGTCATCCCGACAATCATGCCGTGTTTTTGGGTTGTTCGTTTACATTCGGTGAAGGGGTTGCGTATTCTTCTACTTTTCCTTATTTATTTGAGAAATTGAATCCCAATTACAAGTCATACAATTATGGGGTTCCGGGATTTGGTCCTCATCAAATTGCCTTATTGTTTGATAAACGAGTGAACACGATAAATGAAGAGGCAATACCTGAGAAGAAAGGTTTTGCATTGTATACCTATATGGATGATCATTTGAATCGTGTGTTTGGGGGGAGCATTTATTTGAATTGGACGCATTGGTGTTCCGAATCACTCCCTAATGTCAATATTGAGAATGACTCTTTGGTTATAAAAAGATTCTCTAAAGCACAATTACTCTGTGCTAAAGCTTTGAATAATGTAGCTCTATTCAAAGAGTTTGATGTTAGACTAAACTACCCCAAAACAGAGTCATTTTACAAACGTTTTGCCTCGATTATAAATTATACGGCCAAAAAATATTGGGAACTTAAGCCGGACAATCATTTTTATGTAAGTATTTATCCGGGGTATGGTATAGACTTGAATTGGGTTCAATA
>JAIRVZ010000058.1 GCA_031253625.1 Dysgonamonadaceae bacterium
CCTGCTTCGGTTTGGACAAATATAGATGCAAATGCCTTCCGTAATACCAATACTCTTAATATGAATTTGGATAAATACATACCTAAAGCTCATAGCTTAACTGTATTGCTCGGACAGGAAATAATCGTGAACGAAATTCTGACCACGACAATGGAAGGACAAGGCTTCCCCGACTTTTTTACAGCCAAACAAGCATGGAATTTTATGAACTACCGTCCAAATAGTATGACAGAAAGTGGCACTACAGTTACAGGGTCAACGACTATTAATAATTATTACGGTGTTGACGACCGTTTGGCATCTTTTTTCGGACGTGTCAACTATAACTTCAAAGACAGATATTTACTCTCAGCAACCATGCGTGCCGACGGTTCGAGCCGTTTCTACAAAGGTAATCAATGGGGCTATTTCCCTTCGGGAGCATTCGCATGGCGCTTGTCGGAAGAAGACTTTATGAAAAATGTCCAATGGTTAGACAACTTGAAATGGCGATTGAGTTTCGGAGCTGCCGGAAACAACAATATTCCGGGTGGACAAACACAAAAATTGATGTCATCGAGGTCAACGTCAAACCTTTCTACAGCAGCCTCTATTTGGACTGCGGGTAACACCTTGGATAATCCCGATTTGAGATGGGAAACCATGATCACGCGCAACACGGGTATTGATTTTAACCTGTTCAATTTTCGTCTTGGCGGTACTGTAGATTTGTATTGGAACAACACCAAAGATTTGTTGCTTGAGTTCCCTATCGCAGGTTCGGGTTATGCCACCCAATTTCAAAACATGGGTAAAGCCGAAAACAAAGGAGTTGAAATCACACTGAACGGCACATTGATTCAAACCCGAAAAATTACTTTAGACGCCAATTTCAACATCGGATTCAACAAAAGCAGAGTAGTTTCGTTGGGTAACTTGCCCGAAATTACTGCCTCATCGGGTTGGGCATCAAGTCAAATTACTTACGACTATAAAGTGCTGGTTGGACAATCGCTCGGAGTTATGTACGGCTATATCACCGACGGTCGTTATAGTGCTGACAATTTCGATCGCGTAGGTTCTAACTGGGTAGCTAAACCAGGTGTGGTTATCAACGAAGTTTGCCCTAGCTGCAACATGCCCGGAGGATTGAAACTTAAAGATGTTGCGGGTGATGACGGTATTGTAAATAAAGATGATATTGTAGAAATCGGAAATGCAACACCAAAGTTTACCGGTGGTTTTGGATTGAATGTCAAGGGATTCGGCTTTGACCTTTCTACATTTTTCACTTTTGTGTATGGAAACAATATTTATAATGCTAACAAAATCGAATGGACTTCAACCGCCGGTTACGATTATCGCAATATGCTTACCACTATGGAAAGTGGAAAAAGATGGACATTTATCGACGAAAGCGGAAAATATATAACCGATCCTGTTAAATTGGATGCCATGAATGCCAACACTACAATGTGGTCGCCATACGTGGGCAATTTCTTGTTCCACAGTTGGGCAGTTGAAGACGGATCGTTTCTGCGCTGTAACAACATTACTTTGGGTTATACCTTGCCGAAAAGATTAAGTTCTAAAGCCTATATACAAAGCTTGCGTCTGTACTGCACGCTGAGCAATGTATTTATCATTACCAATTACACAGGATTCGACCCGGAAGTGGACACACGGCGTCAAACACCGCTGACTCCGGGCGTAGATTATTCGGCGTATCCGCGCAGCAAAGGAACAACATTGGGAATTAATATGACTTTCTAAACGAAAAAAATAAAACGATATGAGAAATATAATAACAACAATCTTTATGGCGATAGCGATGATACTCACGTTTTCGTCTTGTCAAGATTTTTTAGACACTAAGTCGCAATCATCGTTTGACGAAGAAACAATATTTTCCGACCCCGTTTTAGCCGAAGGCGCTTTATTGGGAGCTTATGCGACTCTTGGTGAAAACAATTCTTATCGGAATAGATTGATCCATACGGGTTATAACTCGGATGTGGAAATGCATAACAATTCGCTTAGCGGTCTGACTGAAAACAATCGCCGCGCATTGGCGATATACAGAATTGCCGCCAATAATGGCGACATGGATGCTACCAATGGTAACGAGTTGTATAGTATGCCTTTCAGTGCCATTGAGCGTTTAAATGTGGTGCTTAAAGGCATCAAAACATACAATGATATTTCAATCCCTGCTGTGGGTCATGTTTATGGTGAAGCCTTGTGTTTGCGGGCATTCTTCTATTTTGATTTAATTAAATGGTATGGCGATATTCCCGCACGCTTTGAACCGGTAACAAGTGCAACAATTTATCTTCACAAATCGGATCGTGATGTGATTTATAAACAAATCTTAGCAGATTTGAAAGAAGCGGCCGACTTGTTGCCTTGGCCCAACGAAACTACTAAATATAGTCGTGTAGACCGTATGAATAAAATGTATGCCAAAGCTTTACGCGCTCGTGTGGCATTGTTTGCAGGTGGATATGCCTTGCGTCCTGACGTGAACGATATGCGTTTGAGCAATGATCCGGAATTGAGCCGCAATGCTATGTACACTATTGCACGGCAGGAATGTTTGGACATCATGGAAAATAGCACCGGTAAAGTGATGTTAGCAATCAATTTTGAAGATATTTTCAGAGACAATTTGAACGAGGTCATATCTTGCGGTCGCGAGTCTATTTTCGAATTTCCTTATAATCCGCAGGTTCGAGGACAATGGTTGTCATTTTTCGGTGGGCTCCATGATGGTAAAGATAAATATACTAATGCTCAGGTTAAGGGCGAAGCAGGTCCCACTCCTGCAATGTGGTACAATTATGACGACAAAGATTTGCGCCGTGATGTTTCAATCGTTCCATACAAATACGTGGTAAATGATGGTGAAACTCAACAAGTAATTCAATCCAGTTCCAGTACTCCCAATGCAAGAAGATGGTATTTCGGTAAACTTCGTGCCGAATGGTGTAAAACCCCAATGTCGGGTAACGACGATGGTATTAAACCGATCAACATGCGTTATGCCGATGTGATTTTGATGTTTGCTGAAGCCGAAAACGAACTCAACGGACCTACCACCGAAGCGAAGGATGCACTCAAAAACATTCGTAACCGTGCGTTTGCTGTAGCCGATCGAACCGAAAAAGTAGAAAGCTATGTAGACGCTTTGAGTACGAAAGGAGCATTCTTTAACGCAATTGTGGACGAACGCGCTTTTGAATTTTGCGGAGAAATGATGCGCAAATACGACCTCACTCGTTGGAATTTGTTGAAAACCAAATTAGACGAAGCTCGCGAAAATATTCGTAAACTTCGTGATGGCGATGCCAAATATGCCGATTATCCGCGCTATATTTTTTGGCGCCGCAATCCTGCCAACAACGAGTTGGTCGATATTTATGGCTTGAAAAAAGGCGAATTTCCCAGAAACAGCGCCGGTAATATTATTGTTAACCCTGCCGACAAATCCCCGGATATTGTGGCTGCCATGACAGCTTGGTTCCAATCGTTCGACGGCGCTACGGCTGAAAAACCTTGGGGTCCGTACACCGGAACAGGAAACGCCATAGTAGAATGGTTGGATAGTCGAAACGATCAAGACAGTCGAATATTCTCCGACCAGTATATCAATAACGCATTCTATATGGAAGGTGTTAATCCCAACTTGCGCTCGTTGTTCCCGATATGGGCGAATCCGCTGACAAAAAGTCAAGGGTATCTTACTAACGACTATGGATATTAGAATTATGAATCTTAATACAAACAGATAAATGAAAGTAATAAAATATTTTTTCCTCACCGCTATAGTCTGTATGGCAAGCTTGGTAAGCTGTCAGGATGCTCCTGAGGAATTAACTCAACTCGACTTCGACCGCATATTTACACCGTCGGGGTTAAGTGTATTGCCTTTGCAAACTACGGCACTTGTATCGTGGAATCTTACTCAAGGCGCATCGGAATATTTGGTTCAGGTGAGCCGCGACAGTTTAGAGTTTACGACTGACTTAAAAGAATATACTACTGAAGACTTATTCTTGAATTTGACAGAATTAATCGGTAGCACGCAATATTCGGTTCGGGTGATGGCTATTTCTCCGGAAGAAAGACCGGCAGATTCGAGATGGAACAGATTGGCATTCAAAACTCAAGATGAACAATTGTTACATTCGATTCCGGCATCCGCTATTAAATCCCGTCAGGTAACCATTACATGGGTACCCGATCCCAATGTAAATCGCTTAGTGCTTACGCCTGCGGGTGGTTCGGGACAATCGATTCTACTAGATGAAGCGGATATTGAAGCTGCCGGCAAGACCATTACAGGCTTGACTCCGGGCACCGGCTACACAATTGGTATTTACTTCGACCAAACCCGTCGCGGACGTCAAACATTCACTACCAAATGGGTTCCCGATTGTAATGATCCGAATGTACTGTGTTTGGGAATTGGCGATAATCTGAGAGACGCTATTGGAGATCCGTATAATGCGGGCAAACTCATTTTCTTGCCGGAAGGATATACCTACACATGGGGAGGCGGACAACAAGTAGCGGGTGGTTTCACGATTTATGGCGATCCGGATGGCGATCGACCGGTAATTACCCTCTCTGCAGGCGCTCCGTTTGTACTGAATGGTCTAACTTCAGGAAACGATGTCATACGCTTTGAAAATGTAGAACTTGTTAGCACCCATGCAAGCGGATATCTCATTAATCAGGGTACGGACGCTACGGCAAATGCTTGCCACATCAAGAGCTTGACATTTGAAAATTGCCGTTTGGCCGACTTCGGGCGTTCGATTATTCGTACACAAGCACCTAACGAGAAGTTCGATATAATTCGCATCAACAATTGCCTTATTGAAAACTGCAGTAAAGAGTCCGGACAAAATTATGCAATAATTCAATCTACCGTAGCGTTTGAAGCATTCCCGAATATTGAGATTACCAATACAACCGTGAATCATTCGTATGCGAGTTTCTTGAGTCTCGCAGGAGGAAGCTTACAACCTTCAGGCAAAAATATTTTGATAGAAAATGTTACATTCTACAAAACCGTTGGGTCCAACTCAGCAACTCCTGATAACAGATATTTGATAGATGGCGGAAACAACGGCCCGTTAAATATTACTATTAAAAACTGTATTTTGGGTAGTGTGAGAGGAGTAGGTAACGAGCGCGGTTTCCGGATGAAAGTTGACGGCAGAATGACTGCCGAAGATAACTATGCCACAACCGATTGGACGACTGTTGCCGACGGTGAAGCGACACCTCCGATTCTAAACATTCCGACTAAGGCATATAACGGATCAGCTACAACTTTATTTGTAGATCCTGCGAATGGAGATTTCCGAATCAAAGATGCAAGTTTTGCAGGTAAAGCAACTGCCGGCGACCCACGTTGGAGGTAGCCATTTCGTTCACCGGAAATGTATTTGAATAGTTTATAATTAAATAATTACTTATATAAAAATGAAAAAGACAATCGTTATCTTATTTTCCTTACTGCTCCCGTTTATTCTCAACGGACAAACTCCGGCTTTTCCGGGAGCAGAAGGCGGTGGCAAATACACTACCGGCGGACGCGGAGGAACAGTCTATTTTGTTACATCATTGGAAGATACGAACACAGGAGACCCAACAACTCGTGAAGGCACTTTGCGTTGGTGTGTAGGACGTATAGGAATAAAAACCATTGTGTTCAAAGTGGCCGGTATTATCCATCTAACTTCCCGTTTGAATATTACGTCGAATACCACGATTGCCGGACAAACCGCTCCGGGCGATGGGATTTGCATTGCCGATAACAGCGCATATATAAATGGAGGAAATGGAGTTAATAATGTGATTGTTCGTTTCATGCGTTTTCGTATGGGAGATTTAAAAGGCGTAGAAGACGATGCTTTTTGGGGAAGAAATTCTAAAAACATAATCATCGACCATTGTTCCATGAGTTGGAGTACCGACGAATGTGCTTCGTTTTACGACAACGAAAATTTCACGATGCAATGGTGTATTCTCTCCGAAAGTTTGACTCAGTCCTTACATGCCAAAGGTGCACATGGCTACGGTGGTATTTGGGGAGGGCAAACAGCTTCTTTTCATCACAACCTGTTGGCGCACCACGATAGCCGGAATCCACGTATGTGCGGAAGCCGTTATACCAATCAAGCCGATAAAGAATTAGTAGATTTCCGGAATAATGTTATTTACAACTGGGGTGCAAACAGCGGATATGCAGGAGAAGGCGGAAAATACAACTTTATCAATAATTACTACAAATCAACGAGTTATTCCTCTAATCGAACCCGCATTTTCCAACCGAATGCCGATGACGGAACGAACAAGCAAGCCAAAGGAGTGTGGGGGAAATTTTATGTGAACGGTAATTATATGTCCGGAAGTACTGCTGTTACTAACGATAACTGGCAAGGAATAAATCCCAATCCAAGTTCAAAACCCAAGGCAGAATTAAAATCCGACATTCCTTTTGTCGTTCCCTCCATTTCAACTCATACTGCGGAAAAAGCCTACGAAAAAGTATTGGAATATGCCGGAGCAAGTTTCAAAAGAGATGCCACCGATACACGCGTGACCAACGAAGTTCTTAAAGGACTTGCGCCAATAAGAGCCTCTAACGGAACTACCCGCGGCGGTTTAATCGATTCACCTTACGATGTAGGAGGATGGGATATATATGGTTATGACCCTGAATCGGTTCCGGTCGATTCCAATCGAGACGGTATTCCCGATGGATGGTTGGAAGAAAACTATCCCGGTAAAACTGCTAACGATTTGAACGAAGAAGGATATACTTATTTGGAAGTTTACTTGAATAGCTTGGTTCAACACATCATAGATAGTCAAAATGAAGGTGCGTTACCGAACGGAATTCCTTCCATTATATCGGATAAAGTTGCACCTGTGGTTTACTACGATTATTCAGCAAATGAATTACGGGTTGAATCGATGTTTCCGGTTAAACAAACGACCATTTATTCTTTACAAGGCATTCCCGTAAGAAAAATAAATACACAAGGTATATATATTGTGCGGGTTGTATTGGAGAATGAAGAATTGTATATTTCTAAAATACCTTACATCCGGAACTAATTTTCAGAAATTTTAAAAAAGCGTTGCAAATAAAATACTTGCAACGCTTTTTTTATTCATGTTAAATTTACCTCATGGAGAGAGTCATAATTTAAAACATATTTTGTATCTTCGTGCCATATAATTTATAACCAGCTAAACCGTATGAAGAAAATAGAGTTTATTTCATACTTAGACAATATTGAACAAAACCGTATTCGTGTACGATTAATAACCCAAAATGGTGAATTGAAAGATGTTATGTTTCAGTATGAAACACTTATTAATGAAGAATGGATTGCTATTGTTCGTTATGATTGCTCTCATGGCTTTTTTCACAGGGATATTTTGTCTCCTAATGGCGACAAAGAAAAACAATCAATAGAAATACAATCCTTAAAGCAAGCATCGCAATATGCAGAACAAAATTTGAAAGACAAATGGGAATGGTATCACGAAAGATATATTAAAAAATTAAAAAGAAAATAATCATGACACATAAAGAAACCGTAAAAAGAAATATCGGATTGACTTTCGATTTTGTTAATTACCTGATTGACAATCAAACTGAAATAGAAAAATTACCAAGCGGCTTTACACTGGAATTTATCAAAAAAGATTCGTCAAAATTACAACACAATCACTCTATTCGGGAAATTCGCCCGGAACCTGTAACTTGAATATTCTCTATTTCTGGAGAACCTTTATATTTTATCTCTCCCGAACCAGTAATAGTGGCATTAAGTTCTCGTCCAACCCATAACAAAATCCGGCCTGAACCGGTAATAGTAGCATCAGCCTTTAAAGAAGAAAATTCAAGCGCGTGAATATTTCCCGAACCTGCAATATTAAACTCCGTGTAATTTGAAACACCTTGCAACTTAATATTTCCTGAACCGGAAATATTAAATTTCGCTTGCTCGCAATACAAGCTATCTGCACTGATAGATCCCGAACCGGAAATATTCATCCGCATTTCTCCGGCATTCACTTCGCCTTTTAACCAAACGTTTCCGGAACCCTCAATACTAATTTCGTCCAGATTAGCCGAATTCGTAATAATCTTCAGGTTTGTGGCTCTCAAATCGACACCATCTTTCGCATCAATAACCAACTTACCATTCTTTACTTCCACATTTATATGAGGCAAAATATTTTCATCCGCACAGATTTGAAGATACGGTGGCGATATAGTGTCATTTTCGTAAGCTATGTCCGCAGATATTCTTAATAAAATTTCATTGTAGGCAGAAATTGAGATTTCTTCTCTCTGCAAATTACCATTCCCATATATAGCATGAGAATTGAGCAAACATGACTGAAAAGCCAAAAAGGCAAAAACAAACAAAATAAAAAATCGGGTAAATGTTTTCATAAAACAATAAGTTTTTCGCAAAAATAATCAATCCGCCGGCACAATCAAAAAAGGATATACATTTTTTTTGCGTAACACCTATTTTTTCGATAATTTTGTAACCATTATGAGCGATATAATCCATTTATTACCCGATTCCATTGCCAACCAAATTGCTGCAGGAGAAGTCATCCAGCGGCCGGCCTCTGTTGTAAAAGAATTAGTCGAAAACGCTATCGATGCGGGAGCCACTCATATTCAAATAATTATCAAAGATGCCGGAAGAACTTCAATCCAAGTGATTGACAACGGAAAAGGCATGTCGGAAACAGATGCCCGAATGGCTTTCGAGCGTCATGCTACCTCTAAAATTTCCAAGGCAGAAGATTTATACGCCTTAAGAACAATGGGATTCAGGGGAGAAGCACTCGCCTCAATCGTTGTAGTTGCTCATGTTGAGCTGAAAACCCGAAATGCCAACAACGAAGTCGGCACTTTACTCGTTTTTTCAGGTTCGGAGTTAGAAAAACAAGAAATTATCGCTACACCTCAGGGAAGTTCATTCACCGTCAAAAATCTTTTTTTCAATATACCCGTAAGAAGAAAATTTCTGAAATCGAACGAAACCGAATTCCGAAATATCCTGACTGAATTCGAACGGATAGCATTAGTCAATCCCGGAGTTTCTTTTACTTTAATCCATAACGACACGGAAATATTCAATTTACCGGAAAGTGTTCTACGACAACGAATTGTGAATGTTTTGGGAAAAGGATTAAACCAAAGTTTGTTGTCGCTACATGTAGAAACATCTTTGGCTCGTATCTCAGGATTTATCGGTACGCCTTCTTCTGCCCGCAAACGGGGAGCATTGCAATACTTTTTCGTGAACAACCGCTACATGAAACATCCTTATTTCCACAAGGCTGTCATGTTGGCATTCGAGCCGTTTATTCCGGCAGGAGAGATGCCTAATTATTTCATTTACATAGACATTGACCCATCGGCAATTGATGTCAATATTCATCCCACCAAAACAGAAATAAAATTCGAAAACGAGCAAGCGATTTGGCAAATAATCACGGCATCGGTGAAAGAGGCCATCGGAAAAGCCAATGCTGTGCCAAGTATCGAATTCAATCAGGAAGGAGCGATTAATATTCCGGTGTATGATAAAGAAAAAGTACAACATACAACAACTTTCAAACCAACAATCAATTCTAATTACAATCCCTTCAAAAGTTCGGAAACATCTTACCAAAAACCAAATAAAGATTGGGAAAAGCTATACGAATTTATAGACAATCCACAAGAAACGCCCAAACAAATATTTACGGAAATAAAAACAGATGATAACCATCCGGAATTGTTTGAAACCACGGATTACAATTATCTTCAATACAAAGGAAAATATCTGATAACTCCCTTAAAATCAGGCTTAATATTAATTCACCAACGACGTGCCCATGTCCGGATATTATTCGAAGATTATCTGCAAAGAATGCAAAATAAACAAGGACTTTCGCAAGGACTTTTATTTCCCGAAATTATCAGATTAACATCCAAAGAGGCAAGCATTATGCCTGTTATCATAGAAGATTTGTCGTTCATCGGTTTTGATATTGCCGATTTAGGTTCAAACGACTACTCAATCAACGGGATTCCTGCCGGATTAGAAAAAATCGACCCGGTGGAAACCATACAAGACATGATTGCCCGCGCAATGGAAACCGGATGCGAAGTAAAAGAAGAAATCTGCGAAGCTTTAGCTTTAGCTTTAGCTAAACAAGCAGCTATCCCATTCGGAAAACCAATGTCGGATGAAGAAGCCAATCAGTTGATTGCCAAATTATTTTCTTCAGCTGCACCTAATTATACGCCCGATGGACAGATTATTATTTCCGTTTTGAGCGATGAAGAATTCGAAAAACGGTTCAAATAATCCCTCTACACAAAATTTAAATAAGCGAAAAAAATTACGCTTTGCTTTGAAGTACAGAAATAAGTACTTATATTTGCATTGAATTAACATAATAATTATATGAAAACAGCAAACTATACCGATTTGAGAAATAATCTAAAAGGTTATTTAGATACTGTTGTTGATGACTGCGAGCCGTTAATTATTCATCGTTCGTCCAATGCAAGTGTAGTTGTAATTTCTTTGGAAGAGTATAATGCAATAAAAGAAACAGCACATCTTACATCTTCTTCCGAGATGATGAAACGAATTAGAAGTGCAGAAAAAAGCATAAAAAACGGAGCCGGAAAAAAAATTAACATTGCAGACCTATAAAGAAGACATCTAATCTACATTACTCATATTTTGAATCACGGCTACTTGTTTTCACAAACAAGCAGCCGTAATTTAAAAAACAAAGAAAACTTTATACGATTTATTTAGAATTAATCTAAATAGTATTTATCTTTGCGTTAATAATTAAAAAAGTATGACAGATAAAATTTTAGTAGTGATAAAAATGAATATTACTTTTTCTCCTGAAGCGCAAGAGGATTATGAGTATTGGAAAAAAACTAATCCAAATATCGTAAAAAGAATCAAACTTCTTCTTGAGGATATGTGCAAGCACCCATATATCGGAATCGGAAAGCCCGAAAAGTTAAAATATGACCTTGCCGGCAAATGGTCTCGCAGGATAACCGACATTCATCGTATCGTATATTTTGTAGATGAAACCGAAGAAGATATATTTGTTTTAGCTCTTAGGTATCATTATTCAAAATAAAAAAAATGGTAAGTTATCTGCAAGTCGACGATTTAACAAAAAGCTTTGGAGATTTAGTTCTTTTCAAAAATATTTCATTCGGTATTGCCGAAGGTCAACGTGTTGGTTTAATTGCTAAAAATGGTGTAGGCAAAACAACATTATTAAACATCATTGCAGGAAAAGAAGACTACAACAGCGGAAGTGTTATTTTCAGAAAAGACATACATGTCGGCTATCTAAACCAAGACCCTACCTATCCTGCCGGATTAACTGTCTTGCAAGCGTGCTTTTATCCGGAAAATGAAACTGTAAAATTAAATTCGGAATATGATGAGAAATCATTTGCTCACGAACAACGTGCCAAACAGATACTTTCTCAACTCAAAATCAACGACTTCGAACAAAACGTTGAAAAACTTTCGGGAGGACAATTAAAGCGCGTAGCTTTAGCCAATGTATTAATTACCGAACCCAATTTATTGATTTTAGACGAGCCAACCAACCATTTGGATTTAGAAATGATTGAATGGTTGGAAATATATTTGAGTCGTTCAAGCATCACTTTGTTGATGGTTACGCACGACCGTTATTTTTTAGACCGAGTATGTTCCGAAATCATAGAAATCGATAACAAACAATTATACCAATACAAAGGAAATTACAGCTATTATTTAGAGAAAAGACAGGAAAGAATCGATGCCCAAAACTCCGATTTGGAAAGAGCAAATAACTTGTTCAGAAAAGAATTGGAATGGATGCGCCGCCAGCCCCAAGCGCGTGCAACTAAAGCAAAAGCAAGAATCGATTCATTTTACGAATTAGAAGAAAAAGTCAATCAGCAACAAGTTTCCGGAAATATTAAATTAGAGGTAAAATCTTCCTATATAGGTAATAAAATTTTCGAGGCCAAACACGTTTATAAAAGTTTTGGAAGTTTGAAAATTGTAGAAGATTTCAATTACATATTTGCCCGTTACGAAAAAATGGGTATCGTGGGTAACAACGGCACCGGAAAATCTACTTTCATCAAAATGTTAGTGGGCGAAATACCACTCGACAAAGGAAATTTCGACATTGGCGAAACGGTTAATTTTGGATATTACAGTCAAGATGGATTGAGTTTTGATGAAAATATGAAAGTAATCGACGTAATTCAGAACATAGCGGAAGTCATTGATCTGGGAGGAGGGAAAAAATTAACTGCCTCACAATTCCTGCAACACTTCCTGTTTACTCCCGAAAAACAACATAGTTTTGTGCACAAACTCAGCGGCGGCGAAAAACGACGCCTGTATCTCTGCACTGTATTGATAAAAAATCCAAACTTTTTAATTCTCGATGAACCGACCAACGATTTGGATATCATTACCCTCAATATTCTGGAAGATTACTTGATAAATTTCAAGGGGTGTGTCATCGTTGTTTCCCACGACCGGTATTTCATGGATAAAGTAGTAGACCATTTACTTGTATTCAACGGAAATGCCGACATTAAAGATTTTCCCGGAAACTACACCTGCTACAGAGAGTGGAAAGAACTAAAAGAGTTGGAAGAAAAAGAAACCGGCAAACAAACACAAGTCAAAGAAAAGCCTATCGAACGCAATAAAAATCAGGAAAAGAAAAAACTTTCATTCAAAGAGCAACGCGAATTCGAAAGTTTAGATACTGAAATCCCAACCTTGGAAAACAAGAAAAATGCAATTGAACAAGAACTTTCTTCCGGAAAACTATCATCGGATGAGTTGTTCGAAAAATCAAACCTAATCAAAATATTGATTGAAGAAATCGACACCAAAACAATGCGTTGGTTGGAGTTAAGCGAATTGGCATAATTCAAATAAAAAAAAAATCAAACCCCAAGCATCGCCGATGGAGGTATATTCAACACCTGACATAACAATCCTGCATTTTTCAAAGTAGGTTCCGAACGCCCTGAAACGTAATCATTTATGCGCGAAGGACTCACCCCTATTTCACTGGCAAGTTGCTTTTGCGTCATTTCATTTTCTTTCAGGTAGAATTCTATCAACTCTGCAACAATCGGCTTTGAAATCGGATAATGTTCTTTTTCATATTCAATTACGACGTCTGACATGATAGATAATTCGACAGCTTGTTTATCATTGGCCGGCATATTATCGTCAACCACAAGAAGGAGTTGCTCAACTCTCTCTAACGCAAATTCATATTGCTCTTTTGTAATTGTATTCATAATTTTTTCTTTTTTTAAATTGTAGAACAACCTATTTTATCATATTCTGCATGAGTTCCTACGAAACGGATATAAACATAACTGATTGTAAATTTAATTACGACTACCAATCTGTATTTGTTTCCCCTAATATTGAAAACATAATGCTGATTGCCAACATAATCAGTTGTAGGAAAATCAACCTTAATATCGGACAAGTTTTTCCATTCGGCCTTTTCTACAATATCATACCACCACTCTATTGCTATACGCGAATCTGCATGCCCTTTCGTTTCATAAAACTCTCTTAATTTTCTATGCGATACTATTTTCATACTTTAATTATTTTACAAAGGTAATACATTATTTTGGATTATAAAATTATTTCGATAAAATATATTGTATTTAAGAATTTTTTAAACAGAGAGCAAAGACAATGGCCACAATCTTTGCTCTTTGTTTTTAGTCTTCTAATCTTTTATAATACATTTCAACCCATATTTCGCAGTTTCTCCATTAGTAGAAACGACATCCATACGGATAAAATAAATACCTTGTTGAAGTTTTTGTCCGGAATCATTTTTGCCATTCCATTCAATAGATCCTTCCGCACCCAACAATTCATTGTTTGCCAAGTTTTTAACCAATTTTCCCACGACATCGAAAATCACAATATTACAACGATTACCCTGTGACAAGAAGCGATAATTAATTCTATATTCATCGGAATTAATGTACACAAGGCTAACTTCCTGTTGTATTTTTTCTAAACCGGAAGAAGTCTTTTTTTGAGAATTTTCATATCCGGGAGTACCATAACCGACCAAGGAAGAAGCGGATGTCCAGTTGGTAGCATCATTAGTAGGTGCGTGAAAATCAATCCTTTCCAAAGCAACTCCTTTTTTGTTTCCGATGGAAGAATCGTGCATCTTATCATTGTATGCAAACTCATCTACAATAGCATCCGTTTGATTATTTATCAATACTACTGTCCCCGAAGTATTTGTTAATGAAGGCATAACGGGCAATTCCACCATAGAAATATCAGCCGGACAATTATAAAAATTGACGACTTTTTCCAAGTCTTTAGTTATCAGCAAATACTGTTTCGGATAAAACAAATAAAGAGAAGATGCCAAGGGATATGCCTTATTTAAGGTTCCATCCGTATTTTTACGACTCGCAACGCTTAGATACGACAAATCAATCACTTTATTCGAACGATTATACAATTCAATATACTCATTGCTGCCGGCAAAAGGATTAGGAAGTAACTCATTAAAAATGACATCCGACACATCGGGCTGGTATCCGGAGCCAATAGTAACCATCTGCCCTTCAGACAAAGGGAATCCCGATAAATCACGCAGTCCGGGGAAAGACAAATCAAGAATTTGACCCTTCGGAGGCATTTGATTCAATGTCAATTTCACTTCCGTACCTTGAGGATAATTGGCAGACAAATAATTGACTTTATAATCATCTACACTCAAACGATAAGACTTCTCATCTAACAAAGTATTCAAATTCAATGGTTTAGAAAATTTCACAACAAAAGTGTCCGGTTCTATCTTTCTGTCCAAAACAATATTGGCTTTTTCCGTATCAGGGTTGACTCGTCGAACAGAATTGACTTTTCCCGGAGTACCGCCTTCTACAGAAGAACCCAGCCAGTTAGACGCCAAGTTGCTTTTATTCGAAAGATCCAAACACTCCAAAGACCACCCTCCTTTCGTTTTTTTCTCATCATCGCCATACATTTTCTCGGAATATTCAAACCAATGCACCAAATTTCCCTTGTTATTATCTAAACGAAGTAATTTTCCGGTATTTGCCAAAGTCGGAAAAGAAGTAATTCCTATGACTTTCACATCGTTAGAGAAATAACTCACTGCACCTGGCTTGCATACAACAAAATATTCCTTTGGTTTTATTTCCGCATCAGGCATAGAATACGGTTTTTCCCCATAATAAAACTGCCAGTTTTTCAATGAGAACGTCTTTTCAGAACAATTGTAAAATTCAACATATTCCGGTGTATTGCCTGTTGGCTTAGCCATAATTTCGCTAAAAATAACGTCTCCAAATACCGGAACATCAACTTGAGGATCTTCCGGCAGCGTATCATCTTCTTCTATTTTCTTTACAACAAAATCGTCGAATATGAAATGCTCACTGCGGGTTTTCGTGTATACGCAAACCACTCCAAAATAATTACAGTCGGGAAAATCGGTTACTTGTTTCGAACCTTCCAGCACAAAATTGCTTTCATTATCCAACTTAGAATAAAGAGAGAAAACGCCTTTTTTATCGAGCGTTACTTTGATTTTAACGGCAACCTTAGCTAAATCCAAACGTTTTAATCCTCCTTGTATCAAGACATTTGTTTTCGTTCCGTCTTCTGACAACAAAGCAACATTCTTATTCGTATGGCCTAATCGAACAAAAAAACCTTTGATGCCGGTTTTCAAATCAATGTCATCACTACACAAATAAACCTTTGAATAATTAGAAACAGTAGGATTAAAATCCATTTTCACCCAAAACTCCCAAGAAGTATTTCTGACTCTGGTTAATGGAGTAGATAAACCTGCCGGACCTATTTTATCCGCACTTTTATCACTTAATTGCAATTGATAATCAGTTGCAATCAAAAATTTATTCACGTCACCCGTCCAAGTCGGATCTTGAATAAAATTACCATCAGAAAAACTCTCGGAAAAATGCGCGTTTACAGCGCAGAAAAAAGATGCTATAAAAAGCATCGTACAAATTAAAAGTCTCATAAACATCAACTTGTTTTGATTAATAAATTAAAATTGTTAATTTTGCAGCCCAAATGAACTGCTTGGATTTGGCCATTTCCGTGGGCAAAGATAGTATTTATTTGAAAAATGCAAAAAAATAAATTAATTTTTTAAAATGAAAGTAGCAATTGTTGGAGTAAGTGGTGCTGTAGGACAAGAGTTCTTACGTGTACTTGAGGAAAGAAATTTCCCGATGGATGAATTAGTTCTTTTCGGTTCGGCCAGAAGTGCCGGAAACGTGTATACCTATAAAGGTAAACAAATTACAGTTAAAGAATTAAAGCACAATGACGATTTCAAGGAGATTGATATCGCGTTTACCTCCGCCGGAGCAGGAACATCCAAAGAATTTGCCGAAACAATTACAAAGCACGGAGCTGTAATGATAGATAATTCCAGTGCATTCAGGATGGATAATGATGTTCCTTTGGTAGTTCCCGAAGTCAATGCCGAAGATGCTAAAGACAGACCAAGAGGGATAATCGCCAATCCGAACTGTACAACTATTCAAATGGTTGTAGCTTTAAAAGCTATCGAAAAACTTTCACATATCAAACGTGTGCATGTAGCTACTTATCAAGCTGCTTCGGGAGCGGGAGCCGCTGCCATGGATGAGTTGGCTAATCAATATAAACAAATCGTTAACGGAGAAAATCCTACTGTTGAAAAATTCGCGTATCAATTGGCGTATAATTTAATTCCTCAGGTAGATGTGTTTACAGATAACGGATATACCAAAGAAGAAATGAAAATGTATTACGAAACTCGTAAAATCATGCATTCCGACATCGAGGTAAGTGCCATGTGTGTACGTGTTCCTGCACTTCGTGCTCACTCGGAAGCGATTTGGCTGGAAACAGAGAAACCTGTTTCTGTTGAAGATGCACGTACCGCATTTGAAAAAGCAGAAGGAATTATCGTTCAAGATGATCCTGCCAATAAAGTATATCCGATGCCTTTATTTGTCGCCACAAAAGATCCTGTTTTTGTAGGGCGAATCCGCAAAGACGTATCCAATCCGAATGGACTTTCTTTTTGGTGTGTAGGAGACCAAATAAAAAAAGGAGCCGCTTTAAATGCTGTACAAATAGCAGAATACTTAGTTAAAGAGCAAGCATTATAATATCGTGAATCATTGAGGGTAATCAAAAATTACCCTCATTTTTTTACTTTTATCCAAATGGAGAAATTGTTTTTATGAAAAAACCCATTTCATTACTCTTTGTTTTAACTTTATTAGCAAGTTTATTTTCGTGTCAAAGCAGATACTCCGACTCTCAACTATTGGCAGAAGCAGAAAACTTAAAGAATTCAAATCCGGACAGCGCTTTAATTTTGTTAGAAAACATTAAAGCACCGGAGAACCTGAATAAAAAACAATACGCAACTTACCTTCTTTTAACTGTCGAAGTCAAAGACAAAACGGCTCAGGACTTATCAGATGAAACATCATTGACCAGTTCTATTGATTATTTCACCAAGGAAAAACTTTATGAACAAGCAGCTTATGCTTATTTCTATCAAAATAGGATTTATCAGTCTCAAGATCAAATAGAATTAGCCATAGAATATTGCTGTTTCGCTAAAGATTATGCAGAAAAAACAACAGACTTAAACTTATTAGGGTTAATTTATCATGATTTAGGAAACCAACATAAAAAGAATTTCAATTTTAGAGATGCTATTGATAGTTATAAAAAAGGATTAGGATGTTTTTCCAAAACCAAGAACAACCATTACGTTGGCTCTATGTATAGAAGAATTGGAGATATATTTCTTTTGACTACATCTATTGATAGCGCTTTAATTAACTACAACAAATCATTAGAATATGCCAAAAAAGAAAAAAATCAAGCTGAAATTTATCACACCTATCAAGCTATTTCTGTAAGTCTTTACGAAGCCGACCAATTTGAAAAAGCGAAAGAATATATTAAAAATGCAATCAAAACGGAGTATGACTTTGCTAATACTTTCAATGATTATATTTTGCTTTCTGAAATATATTTATCATTAAATAAACTTGATTCTGCAAATTTTTATCTTAATAAAGTATCTTTTGTAGATAAAGAACTCGAATCAAACGAAAAATATCTTTACAAAAAAATGTCATATCGAATTAATTCCATGAAAGAAGATTATAAATCAGCTATGTTTGATTTAAGAGATTGTTTAGAATATCAACATTTGATATATACAGATGCCATTTCACAAAAACTTTTAGAAATTCAAAAAAAATATGACACTGAAAAACTGGAAAATGAGAAGAATGAACTTATCATACAGCGACTATACTTCTTTTTTATTTGTTTGTTTGTAATTTTTTTAATTCCATTCATAGTTATATTTTTTATTCAAAAAAACAAAAAACACAAATCCGAATCGTTAAAAAAACATCAAGAGTTATTGCTTTTAGAGGAAATGTTAGAATCAAAAAATGAAAAAGAAAATAAATTAAAGGAATTATTGATTGAAAAATTAGAGGTAGCTAAAAAAGTTGCCTTAGTGAGATCTCGCATCGACACAAACAATAACGAATTTGTCAGACAATATTACAAAATTTTCGATCAAAATATATCCGACACCTTAGACTGGAATAATTTATATCCTATATTTGATGAATTATACACCAACTTTATTTCTAAGCTCAGGCATGATTTTCCTTCTTTAACAGAAAAAGAGTTGCAACATTGTTGCTTAATTAAAGCAGATTTTAACTCTGAAGAAATCGGGCTTTTCTTATCGTATGAATACAATTCGGTTAGGGTCAATAAGGTTCGACTCAGAAAAAAAATGGGATTCGAAACTTACAAAGATTTTATAGAATATATAAACAAGCTATAATCGTCTGTCATTCTTCTTTGTAAAAAACAATCTTTTTCTTATTTAATATATTTAGTGTATCCTATACTTTTCTTCTTGTATACAATTTTGCAAAAACAGAAACACGTAACACTCTAAAAATAAGAAAATTACATTTTAGCTTGTTAACAAAAATAAAATCCTTGTTAACACACCATAGTCAAATATGTGATTTATTTTTGCAATGAACTTTTAATTTATTTTTTTATGAAAACAAAAATCAAAATTTGGTCGCGTGTTTTATTGGTCTGCATGATCATGTCCTTATCTTGCGTAAATGCGTATTCAGCTGATGAAAACAAAGTAATTATTGAGAAAGAAAATTTTGGAAAAGAAGGTGTTGAAATCGATGTAATTATTGAGAAAAAAGAAGCTGAAGACAAAAAGAAAGAAACTACCGAGAAAAAGAAACAAAAAAGAAGAAAAATGAATCGGTTGGAGATACTTATTTTGCTTGAAAGCCCGCCATTAAGATAACACAAAATTGCAACACAGAAAAAGATTTTTTTCAATAGTTTTTAAGGGCATCTAATCAATGCCCTTTTCTATTTTAAAATTGCGTTTGTCAAAAAAAATTACGAAATTTGCAGCCTTAAATAAAAACCCAAATTTTAAAAATTCAAACATTCTCAATTTATGACTAAAAGCGCTTTGCAAATCGCCCGTGCTGCTTATCAGCCAAAAGTTCCTAAAACATTAAAAGGAAATGTGACTATAGAAGAGGGTGCTCCGACGCAATCAGTTTCTGATCAAGAAGAAATAAAAAGGCTTTTCCCGAATACATACGGCATGCCCATTATCAAGTTTATTCCAAGCGACAAACCGATGGGAGAAAAACCGGTTAATGTTGGCGTTATCTTATCCGGAGGACAAGCACCCGGTGGACATAACGTGATTGCCGGAATTTTCGATGGGATTAAAGACCTTCACAAAGACAGCCGTCTATACGGATTTATCTTAGGCCCGGAAGGATTGATCAAGCACAGATACATGGAGTTAACCGCTGAAATCATTGATGAATATCGCAATACCGGAGGTTTTGATATTATAGGTTCAGGACGGACAAAATTAGAAAGCAAAGCCCAATTCGATAAAGGATTAGAAATCTTGAAAGAATTAAACATTTCGGCTTTAGTAATTATCGGTGGCGACGACTCAAATACAAATGCCTGTGTATTAGCCGAATATTACAAATCCATTAATGCAGGCGTGCAAGTAATCGGTTGTCCGAAAACTATCGACGGTGACTTGAAAAACGAAATGATTGAAACTTCATTTGGATTTGATACAGCTTGTAAAGTATATTCTGAAGTCATCGGCAATATTCAACGCGACTGTAATTCATCTCGCAAATATTGGCATTTCATCAAATTAATGGGGCGTTCTGCCTCTCACATCGCATTAGAATGTGCGTTACAAGTACAACCCAACATTTGTATTATTTCGGAAGAAGTTGAAGCTCAAAACCAATCGTTAGACGATGTAATTAATTATGTTGCAGAAATTGTAGCCAAAAGAGCAGAAAACGGTAACAACTACGGAACAGTATTGATTCCCGAAGGATTAATCGAATTTATTCCTGCCATGAAAAAGCTTATCGCAGAATTAAGTGATTATTTGGCTCATCACGAAGAAGAATTTAAAATAATTAAACGTTCAGCACAAAGAGAATATATTACCAGCAAACTTTCTCCTGAAAATTCAGCTATTTATGCCAGTCTTCCGGAAGCTGTTGCACGGCAATTAACGCTCGACCGCGATCCGCACGGCAATGTTCAAGTATCTTTAATCGAAACAGAAAAGCTGTTGGCTGAAATGGTTGGAAAACGTCTGAAAGAATGGACAAAAAAAGGTAAATTTGTCGGAAAATTTGCCACGCAAGTTCACTTCTTCGGATATGAAGGCCGCTGTGCTGCGCCATCAAACTACGATGCCGATTATTGTTATTCTTTGGGATATACCGCTGCCGGCCTTATCGGTGCAGGAAAAACCGGATATATGTCTTCTGTACGCAACACAACTGCTCCGGCTTCGGAATGGATTGCAGGAGGTGTACCCATTACAATGATGATGAATATGGAACGTCGTCACGGAGAAATGAAACCGGTTATTCAAAAAGCGTTGGTAAAATTAGATGGTGCCCCATTTAAAGTTTTTGACTCTAAACGAAACAATTGGGCAATCAATACAGATTACGTTTATCCGGGTCCAATTCAATATTTCGGGCCAACCGAAGTTTGTGATCAGCCGACGAAAACATTGCAAATAGAACAAACAAAATAAGTTGAAAATGGAAAATGGAAAGTTGAAAATTAAACAACTTTCCATTTTTAATTTTCCATTTTCAACTTTCAATTTTCAACTAAAACATTATGGGTGGTTTTTTTGGAACAATCTCAAAAGAAGAGTGCATTAACGACCTTTTTTATGGGACAGACTACAATTCCCACATGGGAACAAAGCGTGGAGGACTTGTAACATGGAGTGACGATGGTTTAAAACGGTCCATCCACAATCTTGAAAATTCTTATTTCAGAGGAAAATTTGAATCCGATCTGGGAAAATTCAAAGGGAAATCGGGAATTGGTGTCATCAGTGATACCGATCCGCAACCCATTGTCATGAATTCACACATAGGTAAATTCGCACTTGTTACCATCGCTAAAATTAACAATCTCGACATATTAGAACAAGAATTGTTAGAACGCGGAAAACATTTTACCGAAATGAGTTCCGGAAAAACCAATCAAACAGAATTAATTGCACTATTAATAACCGAAGGAAAAGATTTTATCGATGGCATCGAAAATGTATTCAATAAAATACAAGGTTCGTGCACGATGCTTTTGCTTACAGAAATGGGAATAATTGTTGCCCGCGATAAACGGGGAAGACTTCCGGTTGTTTTGGGGCAAAAAGAAGGCGCAATGGCCGTATCTAATGAGCCTTGCGGATTTCCCAATTTGGGTTATGAAATCTGCTATAACCTTGGACCAGGAGAAATTGTAAATCTCACGGCCGATGGTTATACACAACTACGAAAGCCTAACAAAAAGAAACAAATTTGCTCTTTCTTGTGGGTATATTATGGTTACCCCGTTTCGGATTACGAAGGTATTAATGTGGATGCCGTTCGTTACAAAGGCGGTTGTTCTATGGCGAAAGAGGACGATTTGGAAGAGGTTGATTTTGTTTCCGGAATTCCGGATTCCGGAGTCGGTCACGCTTTGGGCTATGCAGAAGGAAAAGGTGTTCCATATCATCGCGCTATTATCAAATATACTCCGACATGGCCTCGCAGCTTTACGCCTCCCACTCAAGAGCAAAGAGAATTGGTGGCAAAGATGAAACTTATTCCTAACAAAACACTGTTGAAAGGAAACAGAGTCATTTTTTGCGATGATTCTATTGTCCGCGGCACACAATTGCGCGATCATGTAGACATTCTTTACCGGTATGGCGTGAAAGAAGTTCACATGCGAATTGCTTGTCCGCCATTGTTGTATCCTTGCCTTTTCCTTAATTTCACGGCATCTAAATCTGATTTGGAATTAATCGCACGAAGAATTATCAAAGAATTAGAAGGTGTCGACGACAAGGACTTAGAGCTTTATAGCAAATCCGATTCTCCTCAATATAAAGAAATGGTGGAAAAAATCCGGGAACAACTCAACATTACAACGCTAAAGTTCAATACTTTAGAAAATTTAGTGGATGCTATCGGACTACCCAAAGAAGATTTGTGTACCCATTGCTGGGACGGAACCAGTTATTTTTAAGAGTTTGATTTGAGTTAAAAACTAATTGTTTTGAGACTATTATTGTCCCAAAACAATTAGTTTTTTAGCTTTTGTGGTTTCAGCCCCTCCCCGAGTTTTAACCGTAGCACTATAAAGGTATACTCCGGGCTGAACATTGCCTCCGGTATTTGATATCAAATCCCAATCTACTGTGTAAGAGTGATCGGAAACATCTGATTCTTCGTGTACCCATACCGCACGACCGGATATATCAAATACAGATATTCTAACATTGAGAAGAGTTTCCGGTCTATCATGAGTAAACACAAATTTTGTTTTTTCGGGAGAACCGATTTTCGCAGGATTTGGATTCGCCATCAAGTCGAGCACACGAGGTCTAAGCCCTTTCTCAACAGAAAATTGCAAGGTTTCAATGGTAACATTATTCATTGTGTTCCAAACCTGAAATCTCAATGTATGCTCACCTTCTTCTAATTCCGGAATCGGAAAAGCAATCGTTCCTGTATTTTTTTCACCTTCCGAAGGCTTATAAAAACCATCTAATGAATAAGTTTTACCGCGAGAATTATTTATCACAATTTGAATACCATGACCATTCCCTGCACCGGATATATTGATTCCATATTTTTCATCTGTTACTTTAGCCACAAAATAAGGCGTTTCATTGACAACATCTCCGGATTTGAATGTTGAGTCATTCAGATACATATATTTAATGACAGGACTGACAGTATCAGTTAAATCAGCGTTGTCGTCTGTACCTTGTATATAGTAATTCATAAAAGAACCGTTAGCCTCTTTTGTCTTGTCTCCTGAATTGGCATCGTAAGCATATAAATTCATTTTCCCAAGACTTTTTACATCCGATATATCTCTCATTACAGGGAAAGTAAATGTGAATTCACCATTTTCAACTTTGCCGTAAGTCGAAGCTACTTTAATCGGGTAATCTGTAAAATATTTACATTGACCATTCTTAATAGTTACAGTAGGAATAGTTTGTATCCCATCGAATACATTGGCTTGAATCGCTCCGGCAAAACTTCTATCAATGCTCCCTCCATTCTTTATGAAACCTGTAACCGTGACATTTTCCAAGGCCTTAAAAGTAAAAGGTCCTTCATTTATCGATTCTCCGTTTATCTGATCTATTTCGATTTCATAATCCGGATAATTCAAAACCAAAGCCGGATCTCCTAATAAGTAATACTTGAGTTTATTAACAGTGGCATTGCCGGGAGAGTTTTTGCTCACTCTTAACACATCTCCCAACGAAGGTCTGACACCATTAGGTTTGTCAAATAAATTTTTTATCAATTCTTTATTTAAATTTAAATTTTGATCGGCATAAACAACTCTGGAAGTAGTTATCAATGCTATTCCTCCACTTTTTTCACTTAAAAAGACACTTTCTCCGGCAGTTGGAGTGGTACCATCAAACCATGCAAAATCGCAAGTCGCAGTAATCCACAAGGGAAGATTTTTAAACGTCATTTGAGGAATATCGGTTGCTGCCGTAAGCATATTGTTGGCAAATCCTGAACCTCCTCCGTGTCCGGCATAATTAAAAACCAAACATCCGTCATTGAACGCCTTGGTCAATTTCTTTTTGGCAGAATTATCATACGTTAATTTCCCTCCGGTGACTTCAGACTTAAAAGCATCCAAATATATTTTTGTCACCATGTATTCGGGATACTTTTTTTGCATATATTCATTCGCCAGTTCGTCCATGTGCTCTAAGTGTGCCATACGAGGATTGTCTCTATCAGAATCATTAGTTGTAGAGTTGTCGGCCAAAAAGACAACAGAATTTTTCCAGATACCAAGGCTTTTATTATCCATATAACCTATCTGTTTGTCGACCGAACTTTTGGCATTTGCCAAATTTTGTATCGGAAATCGACCAATACCCAACATAAGCTTTTTACGATTAATTAAATAGCCTTCTTCTTTCTCATCTAAAAAACCGAAATAATCATCAACAGTAAAATTACTGCTGTCTGTAGATAAATTAGATCCTTTTATTTGGTATGTTAGCAAAAAATTATCTTTATTATTATACGTTCTACAAGCCTGACTCAAAAAACGATTATCAAACATTCCATCGCCAAACAATAATAAATATTTAGGGCGATTCGTTTCATCCGTTCCTCTGTCATAAAACATCTTCATAAATCTTCTGTAAGCAGTAGCATCCGGAGTACCCGAAGAAAATTCGTTGTATATCTGTTCAGGAGTTACCACTACAACTTTAAGTTTTCTTGAAGAGGTACGATGTTTTTCGGCTAATCTTTCAGCCTGTTCTACAAATGCTTTAGGAGATATAATCGCCATATCTATCTGCTCAAAACCGTGCAGATTTTGTTGCGCAACATCACTCAGTTTCTGCGGAACCGGAAAACTTTGTCCCGGATCAACCAAAACAAATTCTCTTACTGCGCCGCTATTCGCTTTGAAACTCAATACGTTGTTTGAAAATGTTGTTTGAACTCTCTTTGTGTCGTAATTTCCGGTAACATCAAAAACCAAAAGATTTTGATTGGAACCCTGTATGTTGTATTGGATATCTTTAGTCAAGTTTTCGCTGTGCCGGAAAAATGTATACGCATCATTATAATATTGCAGTTTCCTAATCATATTTAATCGAATATAATTAAGATAACCTATTCTCATGCCACAAGGGTGAGTAATTTGAATATTTGTGATTTCTTTTTTATTCGGAGTATTCCATGCAACCGTCTTTTCGGTAAGAATACCTGCTATATATTTATCGGTTGACGTACCTGTTTTTGTGTCTATTAATAAGCTATTATTAACACTAAGAGTTAAGGGAGCACTGGCTGTTTTGTCCGATGCAAAAGATAATGAAACAGATGAGCCGACAAATGAAGAATTATTATTTTCATTGCCATCTAAAATTCCGGGAATTTCGAAAGAGAAAGTCCGTGTAGCATTACTTCCGGAAAAGCTTTCTCCAAAAAGTTCCCGGCCTGATTGAGCCATGGCATATTCGTCTTTTTCATGTAATCTGTAATCTTCAAAAGAAGTTAACGTTACACTTGCAGATGCCGGAGATGCAACCGTCTCCATTTTCTTTAGATTGCCATCGATAGCGTCTGTAAGAAAATATACTCCATAAGTGGCATAAGGATTGTTTTCGTGAACATATTCTTTTTTACCAGAGTCGTAAGTCCATTTTACCGGACCTCGTCCATAGAAAAGCAAATATTCTCCCGGTTTAAGTTCATCTCCCGAACCGCTTTTCCAGCAGGCAACTTCGGGTAAATCATCAATGTAAAGATTTCTGAAATCTTCGTCTAATATCCAACCTCCATAACCAAGCACTTTGGCTTTGGCAGGATCTACACCATACTCTTTTATCTTTTCGTAAGTTAATTTGTAAATGGCATTGTCTTCTACTTTCAGTTTGACCCATTTACCCGGCTTATTCAGTTTTGATTCTTTCGCATATCTACTGCCATCATTCACTCCATAACTGTATTGAAATCCACTGGAAAACAACAGAATGAAGAAAAAAATTGTATGTTTCTGAAATAATCTCATTGGCTGATTTTATTTATTAAAACTGTCGCATAAGCTGACATTCCTTCATGCCGTCCGACAAATCCAAGCTTTTCGGTTGTTGTGGCTTTGATAGAAACGTCTTCTATATTAACCTGCATAATTCGTGCCAAACACAATTGCATTTGCGGAATATACGGATTAAGTTTGGGTTGTTCTGCACAAATTGTCGCATCAACATTGCCTAATTCATAGCCTTTTTCTTTGATGAGACGCACTGTTCTTTCTAATAAAATCTTGCTGTCTATATTTTTAAATGCTGACGATGTGTCAGGAAATTGAAACCCAATATCTCGCAGATTGGCTGCACCGAGCAAAGCATCGCAAATAGCATGAATTAAAACATCGGCATCAGAATGTCCAAGCAGCCCCTTATCATGTTCAATTTGGATGCCGCCTAACCAAAGTTCACGTCCTTCTTGAAAACGATGAACATCATATCCAAACCCGACTTTTATTTTCTGCATTTACTTCATTATATTCTTAAGTCCGTCCATATCAAAACTCAAACTAAATCGCAGCGTTTGATCTAATGGATTGTTAGGAAGTGTAGAAATCAAATAAGCAGCGTCCAATTGAAACGCACTCAATTTAAATCCTGTTCCTATAGAAAAATATTGACGATTTCCCTTGTTGGGGTTTTCATAAAAATAACCGCCACGAACAAAGAATTGACGATTATAAGCATATTCTGCTCCAAACGACCACATGATTTCCTGAAATTTTTCTTTCATGCCACCCGGAGCATCAGTGAATGATCTAAAAATTCCTTCAATCGGCCCAATGTCGTTGTAAGCATCCATGGCTGCTTGCTTTTCAGCTTCAGACATCCCTTCCGTATTAGGACGAGTGGGGACTAAATATTTGTTGACATCCAAATTAAGTGACAATGTATTATAATCATCGAGCGGGAACAAAAACGAGGTTCCAAGTCGCAAATTAGTTGGGATAAAATTACTGTTAGAACCTTGGTCGTATGAGATTTTAGTTCCCACGTTGGAAATATTGAACCCAAGTCCGAACAAACATTCGCTATTTCCAGCCATTATATAATTGCTGTAATATCCTGCAAGATCGGCAGCAAAAGCGTTTCCGGGAACAATTCCTTCGTTTGCATTGGCACCGGTACCCAAATCAGACCTGATGTATCGAAATGCACCTGCAAGCGAAAAATTTTCCGAAAGTTTACGCGAGTAACTTAAATCTACCGACATTTCATAAGGACTGGTAACTCCTATCGGCTCTCCACCCGCACTGTGCAGCATGATTTCTCCAAGAGAAAAATACCTCAAAGATGCTCCTATGGCTTGGCGATCATCATCTCCCAATTTATAATATCCAGCAAGATATGCCAAATAAATATCATCTACCAAATTCCTTAACCAAGGCGTATACGATAATCCGACTCCGGCTTTGCTATAGGCAAAAGCGTATTTGGCAGGATTCCAGTACTGAGAATAAAGGTCGGGATCGGTAGCACCTCCAATATCACCCATACCACCACCTCGAGCATCCGGAGCAATGGTTAAAGACGGAACTCCCACAAGTATAGGATTGAAAGTATTTCTAAAATCCTCTTGAGCGTAAATAGCGCACAAATTAAAAACGCAAAAAACTAAGATAACTAACTTTAATTTATTCATTTCGATAAAAAATTTTCTTCTTTCAGCCATTTAAACTGACTTTTAGGGTGTTTTATTGTCTTACAGCAATCTTTTTCTTTTATTTTATGTGTAAGTCCAGCAATTTTTTCCCTTCGAGATAACCTTCCAAATGGTCGTTTATGTTGACGGAGCCAACTCCTGCCGGTGTTCCGGTGTATATTAAGTCCCCAATTTTTAGTGTAAAGAAACGACTGACGTATGCAATTATCCGATTCACACGAAAAATCATTTGAGAAGTATTTCCCTCCTGTACTGTTTTTCCATTTATATCCAATCTGAAAGGCAGATTATCTATATTTTCTTTCAAATCCGACAAAGGAACGAATTGCCCCAAGGCTGCAGAATTATCAAAAGCCTTGCATATTTCCCACGGCATACCGTTTTTTCTTAGCTTGTTTTGTAAATCTCGCGCTGTAAAATCGATTCCTACAGTTACTTCATTATAATATCTATGTGCAAATTTTTCTGCTATATTTTTTCCCAGACGATTAATTTTCACTACAATTTCGGTTTCATAATGTATTTCGGAAGAAAAATTAGGCAGAAAAAAGGGATTTCCGATTTTCAACAAAGAAGAATCCGGTTTCATGAAAATAACAGGATCTTCGTTGGCTAATGTGTGTTTTAATTCTTCATTATGATCGGCATAATTCATGCCAACGCATATAATTTTCATAAATCGGTTTTTATTATTTATTCGAACTGTAGACCAAACGGAAACCAATGGCATAATCGCAATTATTGGGCGTATTGGCATCACGATATGATACACGCGCATCTTCTGCATTGCTATACCAACCGCCTCCTCGATTCACGCGCTCTCTGCCCGATGAAGGACCTTTCGGATTCGCTTTCGCAGTACTGTCGTAAGGACAATACCAATTACTGCACCATTCCCAAACATTGCCGCTCATATCGTAAAGGCCTAATTCATTGGACTGTTTCGAACCAACAATATTTGTTTTTCTGCCGCTGTGACCATGATACCATGCAACATCGTCGACCGTATCACTGCCACTGTATTTGTAACCCTTGCTCTTATTGCCGCCACGCGCTGCAAATTCCCACTCGGCCTCAGTTGGCAAACGATACTGTTTACCGGTCAAAGCATTCAGTTTGTGGATAAATTTCTGAACATCATTCCAACCTACTCGTTCGACCGGCAAATTATCACCTTTGAAATAAGAAGGATTACTACCCATGACAGATTTCCATTGCGCTTGCGTTACTTCATACTTACCAATATAAAAATCACCGACAGTTACCTGATGCGCAGGATTATTTGTCCAACAATTTCCACCCTGTTCCGAAGTGCAGCCCATTATAAACGTGCCGCCTTTAACGAATATCATTTCGGGTTCGATAATCTTTGCCTTTTGCGCATAGCCAAAACTTGCTGTTAATAAGAATGTTGTTGTAAATAGTAATATTGCTTTCAAACTTTTCATTGTTGTTATATTTTAGCTTCAACGTACAAGCTGTTAAAGTTTACAAAGATACAATTAAACCATAAATTATGCAAAAAAGGTACGCGGTACATGATACATGGTTCACGAAAAACATCGTGTACCCTGTATCATGTACCGCGTACCTTCATTAGTCGAATCTTCTTATCTTATTTTCTCTTTAAGCGGATCAGGATTACTTTTTGATGGGGCTGACATTTGAAATCCTTGCTCAACCATCACTTCTACGGTTTCCACTATTGGAGACTCGTATATTTCTCTTGTTTCTTTCATTGCTTTATTGTTTTATTGTTTTTGTTTTGTTGTTTTACTTATCTGCTGTTACTTTTTTTATCGTTACATCTTTGCCGGTCAATACTTTCACAACATACATGCCACTGTTTGATAAGTTGCAGGTATATGCTGATGCGTCGATATTGCGTGCTTGGTGTAACATTCTTCCTTGCATGTCGAATACCTGAACTTC
>JAIRVZ010000071.1 GCA_031253625.1 Dysgonamonadaceae bacterium
GAATTAATTTATCCAAAAGTCGTGTAAAAAATCTCTCTTTATTTCGCATGCCTTGATTAAATTTAACTGCTTATACGGAATAAGCAAGTTGTGTATTTTTAATATTTTTATTCGGCAATGGGGCAGTAGTTACTGCTTGTTGCATTAATCTATAAAAGAGTTTTCCTCTATATGTTGACATTTTCCTGTTAAACCGAAACGCAAATTCATCCAAATAATACTCTAAATACTTTGGGGATACTTTTCCTTGATGCGTTCCATAAATCCATCTTTTTAACAAAGAAATAACCATATGAACATGCGGTAACAACTCATTAGCTTTTTTTCCACTTCCCGAAATTACTTTTTCTTCATGGTTATAATTTTCGCTCTTAGATAAAAAGTTATAACCGGTCCAACCATCTGTTATTACATCGCTACCATGCTCAATACTACTTTCCACAAACGGAAAAAGGTTTTCCGTTGATGCATCAGGTATGATTTGGAAACGTACTCTGCCTATCTTTTTACCGATACATTCGGTTGCAACAACGACTAAGCTTTTCTCTTCGGAACCTCTGCCTTGTTTCCCTGTACATGTTTCTACGCCACCAATATAAGCCTCATCGACTTCTACTGTACCGGATAATTTTTCCCTTCCTTGTCTTACCATTGCTCTCCGTAATTTCAGACCTCCTCCCCTGGCAGAAATCGAGGTGTCGCGATTTTAAGAATTAGTTTCAAATTCGTCCCCGGATATCTTGTGTTTGTGGCATTGACTGTGTCGCAAATCTTACAGACCGCCTCGTTACTTCTTTGGTTAGATAAAGGGAATAAAGTAATCTTTAACAATTCCTGGTTCCGGTCAACTTCCATATTAATGGGTGTATGAATAATAGATTTAATTAATGCTCTAATCTCTTGATTTGCTCGTTTGTAATGAGGGGTAAGCAAACGGGCTAAAGCCGTTTCTGCCCGGTAACAAATCATTTTTATTACATTCTGTAATGTTTTACTTTCCTTGTTTAACCGATTGTACCGAATCGATTCCGGCATTTGACTAAGCGGTATTTTGTATGGGATTTCCTTTCGTTTGTTTACCTCAGATTCTACCTGTTGTTCAATAAGATGTATTTCTTCAGTCAGTTCCAGCCTGGTTTTCATCCATTTTTTACTTTCTTTTTCAGTAAGTTGCATGAGGTCTTTCTGTTCGTGTCCATACAATTTTGCCTTCCGCCGGCTAAGTTTTTCCCGTGCTTTCTTTATCTGATGAGTGATATTATTGTATTCCCGGTTAACTATTTGTATATCATCATCTATTTTATCTATTGAATATTGTATTATTTTATCCAGAGCATATTCCTGTCTCATATAGTGGAAAAAATTCTCTTGTGCCCAGCGAGCGAACATATGGGAGGCGACCGATTGTGTCGACAGGATTTTGTTGGTGGTGACAATACTGGCTTGATGTCCTTCTGAGGAGAGTTTCCGTACTTCACGCATAGAGCACTTTTCATGGCAAAAATCTTGCTCGTGTAGTTTCATTTTCGTTTCTCCAAGCGAGGTTACCACCTGATAGTCTGTAAATAGGGATTCATCCCACTGGTCTTCTACGTTTTTGCGATAAGTGATTATCGCTATATGGTAAGTTTCCCATAACAAGGAAAATAACGAGGGTGACCAGGCTTCCCGGTCGAATACAAGTGTAAAAACCGGTTCCTCCGGACATTCCTCCATGCGATTCATCCGCTCTGCCGACACTGGATGCAGTTTCAAGAGTTCGGGGATGATTTCACTGACAAGCATTTCTCCCATCTTTTCATTGACTTCTGCCGTAACGAAAAAATAAGGACTGCCATCCGAAGCGTTTACCCAAAATTCCATAACGCCAGGAAGACACAAGCGTTGGCGGCTGACATACTTCTTGCCCAAATTCGCCAAATAACCATGGTAGACCTGTACATGCCCGTCGATATAATACAATTCCGGATTTTCTTCATCAATCCAACTTTCGCAAAGTGCTGACATCCATTCGCCAGTACGGTTCTGAGTGGTTATTTCATGAACCATTTTACGAAGAGTTTTTACTTCTGGAATACGGTCATAACCAATTAATTTACCAAATTCGCCGGGAGAATAATGTTTGGTCTGCTCAAAACTCTTAATCCGGCAAAGATAAAGAAAGGCGATGAGAATAAACAGATTATCGAAATTGTAATATCCCGAACTGCGCTCGATGTAATGATTGCGATAACTCAACAAACCGCATTCCAACAGGAAAGGAAGAAGGAACAGGACGCCTCCCAGAGGCAAAGCCTCGCAGGATTCAAAGCGTACAGGAGCTTCGCGCATAAGACCAAAAGCACATAGCAGACGTTCTTCCACTCGCTTGGCTCCCATGCCTAAACAGCTCGATGCCTGTAAGTCTATCTCGACGCGACCGGAAGGAGTAGATAAAAATGAATCTGCTTTTGCTAATGAATAAGCGTTTTTTTTAAAGTCCCTTTCTTTATATGATAACTGATGGCTGATTCACTGACTTCATGATTGAGCGCTATACGATAGATGCTTAAACCCTGGTCAAGTTCAGACTGAATAGCAGCTAATTTCCCAAGGGTCATCTTGTAACACTGACCTCGAGTTTCCTTTCGCTGAAAAAAATAGCCGGCGCCATTTTCGCGATACGCTTTTGCATACCGTTCTATGTTTTTGCGACCTTCTCCAAGAGCGACACATAACTCGCTTATCATACATAATTTGTTGACTACCAGATTGGCTAATGCGAAGCGGTAACCATTCCGGTCTTCTTTAGCATGACAATAAATCGGATTGCCGTTATGAAGATAAAAAACAGTACCATCCTGTTCAAAAAAGCCAACCGAATCATTTATCAGTTTCGTATAAGGTGGAAAAAAGGGAAGTTGGGTTTGCATGATTGATTTGTGTTTTTTTAACAAAGATACGACTTTTTTGTTTTGACTATGACATGCGAAAGGGGTTGATTTACAATGGTAGGGTCAGGAGGTCTGAAATTATGACGGCATGTTTGGAAGTTTTTCCAAAGTACATAAGGAGGAAAGTTACGCAAGTGAATGTAAGGCACTCCCCGAGAATGTGATAGAGCACTTCAAGAAAGAAAAAAACCATTCGTGGGTGTATCTTTTTGACAGAGGCCAAACTTCGACCGAAGCATTTAAGAATATGAAATCAGAGGACGGATTGTTGTTTATTGGACGTCTGAACGAAAATCGGAAACTGAAACAGACAAAATCATTTAACCTTGAGTCTATTGATTTTACGCAAGGAGAACTGTTGGAAGACGGTTTAT
>JAIRVZ010000080.1 GCA_031253625.1 Dysgonamonadaceae bacterium
TTCTTCAATGCAAAAGGCGACTTCTTATCGCGCACGTCTGGCGATTTGTGGCATTCTAATTTGCGGTTTAAGCAGGCTTTTTCTTTCGGACTAACCGATTCGTTTAACATTGGCGCGAATATAAAATATCACGAGAATTTTAACGGCAAGGATGATGGATTTTCTAATGTTGGAATTACCGCGGAATACAGAGTAGGGCGCGACTCGGTTTTGACCGACTTGCTGTTCGGAGTCGATTTAGGCGGCGGATCGCGGAAAGTCGAAGAGTTTCGCAAGACTCATTACATAGCCGGCGTTCGGATCGGCCGGCAGTGGAATTGGGTTACGTTGGCCGGAACTTTGAAAACCGATTGGCTGTTCGACGATGTATACGGCCGTGCGAACATAGATTTCATTCCAGAGGCTTATTTCAGAATTACGCAGGAATGGTCTATCGGAGCATCGGCTGATTTGAGAAAATCGACGGCTCCGTCATTGGATAGGGAATTCGTTAATCTGAAAATCGCGCGCAGATACGGTCGTACTGTTTATGAAGTCCGCGGCGGGTACGAGTTTGAAGAGAAGGATTTTATTCTTGGAGGAAATTTAAACATACTATTCTAAAATACAAATAAAAAAGGAGAAAAAATGAAAAGACTAATGATATTTTTGGTGGCCGGAATGTTCAGCTATCCTGTGCTGGCAGAAGAACCTGACGTCATCAGCGACGCTACTCTGACAGAAGTTCAGGCGGCGATAGACGATGAAACTAAGCTAGAGCAGGATACGCAGGAATCGACTGATATCGCGATCCAAATCGCTGAAAGCGCTGGTGAAGCACAGGAAGCGGCTTCGGCGGAACCAGCACCTGAAGTTGAATAAAAAATCCCGCGAAGCGGGATATTTTATTAGCTAAAAACTAAAAGCTAAAAGCTAAATAAGTTCGCTGTGCTCACAATCCTATTATCTGGGCCCGCGGTTTTTACCACTGAGCGTAGGGGCGAATAATATTCGCCCCTACAATACAAACGACAGAGCTCTAACCTTAACATTATAGCTCTTGTCATCCCGCGTTCCCTTCCCTCGCTTAATCGCTCGCCGGGAATGACAAAAAAGAACCGCGGGACCCAGGTTATTAAAAATGGAGCGAATGATCCGTCTTCGCTTCGCTACGCCGAGACCTTGTATTCGCCCCTACTGATACCTGATACCCGATACCTAAATAACAAATCCGCCTTAGGCGGATTTTTTATTCATCATGTATTAGTTCCTATTAAAAATCTCTGGCTTATGTGCAATCATCTGCAAAAGAGGTTTGCTATGGAATATAAAGTTTCGAAAGATCAGTTGAATGACTACATGTTCAAAGCGCGCAGAAAGATGAGCTCTTCATTCATGGCGTTTTTGATCAACGTGGTGCTGATGGTTGCGTTTTGGCTGGTGTCTTTGACAGGCTTTTATTTTGTGTTGTTGGAGTACTTTATGCTAGCGACTCCGTATGACGTTTATATGTATACTTATAGCGTTTTGGGAATATGGCAGATATTGAATATAGTCTTGAACCTTACGCCAGCCCTTGCATCCTGGTGGGATATGAGTATTGTGAGAGGAAGGTATATGAAATAAAAATCATCCTCTTATTCCAAAGTTGTTTCCACTTTCGTACCGGCGCAAGCCGCGATAGAAAAACCACACCGATGCGGCAAAGAATACAAGCGGGATAGCAACCATTTTCACAAGCCCCCATGCTGTTGGATTCATAACAAGTTCAATTGGCAAGAATGCGATAATTCCGGCAGGAACGGCAAACAACAAGACGGTCTTTACAACACCTGTATAAATACTGCCTGGTTGCATTGTAAGATTTAAGAACAAGTGAAAAATCTGTGTCCCCCAACCCTCGACACCTTTGAACCAAAATGCCAATGTCCCAACAAATATTGCCATAGACAAAAATACCAAGCATCCTGCAACAAGAGTCAACAGTATTATCGGCAATGAAGATAAACTTAGCAATCCGCTAAATCCGATGAACAATAATCCCGATAAAAAGTCACCGAATGCGGATGGGCTACATTTTGATGCCGCCACGTTAAGCAAGATATTCTTTGGCTGCAAGATAAACGTGTCCAATTCGCCACGGTCTATATATCCGGCCAGCCAATCCGCCGTGCCACTGAAACAAAACGAATAGATGCCAAACGTTGCCATTGTAATACCCATCATCAAAACGATATGTTCTGATCCCCACCCGTTAACAGAGCCGAATTTATTAAATAGGATCAACCACGTCACAACCCAGAAACTGTTATTTATTGCCATGAATATGACTTCTATCCAAAAGTTAAGACGCAACGAATACTCGTTTGAGATGCTTGTTTTTAACAATTGTCCAAAGAACTTGAGAAACTTACCCACCATTGACACTCACCTTTTTTAACAATTGTTTAAATATAACATATGCCAGTATAAAGGTTGCCACAGTCCACATGATCAAATGAGCCGCTGTATTAAATACAATCCCCCAGTTGAACTCATAGACAAGGCGCGACACTTCATACACAGCCCAAGGGAATGGTGTCCAAGCGGCGATATCCTGCAGCCATTGTGGATAAACCGTTATTGGGAATAATAATCCACCAAGCAAAAACATGAACTTTTGAAATATCATTGCAACAGAATGTGTGTTTTGCATATAAAGTCCGAGCAAGCCGATAACCACCTGTGAAGTATTAAAGAAAATCCCAGACACTAACATCAAAAGCAAGGCAACTGGAATTCCCCAGTATGTAGTCGGCAACCCGCCACCTGTCAGTAAATATGCAATTATACCACCACCGACCATAAGAAACGGGATACGTGCCAAGAACATGCCTGTGCTTTCAGTGATACATTGCGACAGGTACGAAAACGGACGGATCAGCGAGTATCCGACATTGCCACTTCGTATGTCATTATGTATTTTCTTTTGCATTTTGCCATCATACGAAAAGAACAGCATTTCGTTCATAACAAGATACCAAACGATATTCACGGGCTCGAAACCTTTATGCCCAATAACAAGCCACAATTGTTGAGTAACAAATACCAACAATGTCAGCATAACCAAGCGCATGACTATCATATACGGATTTTTAAGTTCTGTGATGTATGCCGTCTTGAAAAAGGCAAGATACTTGTGCATTACTTGCCTCGCAGTTTTATCGAACACGATATATTTTCAGATTTGCTGTACACATCTTTGATAATCTCTTCCATGCTTGGGTCTTCGATAGTTAAATCGACAAGATCGTCTTTTTTGATAATGTCTGCCAATGCGGCCTGTAACGGCATACATTTTGTATCAATTTCATACACACTGATTTTACCACGAGCCCCTGTAGCACGAATAACTTTGCGCGACAGATATTGGGCTTTCAACTTTGTTATACTTTCATCAATGACGATTTTTCCGTGATTGATAATAATCGCACGGTTGCAAACGTCCTCGATATCACCGGCATCGTGCGAGGTCAGAATTATTGTCGTGCCCTCGCGCCGATTTAATTCTTTCAAAGTTTCACGAATCTTTGCCTTGGCAACAACGTCCAGCCCGATGGTCGGTTCGTCCAAGAACAAAACCTTTGGATTATGCAACAAGGATGCGACAATCTCGCACCGCATGCGTTCACCAAGCGAAAATGTACGAACTGGCTTGTCGATATATTCGCCAATCTCGAATGTAGCGACTAGATTTTTAAGCCGTTTCTTGAATGTGGATTCTGGAATGTCATACACAGCCGCAAGCAATTCAAAACTTTTCATAGGCGATAAATGCTGCCACAACTGGGAACGTTGCCCGAACACAGCGCCGATATTGTACGCAAGCAACTCACGATCCTCGGCAGGGTTCATACCCATGACACGCGCCCGACCGCTTGTCGGATGCAGAATGGAAGTCAGCATTTTGATTGTCGTGGATTTACCTGCGCCATTCGGCCCTATGAAAGCGACACGTTCACCTTCTTTGATTGTGAACGACAGTTTGTTGACTGCTTTCTTTTCGTTATATTTGCGCGCAAAAATCCCCGCCCAAAAACCTTGCTTTTTGCGACTGTAGAATGACTTCGACAAGTTCTTCACTTCTATTGCGTATGACATGACAAATCCTTAGAATATGGCGATAGTATTGTATAGGAAAATAAACAAATTTCAATGCAATGTATTGTGTATTCTATTATGTAAAATCATACGTATCTTTAGACAAACAAAAAAAGCCACAGAATTCTGTGGTATACGAAACGTGAAGGATGGTGGCTGGGGAGGGAATCGAACCCCCGACACAGGGATTTTCAGTCCCTTGCTCTACCAACTGAGCTACCCAGCCTAAACTTTTAAATTTCCTCACAGGGATTTTCGCTACTTGCATCCTTGTTTATATGCCCTGCATTGTATCCGCGCATCCTCACGATGCGCGCCAGCAAAAATTTTCTAACAACGAAAATTTTTGGGCGCTTGTACGCTCGGATTCAGTCCCTTGCTCTACCAACTGAGCTACCCAGCCAAGGCTTTCAGCACTTTACAATAAATAAAAAAATAAATCAAGACGTATACTACTTGACTCTTTAAATATTTGTGTCAATATTATCGCTAATTACATAAGGGCAAAACATGGGCAGTAATCTTGGACGCGTAACCAATCCCAATGATTTTAAAAGACACGTCGACAATCGGGAAACAGAAGTATTTCCGTTGCTTAAAGATTTTCTCTATAGGTTCAGGCCGACTCTGCAGAGTCGCGGAAACGAACGCGAATATGTCTTGCGCACTAAAAATAAACTGTTTGAAATCTATAAAACCGAAAAACCGCTCATATTCGGCCCCGAATGGCGTATGGATAAGGACATGAACGCGAAGTGGTCCAAGAAATTCGCAACCTGGAAATTGCCGGGAAGCTTTCAATTGATCGCTCAGGAATACGAAGATAAAAAGCTAAATATTCACATGGCCGGACTTGTGTTTTCTAAAACCGGCACTCTATTGCTATCCGAAGAGTTATTGTGTAATACCTTTGGCTGGGATTATATTACCGGGATTTCGTGGGCCGATTACACCAAGGATATTTTTAAGATAAATTACATTGCCTATACGGAGCGCGAGCATGCGATGAAAAAAATGCACTCCGCCAATCCGGAAATGACTCAAGAAGATTTGGAACAATGGGTACCGAAAATTCGCACTTGTTTTGCCGATGGCAGACTTCAAATTTTATTGCCAGGAATTGACGGTTATGCCTGCCAGAGAGAAAGAAACAATACCTTTACGTTTCAAATTTTAAATTATGATCGCGGGCTGGCAGATACATTTTTCGGGCTAAGAGATTGGCCGAATGTCGATAACATAAAAAATTACGTGAGAAAATCGCAAGAGTTTACAACTTTACAGAGCAACATCAAAAATTATGAAAAGTCAAAATTACAAGCCAACAATAACAAGGTGTATTAAAAAAACACTCTGTTCCACTAACCACCGCTTTTCTTTTAACTCTGCATTTTTAACATGCTCCGTCACCCCCGCGAATGCGGAGGTCCACTGCCGGAAGGCAGAGCTTTAGCTGACTGCAATGGACCC
>JAIRVZ010000043.1 GCA_031253625.1 Dysgonamonadaceae bacterium
AATAACGATAGATGAGAAAAAATCGATACCGGTTTTTTTAGATGAAGAACTGCGTAACCGTGAAGAAAAAGACTATTTGAACCGAATAGAAAGCAATACAGTAAATTATACGTTGGAAAAATTTCTTGATAAACGACATACCTTCGGAACTATTGCAATGATTGAAAATACAGGCAAATCTCCCAAAGAAACATATCTCTGCTACAAGACACGAGGCCAAGTGGAAACAATGATTGACACACTGAAAAATATAGTCGATGCTGACCGTACATACAAAATCAATTTACACTTGAGGGGTGGATGTTCGTCAATCTGATAGCGATGAAATGGTATTATCTCATTCTCAAACTGCTCAAAAAGCATGAAGTCAATAACAAATATTCACCTGCCGATTTTTTGAATTTTCTTTCAGAGATAAAAAAGGTTAAAATAAATGACGAATGGTTATATGCAGAAGTAACTCAAAAAACTCTTAAACTACTGCAAAAATTGGAAGTTGTACCTATTACGTAAAATGGGGAAAAGTTAGGGATTAAAAAAATAGGAAATAAATTTGCATGTAAATTATCTATGATATATCTTTGCATTATCATTGATAATTTATGAGATTGGAAATAGCTGAAATAAAAATGGTTGAAAGCTATATGGAAACACTTAGAGTGCATCCAAAAGGGAAGATTTGCGCATATCCTTTGCCTAAATCAATTTCATACAATGGATTTCATAATGCTAAAACCCGATTAAAAAAAATTGGGCGAGAGTTTGAATTTGAAATTATCCCAATCGATAACAAAGAATATTTGAAAGTAAAACGTACAAAATAGTATATGATGAAAAACTTCAGAGAAAAAGCCGATTTGATTTGGCGCGTAGCCGATTTGTTGCGCGGAGATTATAAGCAATCTGATTATGGCAAAGTAATATTGCCGATGACCGTAATCCGCCGATTGGATTGCGTTCTTGAATCTACCAAGCAAAAAGTACTGGATTATTTGCCGAAAGTAAACTCATTGAAAGAAACGGCAAAAGACCATGCACTAAATAATATTGCCGGTTTTAAATTTCACAACAGGAGTCAGTTCGATTTCAGGAAGTTAGTTGCAGACCCCAACAATGTAGGGGCAAACTTACGACAATATATCAACGGCTTTTCCACCGGTGCAAGGGAGATTATCGAATATTTCAGTTTCGACGATCAGATAGATCGTATGGATGATCCTAAAGCGGATATCTTATTTCGTGTAGTCAAAGATTTTCAAGCTATTGATTTGTCCGGTATGGATTCGATAGAGATGGGGTATGTTTTTGAAGAACTGATCCGAAAATTTGCCGAACAATCCAATGAGACTGCCGGAGAACACTTTACGCCGAGAGAGATTATACGGCTGATGGTAAATCTGTTGTTTATCGAAGATCGGAAAATTCTTACACAAAGAGGTATTGTAAAAACCATGTACGATCCGGCTTGCGGAACAGGCGGTATGCTATCCGTTGCCGAACAGTATGTTAAAGAGCTTAATCCCGATGCCGATTTGAAAGTGTTCGGGCAGGAAATAAATCCCGAATCGTATGCGATATGTAAATCGGATATGTTGATAAAAGGGCAGAATCCGGGAAATATCAAGTTCGGCAACACCTTTACGGTAGATGGATTGGAAGATGAGAAATTTGATTATATGCTGTCCAATCCTCCTTTTGGGGTCGATTGGAAGAAAGCCGAAAAAATCATCAAATCCGAAGCCGAAAATAAAGGCATGAGCGGACGCTTCGGAGCCGGTCTGCCGCGTATTAACGACGGGTCGTTGCTATTTCTGCAACACATGATTTCCAAAATGAAAGGCAGCGGAACCCGCATCGGAATCGTGTTCAACGGCTCGCCCCTGTTTACCGGTTCGGCTGAAAGCGGCGAAAGCAATATCCGCAAATGGATTATCGAAAAAGATTGGTTGGAAGCCATTGTCGCCCTGCCCGACCAATTGTTTTACAACACGGGTATCAGTACATACGTTTGGGTTGTCACCAATCATAAAAGTGAAGAACGGAAAGGAAAAATCCAACTCATCAATGCTACCGGAGCAAAAGATGAAGAACTGCTGAAAGAAGGCAAATTAGAATCGAACCGTTTTTGGCGAAAGATGGATCGCAGTTTGGGCAACAAGCGCAAAGCGATTGCCGAGAACGGAAACTCTAAGGGAATCGGATTAATCACCCAATTTTACGGGAATTTCGAGGAAAACGAGTTTTGTAAAATTTTTCCGAACGATTTTTTCGGATATTGGCGGGTAACTGTGGAACAACCGATGAAAGAAAACGGTAAAATCATAAAGGATAAAAACAAACAGCTTAAACCCGATACTTCTTTACGGGATTACGAAAACATTCCGTTCTTGAAAAAGGATACTAACGGCAATTTGACGCCGCAAACGATTGACGACTATTTTAAAGCAGAAGTAAAACCCCACCTGCCCGAAGCGTGGATCGATCATAGCAAGACAAAAATCGGGTATGAAATTAATTTTACCAAGTATTTTTATGAGTTTAAACCGCTCCGTTCGTTGGAGGATATTCGGGCGGATATATTGGCGTTGGAGGAAAAAGCAGGTTCTGTTTTTTGCACGCAGATGACACAGATTTAACAGATTAACACAGATTGAAGATGGAAAAGTATATACACAAAGACTTGACAGATAAAATAATTAAAGCATTTTATGATGTATATAATGAATTGGGGTTTGGGTTTTTAGAAAATGTTTATCAAAATGCTTTGTATTTCGAATTGGAAAACAACCAATTAAACGTAGAAGCTCAAAGACCGATTGCAGTTTATTACTAAAATCAGCTTGTAGGTAATTACAAAGCCGATTTGATTGTAAATAATACGATCATTTTAGAATTAAAAGCGGTTGAGTTTTTAGTGGAAGAACACGAACTTCAATTAATTAATTATCTGAAGGCAACCAATATAGAAATTGGATTATTGTTGAATTTTGGTAAAAAGCTGGAAATACGACGAAAAATTTTTACTAATGACAGAAAAAAAATTCAACAATGAAAAAAGAACTTGATAATAAGCACACAGATGACACGGATTTGACAGATAATCACAGATTGGTGATGAAAAATCCGTGAAAATCGTGTATAATCTGTGTTATCTGTGTGCAAAAGAAATAGGATATAACATAATAATGAACAAATGAAACACCCATGATTTAAGATAACTCACCCAAGAGCATGAAAATTGTCTGATATCGCTACCTTTGCACGTATTTTAACATTTTAGATTATGGCAGAGTTAGTAACATTTGACCAAATCGTGGAACGCGGGTGCGGCTTAGACGTACATAAGCAAA
>JAIRVZ010000059.1 GCA_031253625.1 Dysgonamonadaceae bacterium
TATGATGTTCATGATTCGGCTGAAGAAAAAGAAAAATATTGGAATGAAAATTTAGAAAGTTTCTATAAAGATTATGAACCTCTATTAGACCAAAAAGTGTTGGCAGCTATGATGAAATTGGCGAAAGAAAGATTACCTGAAGTCTTTTTGCCTATGATTTTCAAAGAAATAGACAAAAAATATAAAGGCGATTATGACAAATATGCCGAAGATTTTTTCAAAAATTCGGTAGTACCTTATCCTGAAAAATTATCGGAAGTATTCAAAGACGAAAAGAAAGTCAAGAAATTGGATAAAGACCCTGCCTATCAATTGGCAAAGTCGGTGAGAGAGGCTTTCGATGCAGTGTATGTTTCCGTAAATGTTTTTCACATGGATATTAGAAAAGGCGAACGATTGTTCTTTGCAGGATTAAAAGAGATGTTTCCTGAAAGAGATTTTTATTCGGATGCCAATTTCACTATGCGTTTGAGTTATGGCAGCATCGCAGGATATACTCCTTACGATGGTGCCTGGTATGATTATTATACAACTCAAAAGGGAGTCTTTGAAAAATATAAGAAAAACGATTCTGAATTTGATGTGCAAGAAGATATTCTCCAATTGATGGAGAATAAAGATTTTAGCCCTTACACAGCCAAAGATGCTCAATTGAATCTTTGTTTTATCTCCGATAATGACATTACTGGCGGTAATTCGGGGAGTCCGATGCTCGATGGGAAAGGCCGTTTAATTGGTCTTGCTTTCGATGGCAACTGGGAGGCTATGAGTGGAGATATTATTTACGAACCCGAATTGCAGAAAACAATCGGTGTAGACATTCGGTATGCATTGTTTATGATCGACAAATGGGGGAAATGTAAGCGGATAATCGACGAACTGAAAGTGGAGTTTTAAAGCCGTTAAAACTCCTATACTTCCAAGTCTTCGTTGAATATCTCATGCCAAGGCAGTCCTTGCTTGTTTAATTGTTCCATAAACGGGTCGGGATCAAATTCTTCGACATTGAACACTCCCGGTCTTTTCCACAGGCCTTTAACAAACATCATGGCTCCGATCATGGCAGGAACACCGGTTGTGTAGCTTACTCCCTGCGCACCGGTTTCTTTATAAGCCGCTTCGTGTGAGCAGTTGTTATAAACATAGTAAGTCATTTCTTTGCCATTCTTGTCTAATCCTTTGATGCGGCAACCGATAGAGGTTTCTCCTGTGTAGTTTTCTCCTAAATCTCCGGGATTAGGAAGTACTGCTTTCAAGAATTGAATCGGAACTATTTTCACACCGTTATAATCGACCTCATCGATACGCGCCATTCCGATGTTTTGAATTACGCGCAAGTGTGTTAAATATTCCTGACCGAATGTCATCCAAAAACGAGCACGTTTCAGGGTTGGGAAGTTTTTTACCAATGATTCCAATTCTTCGTGATAAATTACATACGATTCTTTTGGTCCGATATTGGGATAAGTCAAAGGTTTATGGATTTCGTGAGGTTCTGTGTAAACCCACTGTCCGTTCTCCCAATATTTGCCTTTTTGAGTAACTTCGCGTATATTGATTTCGGGGTTGAAATTGGTAGCGAATGCTTTTCCGTGATCTCCGGCATTGCAATCGACAATATCCAAGTATTGCATTTCGCTGAAATAATGTTTAGCTGCGTAGGCTGTATACACTCCACTTACACCGGGATCGAATCCACAACCCAAAATGGCAGTTAATCCGGCAGCTTTGAATTTCTCCTGATAAGCCCATTGCCATTTATATTCGAATTTGGCCTCGTCTAATGGTTCGTAATTGGCTGTGTCTAAATAATTTACTCCGGCCTCCAGACAAGCGTCCATAATGGTTAAATCCTGATAGGGCAAAGCCACATTAATAACAATTTCCGGTTGGAATTTTTTGAATAATGCAACCAATTCGGGAACATTATCGGCATCTACTTTGGCCGTTTGTATTTTTTTATTGCCGTATTTTGTTCCTATCGCATCGGCAATTACATCACATTTGGAAAGCGTGCGACTTGCCAGCATAATTTCCGTAAACACCTCATGATTTTGAGCCACTTTGTGAGCTACAACCGTTCCAACGCCTCCAGCGCCGATAATGATTACTTTTGACATCTTTCGATAATTTAAATTATCTGCAAATATAATGTATTTCATCATTGAAACGAAAAAAGACAAAATATTAATTAAAAAGCACTGTCCCAAAGTCCGACAGGACTAAACATAAATAACCCCCAATGAAGCAATAGCGATTGGGGGTTATTGAGATATATATACGTTGAGTAACGTAGTGAAAAGTCGGAAAATTAGATAATTCCCTGGGCCATCATTGCTTTGGCAACTTTCATGAAACCGGATATGTTTGCGCCTTTCACATAGTCGATGAATCCATCGGATTGCTTTCCGTATCTCACACATTGTTCGTGGATGTCCGACATGATGCGTTGCAGTTTTTCGTCCACTTCTTCGCGAGTCCAGCTCAAACGCATAGAGTTTTGAGTCATTTCCAACCCTGATGTAGATACACCACCGGCATTAGCAGCTTTACCCGGAGCATAAAGGATTTTGGCATTTTGGAATACGGCAACAGCTTCGGGAGTTGAAGGCATGTTTGCTCCTTCCGAAACGGCAATACAACCGTTGGCAATCAATTGTTTGGCATCGTCGCCATTCAATTCGTTTTGAGTAGCCGAAGGCAATGCAATATCGCCAACTTCAGCCCAAACGCGACCGCCTGCTACGTATTTACAGCCGTATTGTTCTGCATATTCTTTGATGCGCCCGCGTTGGATATTTTTCAAATCCATCACGAAATTTAATTTTTCACGGGTAATTCCTTCCGGATCGTAGATATATCCGTCAGAATCAGATAATGTTACGGGAATTGCTCCCAATTGAATCAATTTTTCGCAAGTATATTGTGCTACGTTACCTGAACCCGAAACCAAACATTTTTTACCTTTGATGTCGATGTTTCTGGTTTTCAACATTTGCAATAAAAAGTAAATATTGCCATAGCCGGTAGCTTCCGGACGAATCAATGAGCCTCCGAATTCGATGCCTTTTCCGGTGAAAGTTCCTGTATTTTCGCGAGCTAATTTTTTGTACATTCCGTACATATAAGCAACTTCACGTCCACTAACACCAATATCACCGGCAGGAATATCTGTATCGGGACCGATATTTCTCCACAGTTCCAACATAAAAGCTTGACAGAAACGCATGATTTCTGCTAAAGATTTTCCTCTCGGAGAAAAATCAGAACCTCCTTTACCTCCACCCATCGGTAAAGTAGTCAAAGAGTTTTTGAAAGTTTGTTCGAATGCTAAGAATTTCAAGATAGAAGGATTCACGGAAGAGTGGAAACGGATACCTCCTTTGTATGGACCGATTGCATTATTATGTTGTATGCGATAACCCATATTTGTTTGTGCGTTTCCTTTATCGTCAACCCATGTAACGCGGAAAGAGAAAATTCTGTCGGCAATACACAATCTCTCAATTATATTTGCTTTTTCGAATTCGGGATGTTGGTTATAAACTTCTTCGATTGATTCTAATACTTCTGAAACAGCCTGAAGATATTCCGGTTCATTAGGAAATCTTCTTTTCAAGTCATTCAATACTTCTTGTACTTTCATCTTTTAATAAACATTTAGTTTGTAAAATATTAATTTCGGCTGCAAAAGTAATGTTTTTATTCGAAAAACAATCAAAAATGCAATATTTTTTAGATAAAAGTGTTAAAGTGTTATTTCTTTTGTAATTGCTGATTTGAGTCGAAGATCGGTATTAGCCAATTGGAAATGCTTCATCGCAAGCCAAAGTCCGATAGGACTTTCATCTGGGTAGCCCCGAGCTGCGCCTATCGGCTTGCACGGGGCTACAAATATTTGACCGCTATGCGGTCGATATTTTATTAACATTAATGTCCAATCTCAAATTTAAACATTCTCCAAATAAAAAAAATGAATTATCTTTGTGCGTTTTAAATCTAAAAACTAAATCGAATGGCTATAAAAATTGTTGAAGTAAACAGTAAAGAACAACTCAAGGAATTTGTAAAATTCAATATCGAACTTTACAAAGGAAATCCTTACCATGTTCCCGGATTGATTTCAGACGAACTGATGACTTTGAGTAAAGAGCAAAATCCGGCTTTTGAGTTTTGTGAAGCAAAATATTTCATGGCATTTGAAAATGATGTGCCTGTCGGACGAATTGCCGGTATCATCAACCATAAAGCCAATAAAATATGGGATCACAAAAGCGTTCGTTTTAGCTTTGTCGATTTTATTGATGACCATAATGTATCATCGGCATTGTTCAAAGCGGTTGAAAACTGGGGGAAGGGCAAAGGTATGAATATGATGCAAGGCCCGTTAGGTTTTACCGATTTAGATCATGAAGGTCTTCTGGTCTTCGGATTCGATCAATTAGGCACAATGGCTACGGCTTATAGCTATCCTTATTATGCCGACCATATCGAAAAACTGGGTTTTAAAAAGGAACAAGACTGGCATGAATTCAAAATAACAGTTCCGAAAGAAGTCCCTGAAAAATTTCAACGCGTTGCAGATATTGTTTCAAGAAAACACGGACTCAAAGTAAAGAAATTCAAAAAAACAAAGGAAATTTGGCCTTATGCCACTAAAATGTTCGAACTTTGGAACGAAGCTTATAAGCCTCTTTATGAATATTCCGAATTATCGCCCAAGCAAATCGAATATTATATAAAAATGTATATTCCGATGCTCAAATTGGATTTGGTTACGTTGGTAATACGAGAAGAAGATGATGCTATTGTCGGACTTGGAATTACGTTACCAAGTATGTCAAAAGCATTGCAAAAAGCCAAAGGAAAACTTTTTCCTACAGGATGGACATACCTGCTGAAAGCAATGTATGGCAAAAGCAATAAGATTTTGGATTTGTATACAATCGGAGTTGCTCCCGAATATCAAAATAAAGGTGTAAATGCCTTGATATTTGTCGACATCATACATGCGGTTCAAAAATATGGATTTGAATATGCCGAAAGTAATCCGGAACTGGAAATCAACACCAAGGTGCAATCGCAATGGGAGTTGTTTGGGCCGGAGCATCATAAAACAAGAAGAGCATACGTGAAGAATTTGTAAGCATGGAAGAAAACAATAATTTGCAAGCGGGAAATCAGGTCGAGTATAGCGATGATAACATTCAAACCCTTGAATGGTGGGAACATATACGTCGCCGCCCGGGAATGTATATCGGAAAATTAGGCGATGGAACTTATGCCGATGACGGAATTTATGTGCTTTTAAAAGAAGTACTCGATAACGCCATGGATGAATACATGATGGGTTACGGAAAAACCATCAACATTATCATCGAAGAAGGTGTAGTTACCATTCGCGACTACGGACGTGGTATTCCTCTCGGCAAAGTTGTCGATGCCTCTTCCAAAATGAATACCGGAGGAAAATACGATTCCAAAGCTTTCAAAAAATCTGTCGGTTTGAATGGGGTAGGGATTAAAGCCGTAAACGCCTTGTCGTCTTACATGTTGGTACAAAGTTTTCGCGATGGAGAAACCAAAGCCGTGGAGTATAACCGCGCTCAGATTTTGGAAAATCCGCCTTTATCCACTACTCAGGAACGCAACGGAACGTTGGTTAATTTTATTCCTGATGAAGAAATATTTAAAGATTACCAATTCAGAGATGAGTATGTCGAATCTTTGCTCAAAAATTATGTTTTTCTGAATTCCGGTTTAACTATCGAATACAACGGAAAGAAATTCTATTCCAAAAACGGATTGGTCGATTTGTTGAATGAGAACATGACTTCCGAGCCGCTCTATCCGATTGTTCATTTGCAGGGAGAAGACATAGAAGTGGTATTAACTCATGCCAATCAGTATGGCGAAGAATATTATTCTTTTGTAAATGGGCAACATACTACTCAGGGAGGAACCCATCTTTCGGCTTTCCGTGAATCATCTGCCAAAGTTATCAAAGAGTATTTCAACAAGAATTTTGAATTCGCCGACATTCGCAGTGGATTTATTGCTGCCATCAGTGTAAAAGTAGAAGAACCTGTTTTCGAATCGCAAACAAAAACGAAATTAGGCTCAAAAGATATGGGTCCGAATGGGCCGTCTGTACCTAAGTTTATCGGCGATTTCATCAAAAAAGAACTGGATAATTATTTGCACAAGCATTCCGAAGTTGCCGATGCCATGCTTAAAAAGATATTGGATTCGGAAAAAGAACGGAAAGCCATTGCCGGTGTAACCAAGCTGGCGCGTGAGCGGGCAAAGAAAGCCAATTTGCACAATAAAAAATTAAGAGATTGTCGCGTACATTATAGTGATAGCAAAGGAGACAACCTCGAAGAAACTTGTATTTTTATCACTGAGGGAGATTCTGCGAGTGGTTCTATCACGCAAAGTCGCGATCCGAATTTTCAGGCGGTATTCAGTTTGCGAGGTAAACCTCTGAACTGTTTCGGATTGACCAAAAAGGTTGTTTACGAAAATGAAGAATTCAATTTGCTCCAAGCTGCTTTAAATATTGAAGACGGTTTGGAAGAATTACGCTACAACAAAGTAATCATCGCAACCGATGCCGATGTCGACGGCATGCACATCCGATTGCTGATTATCACTTTCTTTTTGCAGTTCTTTCCGGATTTAATCAAAAACAACCATGTTTTTATCCTGCAAACACCGTTATTCCGTGTGCGCAATAAGAAAGAAACCATTTATTGTTATTCCGAAGAAGAACGTGTTGCTGCTATCGAAAAACTGAAACCCAATCCTGAAATCACGCGATTCAAAGGTTTGGGCGAAATTTCACCATCCGAATTCAAAAATTTCATTGGGAAAGATTTACGCTTAGACCCTGTAAGAATGAAAAAGCAGGATTCCGTCAAAGAAATGCTCGAATTTTACATGGGAAAAAACACCATGGAGCGGCAAAATTTCATTATTGATAATTTGGTTGTTGAGGAAGATATTTGAGTTTAATACTAAATTCTTTCTTTTTAGCGATTAACAATTAAGTCTAATCCCTGTTTCTTGTATTTCGGAAATTTTGTATCACTGCTTATCAAGGGCATTTTTTCTGCGATTGCTTGTGCAATAATCAGGCGATCAGATGGGTCGGTATGCTTTTCTACGATTCCCATTTTGCAAAGTTGTTTCAAATGTCCTTTGTCAATATATTTCACAGTAAAACCTAATGTGTCTTCTACAAATTCAAAAATATTTAAAACATTTAGACCTGATTGTTTTTTAGGTTTAATATCCTCACATTGAAGTAAATTGATAAATTCCTTTATACTTTCAGAACTGACGTGAATTTTTGCACCGCTATAATATAAAATATAACGGACATCATCAGTAAATTCCAATTCCGTTGCAAACTGGACAAGAATATTGGTGTCGATTAAATATCTGTCCATCATTTATTTACAGCTTTGCGATTAGTGATTGTGAAAATACCTTGTGGATGTTTCATTGCCCATTTGCCTGCTTTTGAAAGATTTTGCGGACACTCTTTTCTTGTTCGTGTTATAGAGTCAAGATTCTGTTTTTTTTCTGCTGTTGCCATAGTTATAATTTTTTAGATTAATATTTATCAGCACAAAAATACAAAACTTCCGGAAGTTACAAAACTATAAGCGATTTTTTTTGAAGATATTGATTCATTACTATTACGTTAACTTGAATAAGTCGCTGTAATAGTCCGCAGGACTGAATATGAATAACCCCCAATGAAACGTAGTGATTGGGGGAGGTAGCAAAGTGTCCACCTATCTCCACAACTCAAAGTAGATACCACCAAAACGTTAGACTTTGAAAAATTACAGAAAGAATCCGACTGCAATTATCCACTCCGAATTACCTTACTATTTATCTAAAATCTGAGTAACTCTTTTTTTTAAGTTCAGCTTAATAATATCCTCCAAGTTCAACATGATTTCTACCATTATTTTCGCATTTGCCGAATTAATATCAAAATTTGTCTGTTCTGAATTTAACTGATTGATCCGATACAATAAAGAAAAATCAAAATCAAGTGCAACAGATATATTATAAAGTGTGTCCGTATCAATACTTTTTCTTTTTAATAGATAATCTACACTTTGTGGTTTTATTGACAACAATCTTGCTAATTCGGCTTTAGTTACTCCTTTTTGATTCATTACAGCCAAAATATTTTCTCCAATATGAATATTTGTCGATTTCATTAAGAAAGCATTTATATTTCATCATAAAATAACTGACTTTATTTTATTAATTATCAATTAAGATACAACGATTTATCTGTTTTTTTATAACAATATGTTTGTTTTTATCATATATGTTGTATATTTGGGGTCGAAAATAGCAAGTTATATATCATAATAGTTTTATATGAACATAAAAGGTCGTAATGTTTTCACTTCCTTTCTCGAAAAATTAAAAGTAAAACATACAAGTAATTTTTCAAATAAATATTTTAACGAACACCCTCACAAGAATAATCTATTCGGCATTTCCAAAATGTTATTCGATTATGGCATTGAGAATGCCGGAACCCGGATTGTAGATAAAGAGCAGGACCTTCTTAATATTGAATTGCCATTTATTGCTCATTTTGGAGGCGATTTTGTTGTTGT
>JAIRVZ010000037.1 GCA_031253625.1 Dysgonamonadaceae bacterium
AAACTGTATTTGATTGATACTCTATATCCTAATAGAACTATTAACCTGAAAGAAGAATCTGAATACAGTTTCGAAAAAACGACATCAGAATTATTCTTGGATAAAAGATTCTTCTTGTCAGTTAATCAGTCACCCAACAGTGATTTATCACCGACACAAGGCGCAGTTTCTGTTTTCACATCAGGAAAACAATTACAAGTGGTTTCCGATAGCAGCATCGACGAAGTTCAGGTATTCGACATGCAAGGCAGAATGTTACACCAAGCACGTAATATCGACGCATCAGCATATACCTGCAACTTATCAAACAGTGGCATGTATGTTGTGAAAGTATTGACCGGCAAAGATGTAACGATAAAGAAAGTAACAACAGATAAGTAAAACAGCTAACGAACATTAAACAAAAAAACGGGTAAACAATTGAACTGTTTTACCCGTTTTTTTTATTTTCTAATTTTTTTGCAAAATCTCTGGCTCTTTGTATTGATTTAGCACTAGTTGCGTCAATGTCGTATTTTTCAGGAGGAGGAATTGTAAGTTCGATACCCGGATTGACAAAATTATCTTTACTGATAAGGTGTTTATTTTCTTCATAAATATAAATCCAAAAAACAACATCTCCGAATTCTTCATAAGCAATTAAAGTCAATCGTTCTCCGACTTTGGTTTTTCTCTTTTTTCCCTGAGCCCAAACATTTTCTTTTAACAGAGGGATAGTATCCTTAGGACTGACAATGGCCGTGGTGTCTGTGTTATTTGATATATCGGAGTCGTTTTTCTCCGTGTTTTCTTTATTAGGACGAGGAGACGATGGCCGCTTTACTGTACTTTCTCTTGCGTAGTAATAAAAGAAAGCAATCAAGGCACCGACAACAAGAAACGTGAGAATAACAGTTATTATTTGATTCCTCCTTTTGCGAATAGTATCTGCTCCTAATTTATCGTAGTCGTATCTATCATAGGAGTCAAAATCGGCATGGTAATTTTGTCTTGCAGGGAGATTGCTTTCCGGATTTTCGATTTCTTTGTAGAATGGTTCGGAAAGTATTGCCGGAACATCGTCATCTACAGGAACATTTTTGTTTACCGATACATTTTTTACCGGAACAGTTTTTTCTGCCGGAACAATTTTTACCGGAGTCGGAATATTTTCAGGTACCAAATGTTCGTAAGGCTTGTTGATTATTTCACTCAGCGTTTTGTCAGGGCTAAAAGATACCCTTGAGTGTGCTGCAATTAAAAATCGTTCTCCAGTTCTGACATTCACACTTTCCCGCGCATCAACTTCAGTTAATTTGAAAGTGCCTAAGTTCCTTATTTTTACTGATTTATCATCAACGAGAGATTCTGTCATCAAACCAAAGAACTCCCGCAAGAAAGCATCAGCATCCTTTTTCGTAATACCGGCCTTGTCCGATAATAAAGCAGTTAATTCTTGTAGATTAATTTTTTCTCTCATAATCACGATTCTTTAATTTTATCGTTTAAAGTAGGAGAAACCTTGTATTTGACAACACGTTTAGGTGGAATCAGAGTTCTTTGTCCTGTTGCCGGATTAACATTGATTCGTTCTCCTTGTTCTTTGAGTTCTAAAGTGCCAAAATTGTGAATAGACACAATATTATCAGCAGATAATTGCTCTGTAATTATCTCTGTTGTTTTAGCAATAAGTGTATCAATATCCACCTTGGATTGATTCAATCGTTTCGCTAATTGTGATGTTAATTGTGCTGCATTCATACTTTTCCAACCAAATCAAAAGATTGTGTATTTGTTATTTGAACTTGATAAAACTGACCTATTTGAAGTGTTTGCTCTTTAGAGATTAAAACTTCGGGATCAATTTCGGGAGAATCGTATTCGGTTCTTCCGATGTAAAAATCTTCTTCTCCTCTATCTATAATTGTTTTAATTGTTTTACCTATTTTCTCTTCGTTAATTTCGAAAGCAATTCGCTCCTGGATTGCCATTAACTCATCCATACGAGCCTGTTTAAGTTCTATATCAATATCGTCGTTGTAATGCTTGTTAGAGTAAGTTCCTTCTTCATCGGAATAAGGAAATGCTCCCAAACGCTCGAATCTCATTTGCTTTACGAACGATAATAAATCTTGAAAATCATCTTCCGTTTCACCCGGATGACCAACCATCATGGTGGTACGAAGATGGATTCCTGGAACTTCTTCCCTGATTTGTTGCAACAATTCAACAGTTTCAGCTTTAGTGATGTTTCTTCTCATGAGTTTCAACATCTTATCGCTGCTGTGTTGAAGTGCTATATCCAAATATTTACAAACATTCTCGCGTTCACGCATCACACGAAGTAAATCTTCCGGAAAACGTGCAGGATAAGCATAATGCAATCTTATCCAATCAACGCCCTGAATGTCTGAAATATTTTCAATCAGTTCAGGCAAATATAATTTTTTATATAAATCCAAGCCGTAAAAGGTCAAATCTTGTGCAATGACCTGAAATTCCCTTACGCCTTGGTCTACTAATTTTTTTACTTCCTCTCGAATCTCCTCTATGCTCCTTGACTGATATTTCCCTGTAATGATGGGAATTGAACAATATGAGCATGTTCTGTTACATCCTTCTGCGATTTTCAAGTAAGCATAATGGCTTGGTGTTGTTATTATTCTGTCGAGAGATAATTCATCATGCCAAGACTTACCCAAATCAGTAATCAACAACTTCCAGTTAAATTTTCCGTAAAAACGGTCAACTTCGGGTATTTCTTCGGATAACTCTTGCAAATACCGTTCTGAAAGGCAGCCCATGACAAAAAGTCTTTTTATTTTCTTTTGTTTTTTTGCCTCTGCATACTCCAAAATCGTATTAATCGACTCCTCTTTGGCATCGCCTATAAACCCGCAAGTGTTGATAACAACAATTTCTCCATCAGTTTGAGAAGAATCGTGCGCAACAATATACCCGTTGGCTGCGAATTGTTTCATCAACAATTCAGAATCGACTAAATTTTTAGAACAACCTAATGTAATTATGTCGACCTTGTTTTTTTTCATTAATTATTGTTTAAAGCATTACTCTCGTCATTGCGAGAGCTTTGCTCGAAGCAATCTATTTTGACTGCGTCGATTTAACAATTCTGGTTTGCTTCCTGCTTCGTTCCTCGCAGTCGCAATGACGGCTAACCTTTCTCTCCAAACAAAGAATCAACAAATTCTCGTTTTCTGAAAATTTGCAAATCTTCCAATCCTTCTCCCAGACCGATATATTTTACAGGAATGTGGAATTGGTCTGAAATACCTATTACCACACCGCCTTTGGCTGTTCCGTCTAATTTTGTGATTGCAAGTGCATTGACTTCGGTTGCAGCTGTAAACTGCTTGGCCTGTTCGAATGCGTTTTGACCTGTTGAACCATCCAAAACCAGCAAGACTTCATGAGGTGCGTTGGGAACAACTTTCTTCATCACATTTTTGATTTTAGTCAACTCATTCATTAAGTTAACTTTATTATGTAGTCGCCCTGCCGTGTCAATGATTACTACATCGACATCGTTGGCAACTGCCGAACTCAACGTATCGAACGCCACGGATGCGGGGTCAGAACCCATTTTTTGTTTGATAACAGTTACTCCGACTCTTTCTCCCCAAGCCATCAGTTGTTCTACTGCAGCAGCACGAAAAGTATCGGCCGCTCCAAGCATCACTTTATGTCCTGCTTTTTTGAAATGATATGCCAATTTCCCGATGGTTGTTGTTTTTCCTACACCGTTTACACCAACGACCATAATAACGTATGGCTTTTTGTCTTTAGGCGGGTCAAAATCAGAAGATTCGTCCGAATCATTACCCACGAGGAGAGAAGTAATTTCTTCTCTAAGTATGTTTGTTAATTCTTCGGTATTGACGTATTTATCATGAGAAACTCTATTCTCGATTCGTTCTATGATTTTTAATGTAGTTTCTACGCCTACATCGGAGGTAATCAGTACTTCTTCCAGATTATCCAAAACGTCGTCGTCGACTTTGGATTTTCCCATGACTGCTCGCGACAGTTTGGAAAAAACATTTTCTTTGGTTTTTGCCAAACCTTTATCTAAAGTTTCCTTTTTATCTGTTGAAAAAAAACTGAAAATACCCATATCTTTTTTGGTGCACAGTACAGAGTACACGGTACATGATCGTTTATACTCAAATCAGATACGCCTTGTCGTGCACCCTGTACCGTGCACCGCGTACCCATTATGCTTGCAAAGCTATAAAAAAATAGTATATAAAAAAACTTCCTTTCAATATAATTTCTCGAAAGGAAGTCTTTTCTATATAAATTTTGCTTAAATTTATTTAGCAAAATAATCTTTTACGGCTTCATTAGGAACCATTTCTTCTTTGAAGATGTAAGCTCCTGTTTTGGGCGATTTCTCCATTTTGATGACTTTCGCGTATGAGCGCCCTTCTGATTTCTCGCGGTATCCCGCAACGGTCTTCTTTGCCATGGTTTATGCTGTTATTACTTGATTTCTTTGTGTAAAGTCATTTTCTTCAACACAGGATTGTATTTTTTAATTTCCAATCTTGCAGTTGTGTTTTTTCTGTTCTTGGTAGTGATATAGCGAGAAGTTCCCGGCATGCCACTTTCTTTATGTTCTGTGCATTCAAGGATTACTTGCACTCTGTTTCCTTTTGCTTTCTTTGCCATTTGTAAGTTCTCCTATGATTATTATGCGTTTAAAAAACCTTTTTCTGCTGCTTTTTTAATAGCTGCATTCAATCCCATTTTGTTAATTGTGCGTAATCCGTTTGCTGAAATATTCAAGCTAACCCATACGTCTTGCTCTGGCCAGTAAAATTTCTTTGTAAATAAGTTTACATCAAACTTTCTTTTAGTTCTATGGTTTGAGTGTGAAACATTATTGCCAATCATTGCTTTTTTCCCGGTAATCTGACAAATCTTCGACATTTTCTTATATCTTTATAGTTTTAATTCTAAAAAATTACATGCGTTTCCACAACGAGGGTGCAAAGTAACATAATTTTTTTCTAATTGCAAAATGTTTTTCTCATTTTAATTATTACTTTTGCGAAAAAATTTATTCCGAATAAAGTGAGGAAACTAATTTGACAGCAATGAAGATTATACCTGAAAAACTGTACCGCAGAATACGTTATCGAAAAGGTCACGGAGTACATTCTCCTTTTGCTTTTAACTTCATTACCAATGTGATAGAAGAAAAACTTCCGTATTATGTTTTTGAAGATATAGAAAAACAGCGGGCTCAACTTCTGTCTAACAAAGAAATAATTGAATTTATAAGTGCTAAAGGCAATGCAAAAAGAAAGACGGTCGCAGCAGTTACTTCTCAGGAAACTCAATCGGATAAGTACGGAGCCTTGCTGTTTCGTTTAGTAAACTTTTTGCAATGCAAATCGGCATTACAAATTGGTGCTTCTACCGGAGTTATGACACTTTATTTGGCTTCTTCCCGAAAAGACATGCAATGCGTTGTTTTAGAAGACAGAGAAGAATTAGTTTCAATTGTTCGAAAACTGTGCAGTTCTCTTCAGTTAAATAATGTGTCTGTGAAAAAGGGAGAATATTTGAGTTCTCTTGATGAAGTATTGAAAGAGCATGATTATTTCGATATGGTTTTTGTGAATACAATCCGAAATCCGGAATTGACAAGGCATATTTTAGAAAGACAAATAAAAACAAAACTGTTAATTGTTGATAATATCCGGAAAGATAAAAAATCGAAAGCGTTGTGGCAAATGATTAAGGATAATCCTCATGCGCGAATAACGATTGATTTGTATCACTTGGGTATTGCTCTGTTTGAGGAGAAATTCTACAAAAAGCATTATAAAGCGCATTTTGACAATGGAAAAAGACAACTTAAAAAGCAGGATTTATACAAAGTCGGGCGACAAAGGCTCAACTTCTTTAATTGGAGGAAAAAGAATAACAAAAAGCAACATTCGCTTAGAAACATACGGAACCATTGACGAATTGAACTCGTATATCGGACTGTTGATTGAAGAAGTTATTGGAGATGGAGATAGTATAATTTTGCGAAATATTCAATCGCTTTTGTTTGTTGTGGGTTGCGAATTGGCAACAGAGCAAGGCAAGGAGCCTTTCAAAAAATTACAAGCGTCTGACATTGAGATGTTGGAGAAAGAAATTGACAGAATTGACTCTGCTTTGCCTAAATTGTTGGATTTTGTGATTCCGGGAGGAAGTAAAAATGCTGCAATTGCTCATATTTGTCGCACTGTATGTAGAAGAGCTGAGCGTCGAATGTGTGAATTGAACGAGTTGGAACCTGTTGATAATCTGCTGCTTATATTTATTAATCGCTTGTCGGATTATTTCTTTGTGTTGGCTCGCAAGTTGTGTTTAGCAGAAAAGGGAGAAATATTTTGGCATAATGCTTGTAAATAAGATATATTATTATACTTTTGCCGAAAAATTGGGCACAATTATTATAGGTTAAACCGAAAAACGTTTCAGTTATATGTATTGGACTTTAGAATTAGCATCAAAATTGGAAGACGCACCATGGCCGGCTTCAAAAGATGAGTTGATTGATTATGCCTTGCGTTCGGGCGCGCCTTTGGAAGTAATTGAAAATCTCCAAGAGATGGAAGATGAAGAAGAAATCTATGAAAGCATAGAAGATATTTGGCCGGATTACCCAAGCAAGGAGGATTTTTTCTTCAATGAAGAAGAATATTAGAAGCAAATAACGGTTAGTCGCCTCAAAAAAGAGGCTGAAAATGAATACAATAGCTTACAGAAAGAGTAGGCTATTGGTGTTTTAAAGCATTTTATTTTAGAATAAGTTTCTCTAAAAATAGAATTATCTTTTTACCTTTGTCCGTTATTTTACTATGTGAATATCTATGTGTTCTATGTGCCTATGTGTTTAGAAAAATCAATGCAAATCGAAGTAAAAAATATTTATAAATCATTCAAGGACGTACATGCGGTGCAAGGTATTTCGTTTGTCATTCCGGCAGGCGAATTTGTTGCGTTACTTGGTCCTAATGGAGCCGGAAAAACCACCACTGTCGAAATGATGGAGGGCTTGAGAAAGCCTGATAGCGGAGAAATCCGTATACAGGGAAAAACTTGGCAAAAAAACGAAAAAGAATTGCGGAAAATCATCGGATTATCGTTGCAAGAAACCCGTTTCCCCGAAAAATTAACTTGTAGAGAAACCTTGCGTTTGTTTGCAAGTTTCTTTGAATTGGGAAGTGAACGAGTGGATGAAGTCATCGAACTGACCGACTTGGGAAGCAAGGCGAAATCGTTGGTCGGTACGCTTTCGGGCGGGCAACGTCAGCGATTGGCTTTAGCCGTATCGCTTTTGAACCGTCCTGAAATCTTGTTTTTGGATGAACCTACTACCGGATTAGACCCTCATTCGCGCCTCGATTTGTGGAATATCCTAAAAACATTGAAAGATGAGGGAAATACCACCCTGATTTTAACCACGCATTACATGGAAGAGGCTGAATCGTTGTGCGACCGTATCATCATCATCGACGAAGGTAAAATTTTGAAAGAAGGTCGATTAGAGGATTTGCTGAATGAAAACGCACGCAATCTCGACGAGTTGTTTATTCAATTAACCGGTGGAAAAAAATTACTGGAAAATATAAGCATTGTATAAAATGAAATCGTTCAAAAACAAACAATTATATCAATTAACGCTCACCCAAATACTGGAAACCATCCGTGAACCCGAAGTGTTGTTTTGGGGTATTATTTTTCCGGTTTTGATTTCTATCGGATTGGGTTTGGCGTTTACGCAAGACTCCGAGGCGAAATTCCGTATTGTAATAGTGGAAAATAGTCCGGCTCGATTAGATTCTCTGCTTTCGGTTTACGCTTTGACTGAAACGGAAAAACAAGGTGAGGTACATATATGGAAAATTACAGACGATGCTTTGGGCAACACCGAATTTCGTTTTTTACGCAACGATTGGAACACGGGCATTGTTTCGCTCAAACGTGGAGAAGCTGATTTGTTGATTAGCGATTCGTTGGGTGCTATACATTATCATTTCGACCCGCACAATTCGCAATCGCAATTGGCTTACTTGAAATTGTCGACGTTATTGGAATCGCCTGTTCCGTTGCAACAAAATAGTTCTACCGGTGTTGAACCTTTGAAATTGAAAGGTGTTCGTTATATCGACTTTCTTGTGCCCGGATTGATTGCGTTTGGCATTATGGGTTCGATGATGTGGGGTGTCAGTTATACGCTTATCGAACGAAGGTCGCAAAAACTCTTGCGACGCATGGTGGCTACACCGATGAAAAAAACGAATTTTATTTTTGCCATGATGTTTGTCCGCATTTTAATGAATTTTATCGAAGCGGTCATTATATTTTTTGCAGCCGCCTTGTTGTTCGGTATCGAGATTCAAGGAAATATCGGTGCGTTGATATTTTTATTTTTGGCCGGAAATATCGCTTTTACCGGTATTGCCGTGCTGGTTTCCTGCAGAACATCCAAGACCGAAGTCGGTACCGGTTGGATTAATGCGGTACAAATGCCGATGATGATTTTGTCGGGTATCTTTTTCAGTTATCACAATTTCCCTTCGTGGAGTATTCCGTTCATTAAATTACTTCCGCTCACAGCTTTGACCGATGGAATGCGTAGTATTTTCAACGAAGGTGCAGGTTGGATGGAAATTCTGTCGCCTTCGATTGCTCTTTCAGCTTTTGGATTTATTTGTTTTGCCATTGGCATGAAATTGTTTAAGTGGTATTGAAATGTCTAAAAGTCGAATCCGGTTTGCAATCTTTTGTTTGTACTTCTGTACAGGACTCTGTTTCTCAAGTTGGGCGAGCAGGATTCCTGACATAAAAAACGCCATGGGATTAGATGATGCAGCGTGGGGGACTGTGTTGCTGATGATGCCCATTGGATTAGCTTGTGCTATGACTATCTCAGGTTTGGTTGTATCCAAAGTTGGAAGTAAAACGATACTGCCCATAGCCTTAGTGAGTTATGTTGTGGCTTTGCTTTTTATCGGATTATCCTCTACCGGATATGCTTTGATAATGAGCTTGATTGCATTCGGTTTTTGTGGTAATTTCTGTAATATATCTGTCAATACGCAAGCCATAAGTCTTGAAGCAATTTACGGTAAGCCGATTATGGCTTCTTTTCATGGAGGTTGGAGCCTTGCCGGTCTTACAGGGGCATCCATCGGATTATTAATGTCATCCATTTGTCTGAGTCCTATCTATCATTTTTGTATCATAGGAGCGATTGTAATGATAACCCTGATAATAAACAGACCATATCTTCAACCGGATATAGAAAAGGAAAAAGACCCTGCCGACATCGCTGCCAGAAAAAGGAGAAAGCCTGAAACTTTTCTGTTTTTGTTGGGGATAGTCGCATTTTGCGGGATGGCTGCCGAAGGAGCAATGGCCGACTGGAGTGGCCTTTATCTTATAGATGTGGTAGGAATACAAAAACACTTGGCACCGATAGGTTTAGCTGCATATATGATAACAATGGCTTCAGGTCGTTTTATAATAGACAAAGCTACTCGGAAATGGGGGCGGCAACGCATTATACAAGTTGGAGGAATTCTTATCACCACAGGATTGTTTACGGCAGTCGCTTTTCCTCATTTGATCACAGTCATTATTGCCTTTATGATTACCGGATTCGGAACGGCCGGAATAGTACCTACCATATACAGTACTGCAGGACAAAAAACCCGAATCCCACCCAGCATAGCGCTTACTATTGTATCGAGCATCAGTTTCTTCGGATTTTTGATGGGACCGCCACTAATAGGCTATATAGCTAGTATATCTAATCTCCGGTATTCTTATGCTTTAATTGGGGTATTGGGAATCGGTATTATAGCATTAGGCTCGGCTGTCAAAGTTTTTAAGAAAGACGGGGATTTATGAAAGTGTTTACTTCTTTTGCAAAATCCGAAAGTGTAGTATCGCGAGCACCCATTATCAAAATAACATCTCCTTTTCGACAGTTCTGTTTCAAATAAGGCAACATATCTTTCCGGTCGGAAAAGAAAAGAATCCGGTTGTTTTGTTTTTGCATTTCCGATACAACATCTTCTGACGTAATTTCTTTGTTGACGGTTCCTCCAGCATAATATACGTCTGAAAGAATGAAATAATCGTTTGCTCTTAGAGTAGTTAAAACTTCTTCAATCAATTCTTGATGGAAAAACTTCAGCGGTCCGTAGCCATGAGGTTGGAACCATGCGAAAACACGTTTTCCAACTGATTGAGAGGCACGAATGGCACATGTTATTTCAGCCGGATTGTGCGCAAAATCATCAATGACGAAAATTCCGTTTGATTGGCTGACTAATTGAGTGCGACGATAAATTCCTTCGTAATTTTGCAATGCTGTGGCGCAATCTTTTACGGAAATACCTGCGACAGAGCAAACTGCAACTGCTGCTAAAGCGTTTTCCATATTGTGTTTTCCGATTGCCGGAATCTGAAAAGAAATTTCGTTGCATTTGAAAGAAATAGAGAAATCTTTTTGCTTAAAATCCGAACCGGAAAAGCCAATGCCTTCTGTTTCAAAGCCAAAATCGAAAGCTTTATCTTGAGATAATTTTTTACTTAACGGATGACTTTGATTGACAATAAATCGGCTTTTCGTATTTGATTTGAATGTTTCGAAAAGCGCGATAAGTTCATCAAATTCTTTGTGGTCACGGTCAACGTTGAGCAATACGCTGATTTCGGGTATATAGCTTACGATAGAACCGTCCGATTCGTCGGCTTCAATTACTAACCAATCGCTTTTTCCGACCCAAGCATTACCTGGCAATCCTTTTTTTTGCAAACCGGATAGTCCGGCTCCATTCATGACTGATGGCTCCAATCCGCACGATTGCATGATATGAAAAATCATGGCCGTAGTGGTCGATTTTCCTGAAGTTCCTCCGACGGCAATTGTCCGTTTCGTTTCGGAAATAGAAGATAAAAGCTCGGAACGCTTTACAACCGGAATATCTAACGACCGGGCCTTTTGTAATTCGATATTGGAATCTTCGATGGCAGTGGAAATTACAACAACATCAATATCAGACATGATTCCCGACGCATCTTGAAAATAACAATGAATACCTTGTTGTTCGAATTGTTCTTGAATCAACAGTTTTGTTTCGCTGTTAAATAATCTGTCGCTGCCTGAAACTTGTTTCCCGATACCTTTTAAATATTGGGCAATCGCACTCATTCCTGTGCCGGCAATTCCGACAAAGAAAAAATGGTTGTATTTTTCGAAAGATTCCATTCGTAATTTTTCCAGCAAACATACATAAAAATTACGATTTTTGTACTTTATTTTTATTAGAAATATATTCTGACTCCGCCATTCGGCATAAATCCGTACTGATAAATATATTCTTCTTTGTTTTTGGAGGCATTATAATATTTTCCCCAAATATTTTTATGGTTCGTTATGTTGTTTATTTCTACGAACCATTCGAGCGACCAACGTTTATAGTTGGTTTTCATATTGAAGTTCAAATCCAAACGGAAATAATCCGGTAATTTATTCACATAAGCTTGTGAGTAGTCATAATGATAAGTAACATCTCCAACGACGTTCACCTTCAATGGTATATATCTTTTACCACCCACATACGCAGCTTTGGTATTTACGGAGAATAACCTCCTTTTCCCGATTTTCCATTCGTAGCCAAACAAAGCGTTGAAAGCATAGTTGCCGGCAAATTTCGTAGATCGTTCTATTCTATCGTAACCTTTATACTTGGAATCAAACAAAGATGCGGTTATCAGGAAGTAATAATTTTTATCGAAAAATTTTTCCAGCGTGATTTCTGCTCCGTAATTACGCCCTGTTCCTTCATTCACAAATACATAATCCCAATTATTATAAAAATCATCGCCAAAGTTAAGGATAGATTCTTCAGGAATATCAGGAATTACCGGAACATTGAAGAGCGATTGATAATAAACTTCTGTTTTCAGACGCATTCCGGAACCTAAATTTTGGTTGTAACCAAGTACTGTTTGCCAGCTTTTGCTCATTTTCAAGTCTTTGTTTTTTACAACACCATCTTCTTCATACATATAAACCAAGCGTGGTTGCAATTGCGAAAACAATCCTCCTCCCAAACTGAATGAAGAAGAAGACGTTGCATCCCATTTGAAACCGATTCTCGGTTCGATAGAATAATCGTTGTTTAATGTATAAAGTTGCGTATGAATACCAGGAGTCATGCTCAGCGTATTGCTAAACCGGTATTGCCATTGAACAAAAGCGTTTAACAAAGTGGAATTTCCTTTGTAATTGTTCAAAACAGTATCATTCCATACATTGTGAATGTTCGTCAGGAAGAGATCTGCTCCGATGCCTCCTCTAATCAAGTTCTTTGCATCGATTCGTTTATTTAAGATAGATTGATAAGCGATTCTTCCCTCTTGATTATTGACGGTAGTATAGTCTGGAAACGTTTCCATGGTGGGATATTCAATCTCATCTATAGTAACTTTTTGTCGGAATAGCTGGTATGATAAGCGGTTTTCCAATCGCGTATTAGCATTGAAACGATGCGTATAATTCAACCCCGAGAATATCTGATAATTTTGCATTTTCATATTTTGTCCTCTTTCACCTTCTACCCATTCCCATTCGGGGTCATCAAAGTCCGACTCAGAACTAATTCGGCTTGCACCTAATAAGGTAACCCATGAAAGATTTCCGTGTTTCGTTGGCAAATTGATTTTGGCACAAACATCCTGATATTCGGGCACAGCGAAAAACTCATCGCCTACACCCATTGCATCCATAAGACCAATCATAAGGGAGAGAAAAGAATAACGTGCATTAATCATATATGAGGCACCGGTTTTCTTGTTAAGAGGTCCTTCCGCGCCTAACTCAAAACCATTCATCCCGATAGAAGCTAAAAACTCGTGCTTTTGGTTATTACCGTTGCGCAAACGCAAGTCAAATACACCGGAAGTAGCATTGCCGAATTCTGCCGGAAATGCACCTGTGTAAAAATCAGAATTGGCTAACTGATTGTTATTTAACATTCCGATAGGTCCGCCCGTACCGCCCATCGCTCCGAAATGGTTAGGGTTGGGAATTTCAAAACCGTCTAATCGCCAAAGCAATCCCGTGGGCGAATTACCGCGTATGATAATATCGTTTCTTGTGTCGTTTGCTGCAATTACTCCTGCAAAGCCAGACACCATTCGTGCAGGGTCACCGGCCAATGTTCCGGCATAACGATTGGCTTCTTCACTGCTCAACATACGAGCACTGACAACGGCCAATTGGTTTAAAGGTCGTTCTTTATCTACTTTGTTTGTAACAACAACTTCGTTTAGGGTATAAACATTTTCTTCCAAGACAACTCTCAATACCGTTTCTTTTCCTGAGTATACCAATATATTATTAGAAGCATAAGAAGTAAAACCTACCATGGATACGGAAATATTGCATCGCCCGACTGGAATACCGGAAATCGAAAACTCACCGGTTTCATTGGTTATTGCACTGAACTTTTTATCTCCGGATGAAACCACCACGGATGCTCCCGGCAAATATTCTTGCGTATTTTTTTCTAAAACAACACCTCTGACAATTTGCTCATAGTGTTGTTGAGCAAATAACGAAACCGGAAAAACAAGAAATAAAAATAAAACAAATCTTTTTAAACGTGACATGTGATAAAAATATTAAAATTTCGGCCGCAAAGGTATGGTTGCCTAATATAATAGTCAAAGAAATGGGACACACAATCAAAAAATGGGATATAACGACCGGGTTGATTTTTATACATTAGCTTTGTTTGTGAATGATTTTTTGAAATACAGACAACGGAAGAAGTGAACGCAGGAAAAATACGGTTTTTGTAGTAAAATCAGTTGTATATCTCAGTCTTGAACTGTTGCTGTTTACCGCTTTGTAAATCGTTTGGGCATCCAATTCGGGTAAATATCCGTTTTTTAAGTTCTTCATCAGATAGCTATGCCATTTTTTGAAGTTAGTTTGATATTCATCAGGATATTGCTCAAAAGGAAAATCCAAGACAGAATCGTAAATGTTTGTTTTAACCATACCCGGCTCAATAACTTTCACTTTTATGTTTAATGATTTTAGTTCGTAATAAAGACTTTCGCTAAAACCCTCAATCGCCCATTTGGAGGTATGGTATATGGATTGAAACGGAAATGTAACACGTCCCGCAATAGAAGAAACGTTGACAATTACTCCCGACTTGTTTTCCCTGAAATGTTCCAATATTGTTTTAGTTGTATGTAAAACACCTTTGATATTTGTTTCGACAATATCTTCAATCGCTTTATCGGAAGTTAATTCTAAAGGATTTGTAGTGTAAATTCCGGCGTTGTTTACAATTGCATCAATTTTCCCAAAATCCTGTATGACCTGTTTGATGCAAGATTTTACTGAGTCGATGTTTTTCACATCTAATACATAAGTCACGATATTTTTGATGTCTGCAAACAAAGTGAGATGCTCCGTGTTTCTTACTGTTGCGGCCACTTTCCAACCTTTTTTTGCAAATAAAGCAGCGGTTTCTTTACCAATACCACTTGAAGTTCCTGTTATTAATATTGTTTTCATACTTATACCAAATTATTTATTTTGATGGTAAAAGTAGAGGAAATAAACCTTTCGGGCACTTAACAAATGTTAGTTAATTCTTTTTTCTTATACGACTTAATGATTCGGGTTGTATTCCGATAAACGAAGCAATGTATTTTACAGGTATGTTTTGAATGATTTCGGGCTGATTTTTAATTAATTTTTGATATTGATCTTGTGCGGTTAGAGATAATTGATCGATAATTCGCTCTTCTTTTTCAATTAAAAAACTTTCCATTAATTTTCTTCCGAAAGTTTGCCATTTACAGTCTGTAGAATATAGTTTTTCCAAATCAGACTTTGATATGTATAAAATTTCGCAGTCGGTAATAGTTTGCAATGTTTCTTCCGATTTTTGCTCTAAGAAAAAACCGTTTAACGATGTTGCAAAATTATTGGGAGCATACAGGTGAATAACCAATTCTTCGGTTGTGTCGAGCGTTTTGAAATATCTCAAATATCCGGAAAGTATAAAGAACACTTTATCAGTCGGTTTTCCTGTTTCGACTAAAGAGGTTCCTTTTGCTACAGATTCATATTTGAAGAGCGATTTTATCAAATCTATATCCTTCTGTTCAAGGGATATATAGTTTGATGTTGTTTCATAAAGTGTTGAATAATGCATACGATGTGTACTTAAATATTAGGAATGTTGGTTTTGTAAGTTTTCGAAATTGGAATTTCCGTTTCTATCGATTTTAACCAAAGTTTAAAACCCTTTATCTTTTCAATCTGATATATATTAACAAGAAATGCCCGGTGACAACGAACAATGAATGGGTAATCTTTCAAAAGTTCTTCCATTTGCTGCAGGGTAGCTCGAAGTGTCTTATGCGAAATTTGTTCATTTATTTGATAGTAAACCTGTATGTAATTTCCCGACGACTCTATGTAAAGCAGTTCTCTCGGAAACAATGTCAGTGAATCTTTGGTATTTCCCGATAAAGTAATTATTTTTTCATCCGGTACATTTTTCTCTTGAACCCGGAAAATCAATTTTCGGTTTTGGTCTTCTTTTTCTTGTAAATCGGAGCGCAATCCCTGACTTTTCATCCAAAAATACCCAACAGCAGTGGGTATAATTCCCATCAGAAAAGCAAGTGAAAGATTTCTGTACAAGTATGCGAAAAATGGGAGATTAACGCAATACATTTTTACCCCTAAAATGTAATTGTACAATGTGTTGACCAAACCTATCATTAAGGCAAGGATGAAAGCCGATGCAAAATATGTCCCTTTTGTCCATCGTTTTTCATCAAAAAAATGTTTGAACAACATCGGAAAAAGATAAATAACGATAGATGAACATATAATTGAAGTAGTTGTAAACCCGGCAATAAAAAATATAGATTCGAGAAAGTCTGTTTGACCAAGACTAAAATCTAAGATGGTCAACATGGTGAATACACACAAGGCAATTAAAATGACAGTATGCCATTTCTTTTGAAAAAAAGGGAAGGGTTGCTTAAAAAATTGAATTAACATTTGAAATGTAATAAAATTGGTGGCAAAGTTAGTAAAAATGTGGAAAAATATTACCCTTGCAGAGAAATGGGATACAATGCTTAAATTTGTGATGAATAACTGGGATATTCCATTTGTTTTTGAATATTGGTTTTGTAGGTTTTGGAAATCGGGATTTCCGTTTCTGTCGATTTTAACCAAAGTTTAAAACCCTTTATCTTTTCAATCTGATATATGTTAACAAGAAATGCCCGGTGGCAACGAACAATAAATGGGTAATCTTTCAAAAGTTCCTCCATTTGCTGTAAGGTAGCCCGAAGTGTCTTATGCGAAATTTGTTCATTTATTTGATAGTAAACTTGTATATAATTGCCCGAAGACTCTATGTATAGCAATTCTCTTGGAAACAATGTCAGCGAATCTTTGGTGTTGCCTGATAGAGTAATTATTTTTTCATCCGATGCACCTTTTTCTTGAACGCGGGAAATCAGTTTTCGGTTTTGGTCTTCTTTTTCTTGCAAGTTGGAGTGCAATCCCTGATTTTTAATCCAAAAGTACCCGAAAGTTGTGGGTATAATTCCTATCAGAGAAGTTGATAAAAAATCTTTATACAAGCATATAAAAAATGAAACTTCAACGTGAAATACTCTTGTTGCTAAGAAACAGTCATACAGCGTGTTTGCCACACTTATTGTTAAGGTAAGGATAAGGGCAAATGCAAAATATTTCCCTTTTGTCCATCGTTTTTCATCAAAAAAACGCTTAAATAGTATCGGAAAAATATAAACAACAATAGCTGAACATATAGTTGAAACAGCAGTAAATCCACCAACAAACAATACAAATAAGCGAAGGGTTATTTGGGTGGCGGCAAAAACCTGCACAATAGTTAATACGGTAAATATACATAATGCAACCAATACGACTATTTGCCATTTTTTTTGAAAAAAAGGAAAGGGTTGCTTAAAGAATTGAATTAACATTTACATCGCAATAAAATTGACTGCAAAGTTAGTAAAAATGTGGAAAAAGATTACCTTTGCAAAAATTTTCAAAAATCAATTATCCATGGACGAAGGCCCGTATCATAGTTGTAGGAAAACAGGAAGAGTATTAACTTCTCTGTAAGGGCTATTTAAGTATCCTTACGGAGTCAAATGTAAGGGTACGATGAACGAAATTAAAATTCACCTCCTCCGGCTTTTAGACGAAAAAAACTGGAAAATCTTGAAAAAAGAGCTAAACGATCTTGAACCGCTGCAAATTGCAGAGGTAATAGAAGATTTGCCCAAGTCTGACCAAATCTTGATGTTTCGTCTTTTATCCCGAAAACTTGCTAAAGAAACATTCCAATATCTTTCCCTTGAGAGACAGGAAGATATTATCGACGGAATGGCATCCAACAAGGAGAGAATCGCTGCTTTGTTGAATGATTTGGACCCTGATGACCGTACCGCATTTTTCGAAGAATTGCCCGGAAAAGTGAGTCAACGCCTGATGCAGATGCTTTCGAAAGAAGAATACGCGATTGCTGCCCGGCTATTGGGCTATCCCGAAGAAAGTATTGGTCGTTTGATGACTCCCGAATATGTGGCGATTCGCCCTTACTTCACAGTACAACAGACGCTTGAACACATACGGAAATTTGGTCATGATTCCGAAACCCTCAACGTAATTTACGTTGTCGATGAAAATTGGAAATTGATCGATGATATTCGAATCAAAGAAATCATCCTTGCTTCTCCCGACCGGATTATTTCGGAAATAACCGATAATCGTTTCGTTGCTTTCAATGCTTACGATGACCAGGAAATTGCGGTAAAAGTTTTCTTGGATCATGACCGGGTGGCACTTCCGGTTGTAGATACGGATGGTACATTACTTGGCATCGTTACTATCGACGACGTGATGGATGTGGTGCAGGAAGAAAATACGGAAGACTTTCAAAAGTTCGGGGGAACAGAAGGTTTGGATCTTTCGTATACCAAAACGTCGTTATTCGAATTAGTAAAAAAACGGGCAGGATGGCTTATCATACTTTTCTTGGGAGAAATGCTAACAGCTTCTGCTATGAGTCATTATGATGAAGAAATAGCAAAAGCTGTAGTGCTTGCGCTTTTTGTTCCGTTGATTATTTCCAGCGGTGGAAATTCAGGTTCGCAAGCTGCCAGTTTGATAATCCGTGCAATGGCTTTGGGAGAACTGAAATTAAAAAACTGGTGGTATGTCATGAGAAAAGAAATTTTATCGGGATTACTTTTAGGTTCAGTGCTTGGAATAATTGGTTTTATCCGCATCATCATTTGGCAGGAAACCGGATTTTATGATTATGGAGAATATTGGCCGTGGGTAGGAGCGAGCGTCTCTGTATCTTTGGTTTTTATTGTTTTGTGGGGAACGTTATCCGGTTCCATGATTCCGTTTATACTGAAACGGTTCGGACTTGACCCGGCTACGGCTTCCGCTCCTTTTGTTGCCACCTTGGTAGATGTTACCGGATTAATTATTTATTTCTCTATTGCAACCTTATTTTTGACAGGAAGATTACTATAATTCTAAACAATGAAAAAAACAGCACTAATCACAGGAGCATCCGGTGGCATTGGATTGGAAATCACCCGATTATTCGCCAAAGATGGAATCAATCTTTTATTGCTTGCCAGAAATGAAGATAAATTATTGAATATCAAGCAGGAAATTGAACAGCAATATCCTGTAATCGTCAATTATTTGCCGACCGATTTATCCAATCCGGATAGTATAAAAACTATTGAGAATTACGTCGAACAAAACGATTTGCAAATTGAATATTTGGTCAATAATGCAGGTTTCGGTGATTTTGGGCGATTTACGAAACGCGATTTGCAAAAATGCCGCGAAATGATTGCATTGAATATCACTACTTTAATGGAGTTGTCTTATATCTACGCACGAAAAATGGAGGAGCGAGGCAGTGGCCGGATTTTGAATGTATCATCCATCGCAGCCCTTCAACCGGTTCCGCTTATGGCTGTTTATGGTGCGACCAAAGTATTTGTCCTTTCGTTTTCGGAAGCGATTCGCAATGAGTTGAAAAAGACCGGAGTAACGATTACCACGCTTTTGCCCGGTCCTACGGCTACCAATTTTTTCAACAAAGCTGAAGCGAATAATGTCCCGATGTTTCAATATATGATGACACCTCAAAAGGTAGCTCTAAGTGCATACAAAGCGATGATGAAAGGCAAAAAGCGCGTGATTCCGGGATTTCTCAATAAAAGCTTGGCGTTTGTGGTTAAAGTTTTACCGGGTGATTTTGTTTTGAATATGGCGGTTAGATTAATGGGGAAATAAAATCCATTATTACCAGCCGAAAGCATGGTCATTCATCCACTTTCCTTGCATTTTCATCACTTGTTCGATGATGTCGCGGGCAACGCCTTCGCCTCCGTTTTTTGTTGAAATATATTTAGAGATGGCTTTAATTTCGGGCGCAGCATCGGCAGGACAAGCAGGAAGTCCCACTTGTTGCATCACTTCATAATCGGGAATATCGTCGCCTACGAAAATAACTTCTTCGGGCAGGAAACCTGTTTTCTCTATGAAATCACTGTAATCGTGCATCTTAACAGATGATTTCATGTAGATGTGTTTTAATCCTAAATTTTCGAATCGCAACCTGACAGCTTCCGTATTGGCTCCTGTTATGATACCCAATACATACCCTTGTTTGACTGCTAATTGCATAGCATATCCATCTCTGATATTAACCATCCTCATGGGTTCGCCCGACGGATGAAGTGGAATAGTGCAAGATGAAAGCACTCCGTCGACATCGAACAGAAATGCTTTTATTTTGTTTAAATCGTAATTGATATTGCTCATAATATTCATGTTTGATTGCAAATGTAAACTATTTTTTGATTAAAATTGAAATTAAAAGAGTACTTTGTATATTTGACGATAAAAACACCTACCGTGAGACTGATACGTCACATTCTTTATGTCGGTAATTTTTAAAATCTCTCAGCCAAAATCTCTTTGCAGTTTTCAAATACGGAATCAATCAATTCCATTCCTTTTTTGTGAGAAATACGAACAGTCTCACCGACAGCGAGCATATCTTTTATTTCCGGCAGTCCGTTGTTGTTTACCGATGTAGCGTGTTCTCCGTGGTAGCCTTCCGGACTTCGCGTCAGGTCGTAGGCCGGAGCCAATGACCATTTTCCTTCACGGCATATAAAACTGAAATTTTTAGCGTGATCGTCTTTGTTGTTGGTCAGCACATTGAAAACCATGCGGCGAAACATTTCATCTACCTGTACAGAATCTTGCGTGAGAAAACCGGTTAAATGAAGTAGTGTCTTATAATCTAATTTCGGCTGATAAATAGATTCACTTAATAAAGCTCCTGCAGTAGCGATATGCAAACGTACTCTGTTCTCTATATCAAAACGTTTGCTTGCAAAATATTTCCCTTGGAGGAGTTTAAAATCAGGCACTTCGATTCCGCACAAACGGGCGATTTCGTTGTAGCGAAATTCCATTTTGCCCATATCTTGAGGGTCATAAATATGACGAAATTTCACAATCCAAGCCCCTTCTTCATCACGATACAAACATTTCGGACGGCAGCCGCCCGAATTACCGCTATTGAAATAAAGAATATCCGCTCCGGTATCTGTTTTTTCCGATAATACATCAAGGGCTAATTGTTGCAAGTAATCTAATTCGGGCAATGTTTTTTCTTTACCGACAAATGATTCCGGGAAATAAGATAAAGCACCCATACCGGAATTTCCGACAATGCTCAAACGTTGAATAGGCGTTAATGAACTATCGTCTACTCCTTGTTTTTTCAACATCCGGTTTAAGAGATAACGCCCGTAACCATCAGGAAGACTGTCTTCAAATATGCCGAAGTTGCCCCAAAAAGGCTCCGGTTTGGCAATGAATAAATCGGATTTCAACGGTAAATCCAATGGCGAAACAGAAAAACCCGACAACAACCATTCCTTATCGTATTGAAAGGCACACAGGCGATTGTCGGGTGTCATGCTTAGTTCTCCGACTTTCCGGTTGCGGTAAAATACGGATATTTTATTTAGTTGTTTCACGGTTTCCTCTTTTTCGTGTTTTGTTTTTATGAATCATATCCAACTCTTCCATTGTGTTGTAAATAGGCTCGGAAAGCAGTTTTTTTATATCTTCCGTGTAGCCCAATGCTTTAGCCAAGGCGACATAAGAAGGCAGTGAAATGCTTTGTTTTTGCTCAAATTTGGCAATAGTCGGAGCCGGAACACCGCTCATTTCGGAAAGCCTGTTTCGGGATATTCCTTTTTCCAACCGCCGCTTTTGGAAATTTTGCGCCACTATTTTCAAAACATCATCGGTTGTATCTACATCAAAATTATACAGTAAAGACATACAGTAATAGCTGTTAGTTCAATATTATTGATATAAAAGATATTGTTTTATCTGTTACAAAGATAATTATTTTTTTATATTCTTACAGGGAAGTCTGATTTTTTTATTTGCAGGAATATTTTTTGCCTCGGATATTGATTTACCCGTAATTTTATAGGAAGCCCTAATCTTTTTGTATTAAAAAATGTTTTTTTTATTTAAATTCTTGCTTATCTGTTACTTTTTGATTACTATTGTTGCGTATATTGGATTTTTTTCAATAGCTTTTAATTTCTTTAACCAAAATGGATAAGAAAAGTACTAATTTTTAAATATAATATTCATGAAGAAAAATTTTCTATTTTTTCTGCTCGCTTGTTTGATAGGAGCAGGTAATGTTGCAGCGATTGAAATCGTGCGAGTTTTTGATTTTGAAGATGGTATAGCATTTTCAGGATATTCAAGTAGTGCTATTACTACCACATGGAATGTACAGAATGCAGGTGGTGGCATATCTAATTTCAACAGTGCTGCTGAAGCTCACACCGGAAATAGGTCAGTACGAATAATTGTAGGTGCAAGTTCTCCTAACGAATGGGATTCGCAATTACGATCTCCTACTGTTACGACAGTAACGGGCGACTACTACGAAATCTCTTTTTGGGTCAGATCAACTGCTCCCGGTGCAGGAAGAATTTCATTCGATTCTGGTAATCAGATGACAAGTCAATATCTTAGTACATTTACAACTTCAACCGCATGGAAAAAAGTTGTTTTCAACCCGACAACTACTGGAGGAGGAATGAAAGCCGGTACAGACACCAATATGCATATGAATTTCGACATGGGTAAAACTACTAATGTAACTTATTATATTGATGACATACAAGTAATTAATTTGAGCGCAGGTTCTGTTACTGTTACTCCCAAGGTTGTTCTTGATTTTAACGATATAGCACTCGGAACTGTTATGCCGAGCATCTGCTACAATCCTGGTGATGCTACATCAACTATTGAGGTAGATCCGGATCCGGCCGGAAAAAATGTTCGATCATTACATCATGTATCAACTAATTATGATAGCGGATTCAGACTTAACGGAGTGACATTCGATGAAGAAGGATATACATTGAGAGATGTAGTAAAAATGACGGCAAATGTTTACCTTCTTCCAGGTGGGGATATGACTTATAAAAAAATTGAATTTTGGTTTGGAGAAGTAGGTACTCCATTTGCTGCAAAAGGTCATACAACTCAAACTTCCGGTTGGAAAATTGAAGGTAATGCGAGTAAGAGAGAATCTTGGGAAACAATTACGGTTACAGCTGCTGAAATGGGCTTACCCGGCTTATCCGGAGATTTGTTAGATTTGAATGTTTTTGACATGGGAATAGGTGTGGGTGATCAGACTAAAAGTGTCGATTTTTATTGGGATAATATTACATTTGAGTTTGCTCCGAAGGTAATACCAGCTGCTCCATTAGTTATCCCTGCCGGTAAAACAAAAACAATATTCGACTATACAGGTGGCGACATCACTTTCGTAGATGATGGCACGGGAGTCGGCCAATTAGATCTTGGCTTTCAAACCTTAGACGTTATGAGCGGAGTTGTCAAACTCGAAAAAAAGATTACTAAACATGGCAGTGGTGATAAAAAATGGCATGCTATTGGTTTCCCATTCGATGTAGCATCGATACGTTGTGATTTGGTTCCCTATGATTTAGAATCTTATAAAGAAGGTGTCGGTGGCGATTTTTGGTTGAGTGCTGTTAACGATGAGGGAAATTTTGTTGCTGTTGAAGAAGTTTCCACATTAGATGCAGGCGAAGGATATGCTATCCAATTCCCCGATGTATTGACAAACAAGGTAGTTACATTTACCTCTGTTTCTAATCCTACATTATCTAATAGTAAAGATATTATTTCTTCTATAGAAGGATACGCAATGGTAGCCAGTCCGTCTGTAGCCAATATTAATGCTGGTTCATTATCATGTTCGGCTAATCAACACTTTTATCTATTCGATGGTCTACTCACTTTCGAACACCACGAAGAGGTGCCAAGATCATTGAAACCTTTCGATTGTTTGGCTGTATACACAGGAACAGGCTCTCCGGCAAGAACATTAGGTATCGAATCCGGTCCAACCGGCTTGATTAATGCAAAAGCCGATAACGGTAAAATCATGAATGTTCGTTATTATAACCTGCAAGGTTTGGAAATTACCCAACCGGTAGAAAACAATATCTACATTGTGAAAACCATCTACGAATCTAATAAAGTAGAAACAACAAAAGTATTGTTTACGAAATAAGTAATTGTCTAATTTTAATAGAAATAAAATATGAAAACATTAAAAATATTTATTTTAGCAATGTCTTTGCTCGTTGGTGGACAGATACATGCCAACATGAAAGAAAATACCGAATCGTGGTTACAAAAAGGGCCTTCTAATGCCGGTGGTGGTTTAATCGGACCCGGAGAATCATCAGATGGAACTCTCACTCCTTTGGCGCCGGTTCACGATGGAGTATACGTTTTGCTTGCATTAGCAGGAGCATACATTCTTGTTCGTAACAGGAAAAGAACGGCAGAAAAAAACTAAATTAGGCCTGCTCAATACACTATAACAGACCTGCTCAAGTCAAAGACATAGACGTGGGCAGGTCTTTTTTCTAATCCTTACTTCATTACCGATGATTAAATATAATACCATAAATTGAATTATTATGCGACGAATGTGTTTCTTATTCTTGGTTGCTATTTTTGCAACTTTTAAAATGTACGCTGTGCCGGCTTACCCTCATCCCATTGAAGTAAGACAACCGGATGGAACGGTGTTAACTATTACGCTTAAAGGCGATGAGTTTGCATCGTGGGCTGAAAGTTCAGATGGTTACACGCTTTTGCGTAATTCAAACGGCTTTTGGGAATATGCTCAAAAAAATGTGCAAGGCGATTTGGCGCTTTCGGGCAGAATTGCAAAAAACATACAATATCGCAATGCAAGCGATAAGGCTTTTTTATCCCAAATTTCTAAAAAAATTGGTTTTTCATCATCGCAAGCAACGGCTTTTCAACAAATAAGAAAGTTGCGACAACAAGCATTAAACAATGCTCCGCAACGTGCGTCTCTTTCCAATACAGTACGCATGCCGGTTATTTTGGTAGATTTTCCTAATATATCATTTACAAGAACGAAAAGCGAATTTCAACTGCTGTATAATCAGTTGAATTATATAGCTACGGCTGACGGTGCAATTACAGGCAGTGTGCGCGATTATTTTAAGGCAAGTTCATACGACCAACTCGATGTTCAGTTTGATGTTTATGGCCCTTTCAGAATGAGCCAAAACATTATTTATTATGATGATGAAAGCGGTGGAGGCCCACGATTAATGGCGCAAGAAGCAGCAAATGCAGCTTATGCTGCGGGTTGTGATTTTTCGTTATACGACAGAGATAATGACGGCATTGTCGACGGCATGCACATTATTTATGCAGGATACGACCAAGCGGCAGGCGAACCTGCAGGGCAGGGAATTTGGGCACACGCTTGGGGATTTTCGCCTGCTTTGTACTTAAATGGAAAATATGTTTATCTTTATTCCTGTTCGTCGGAATTACGTTGGAATAGCCAAGATGTCATTGATTATCCAAGTATTTGTGCAAATAAAATCACTCATATCGGTGTAATCTGTCACGAACTTAGCCATGTTTTTGGCTTGCCCGACTTGTATGATACGGATTATGCAGGCAGTGGCGGTCAATCAGTTGATCTTGGTAAATGGTGCTTAATGGCAAGTGGCAATTGGAATGGCGGTGTTAATGAAAGTGGCGCGACGCCTGCGCTCCACTCTGCTTGGTGCAGAAACCAACTCGGTTGGATACCAATGACAGAACTTACAAACCCCGCTGATGTTACAATACCAAATCCCGCAACACAAGGTGCAAGTTACAAAGTAACTACCACAACACCCAATGAATATTTCTTATTGGAAAACCGCCAACAGCAAGGTTTTGACCAATATATTCCCGCAAGCGGCTTGTTGATATATCATGTTGATGAAAATTATATAAGCAGCAACATAGGTTCAATTAATGCAGATCCTACCCACAGAGGACTTTATGTAAAACAGGCAGGCGGAAATGCAACGAGCACAACGGCAAATAGAGCTACCGACCCTTATCCACAAGGAGCAAATAATTTATTTACAGATACTTCTGTTCCTGCCTCAATATCGTGGGCAGGGGTGAATGCAAACAAGCCGGTAACGAATATTACGCACAATACAACCCAAAAAACGATTGCGTTTCAATTTATGGGTGGTGCTCCTCCTCTTTTAGTGATTGATCCGGGAGCAACGGAAACACTAACGGAATCCGAATTTTATGGCGACATTATCTTCCAAGCGAATGATGATGATGGTGTTGGTCAGTTGATAATTGAAAGTGGAGAGTTGACAGTAACCGGAGTTGTAAAACTCGAAAAAACCATTACTAAGCATGGCGATGGTACTAAAAAATGGCATGTTATCGGCTTCCCATTTGATGTAGCATCAATACGTTGTGATTTGGTTCCCTATGATTTAGTATCTTATGAAGATGGTGTCGGTGGCGATTTTTGGTTGAGTACTGTTAACGATGAGGGAAATTTTGTTGCTGTTGAAGGCGTTACCACATTAACAGCAGGCAAAGGGTATGCTATCCAGTTCCCCAATGCTATTGCAAATTTTAACAAGGTAGTTACATTTACTTCCGGCACCGGAGTAACGTTATCTAATGATGAAGATATTATTTCTTCTACATCAGGATACGCAATGATAGCCAGTCCGTCTGTAGCTGAAATTAGTTTATCATGTCCGCCTAATCAACACTTCTATTTATTCGATGGTAAACTCACTTTCGAACACAACGAACCGGCGGCAAGAGCATTGAACCCTTTTGAATGTTTGGTTGTATACACAGGAGCAAGTGCTCCGGCAAAATCATTAGGTATCGTAAGCGGTCCAACCGGCTTGATTAATATAAATGTCGATAATGGTAAAATCGTAGATGTTCGTTATTATAACCTGCAAGGTTTGGAAATTACCCAACCGGTAGAGAATAGTATTTATATTGTGAAAACTATCTACGAATCTAACCGGGTAGAAACGACAAAAACACTGTTTAAGAAATAACTAATTAACAGGTACAAATTAAGTAGTAAACTTGGGCAACTTTCGAGAGTAAAGTTGCCCAAGTTTTTTTATTCTTGAGACAATCGACATTACAAAAACAATTCGGCAATCTCTTGATTGTTCAATTGTTCCAACGGATTATTGGATGTGATAAACGTTTCGGATAATTGTAATTTTGATTGTTGCAGGTGGATGATTTTTTCTTCTATCGTGTCGCTCGAAATAAAGCGGTAGACTATGACGCTTTTATCTTGTCCGATGCGGTGAGCGCGGCTCAAGGCCTGCATTTCGGCAGCTGGATTCCACCAAGGGTCGATAATAAAGACGTAATCGGCAGCGGTTAGGTTCAGTCCGGTTCCACCTGCTTTCAGGGAAATAAAAAAGCAGTTGACATCGTCGTTTTGGGTAAATTTGTTGATTTCTCCTTCTCGATTGGAGGTTTGTCCGGTGAGTAAGGCATATTTCCAGCCTTCTTGGTCGAATCTCTGCGATAACAATTTAAGATGTTTTACAAACGAAGAAAAAATCAACACTTTATGCCCGTTGGCTTTCAAACTTTCGAAATAAAGGATAATCTGGTCGAATTTGCCGGAATCTTCTTTATATTCCAAATCGATTAATGCCGGATGATTGGCTAACAACCGAAGTCGCATCAAACCTTGTAAGGCGATAAAATTATTTTTCGTAAGGTTTTCTTTGCTTTCTAACAAGATGTTTCGGATACGATTTTTCTCTGCATCGTAGTTTTTCTCTTGATTTTCAGTCATGTCGCAATAAACAATTTCCTGAGATAGCGGAGGCAAATCGGGCGTTACCTGTTCTTTCGTTCTGCGGAGTAAAAACGGCTGTATCAATCGTTGTAGCGATTCTTCGGTGTTTTTATTCTTTTCTTTGGTAATCTTTTGGATGTAGTTATTTTTGAAAGAAGAAAAATTACCCAATAATCCGGGATTGATAAAATTGAATTGTGCCCAAAGGTCGGATAAAGAATTTTCTATCGGAGTGCCTGTAAGTACGAGCTTATGCGATGAGTAGAGTTTCTTAACGGATTTATACAGAATCGATTCCGGGTTTTTAATATATTGGCTTTCATCTAATATAATATAGTGAAAGGGATGTTGACAAAGATATTCAATGTCATTTCTTGCGATGCTGTATGAAGTGATAATGACTTGATAATGCCGGAATATTTTATCGATGTCGTTGCTTTTTATCCTGTTATTCCCGGCATATACATATACTTTCAATTCGGGAGCGAACTTTTTCAATTCGTTTTGCCAGTTGTGAATCAATGATTTAGGTACAACAATTAGTGATGTTTCCGTTTTATCGGATTTGGAATATATATAATCGAGCAATGTGATGGCTTGCAATGTTTTACCAAGACCCATATCATCTGCTAAACAACCTCCCAACCCGACATTATATAAATGCTCTAACCAATAAAAACCTTCTTTTTGGTAAGGCCGAAGTATGGCATTCAAATGAGGAGGCGGAATCGGTCGCTCATCCGGTAATTGTTTGAATTTCAGCAATTCTTGCTTTTTCTTTTCGGAAAACAGTTCATCAACAGAATCGTTTAAAATGCCGACGTGCATTTTTTGAATCCGTATGCCTTTTTCTGTTTCCTTTCCGTGCAGGAAAAAATCGTGGTAACGGTGAAACCATTCTTCGGGAAGGATAAAAACACTTCTGTCGGGTAATATAAATTCGATATTTCCATTTAAAATGTGTTTTCTGAAACGTGAGAATGGGATTTTGAAATTATCGAAAACGACTTCGATTTCCACATCAAACCAATCGATTTTAGTGTCTAGTTTCGATTGCATGGAAACTTTGCCGGTGTAGTAAGTTTGTCCGGTTTTTTGCTCGATAACGAAATCGGAAAGTTCTTCTTTGTGGGCATTCAGCCAGCCAATCAAGCCATAACGCTGTGATAATTCAGGGTCTTGTTTAAGATAAAAGCGGTTGTCGCCTTCTTGTCTTAATCCTAATTCAAAGAGTTTTTGTAAAGATTGTCTTTCCCAATCCAAATCGCGCATGAACCAGCAAATAGATTCTTCTCCGTTGACTTCTTCCAACCCGACAAATTTGGTTTTTCGTTGAGCCGGATTTACCTGATGATTATTGTATTGAAAATAAAGGAATAACGTTAGCTGTTGATGGAAATCTTCTTCCAATACTAATACTGCTTTTTTGTCGGGAAAGATTTCAATCATTTCAATCCCGTCTATTTTAACTTCGTATTTAGGTATTGTTTTGAGAATAAATGTTTTAATATATGCTTTTTCGGAAGATGCAGGAACAGCGATATACTCTTTCTCGAAAAACGGCACTAATTTCTTCGATTCGATATTTTTGACTCGATGTATTTTGTCTCCCAATAAAATAACAGCAGGTTCTTGAGATAAAACATAAGCCGGTTTTTCCTGTAATGAAATCTCATTTTCGTTGTTGGTTAGAGAGATAAAATAACGCAGTCCTTTTTCATCTTTTACGAAGTTGAAAAGACATCGGGTGGGAGAGGGGAGTATTTCGATTTTATTATGCTCAAAAAGCACTTTGATAGTCAAATCTTCCCTTAAATAAATCAGGAGCGTGGAGTTCAATGCCAGTTCGACGACTTTCCGGATGTTGACTTCGATTCTTGGACGGATAAGGTTTTCGATGGTTTCCTGTGAAATTTCTTCTCTGAAATCGACTGTGCTTTTTTTCTTGGAATAAGCTTTCATCAAAGCGGCATCAGAAACTTCGTCGATCAGTTTGATTAATTTGACAACCGTTTCGGATGTTCCTTTTTGCTCTTCCTCCTTGGCATTCGGAATACCCAAAATCTTTAAACTTCCGCTTGGTAATTCTTCTGCCCAATAGATATTGAACTTCCAACCAAACTGACGATGTTTCGATACAACTAAGATTAATTTTTCTTTCACCGGTATGGTCAAACAAGATAATCAGAAACTAAACACATAGCCGACGGAATAAATCACGGTTTCGTTATACGGACTATATCTGTCTTGTGCCAAATCATAATAAAGCATCACAGAGATTCCTCCTCTTGTTCCGGTAGGC